>NZ_JAUMIO010000015.1:0-107986 GCF_032905925.1 Pectobacterium sp. HCp5_1
CCGGGTCTGTTTGCTCACAAAACGGGCATTTTACCTCAACCGTTGCCATCAGGCTCTTCTTCTAAATATTTAGGAAAACAGATGAACATTCTACCTGACGATCACCGAGTTGAATACGTGACCCTTTTACTAGCATTTGTGCAACGGGATATTGAACAGGGCTTGGTCCCATACCAATTTGTACAATCAAACCATTAGGGCGTGTCGCAAAGACTGATGAGGCGATTGCCGCAGGCGCACCGCTGGCCTCGAATGTCACATCAAAGTAGCCTTTATTTTGGTTATAGATTTCCATTGCACTTTCATCAAGCGGATTGACGGAGGCATCGGCGCCCATTTCCAGCGCGATGTTTCTGCACCTTTCACTGATGTCGGATGCGACAATCTCTACGGCGCCTGAGGCTTTCGCTGCGGCAATCGTCAAGGCACCAATAGGGCCCGCACCGATGACCAGGACTTTTTTACCGACCAGGCTGCCTGCGACGTTGATGGCATGAATAACAACCGCCGTTGGTTCCGCCAGTGCCATAATTTGTGAAGGGACATTTTCGTCATAGGGATAGCACTGCTGCTCGGAAACCGTGACATATTGAGCAAACCCGCCGTGTACGTGCGGATTAAATTGGGCGCTTCCCATGAATCGCATACTAGCGCATTCGTTCTGCTTGCCTTCCAGACAATAGTCGCATTTGTTGCAAGGCTGGGAAGGGTTGATCGCAACTTTTTGGCCGACTTTTAATTGACTATTGGCAGGGGCCTGATGAATTCTGCCAACGAATTCGTGACCAATGACCATGGGATGTTTTATTACAGACAAACCGGCATGGCCTTCATGATAATAATGAATATCTGAGCCACAAATACCGCCGCATTCAACGTTAACGACAATATCGTTTTCGGTATAAGTCAGTTCACGACTTTCTACTTTTACGTCTTTTTTCCCATGAACAATACATGCATCAAAGGTAAGCGTATCTTGTTTCATCTTGATACCTCTAAAATAATATAGTGTGGTTTTCCTTTGTCGCGGTGGATAGCATTAAAACCACACGTTGACTTATCAATCATCTCTGACAAATATTAGTTTCCTGAGAATCAGAGTACCGCTAACCATCCGCCATCGACATAGATGACCTGACCATTGATATAATTCGATGCATCAGCAGACAGGAAAATAGCCGTACCGATAAGTTCTTCGGTTTTTCCCCAGCGTTTAGTTGGGTTGCTACTTTTGACCCACTTATCGAACTCAACATCTTTAATTAAGGCTTCATTCATGTCAGTCAGTATGTAGCCGGGGCCGATTGCGTTCGCTTGAATGTTATATTCTGCCCATTCTGCCGACATGGAGCGCGTCAACATTTTGATTCCGCCTTTAGCGGCGGTATAAGGGGCGACGGTAGGACGTGCTTGTTCACTGGTCAGTGAACAGATATTGATAAATTTGCCGCCGCGCCCGCGTTTTATCATACGGATTGCAGCCTCGCGCGACACGAGGAATGTTCCTGTCAGGTGAATATCCATGACGCGCTGCCAGTCCTGTAGCGCGAGGTCGACTAACGGTTGACGATGTTGGATCCCTGCGTTATTAATCACAATGTCGATTTCTATACCAGCGGCATCCATCAGGTTGAATGCATTGACGATCTGGTCTTCTTTTGAGACATCAATCACGTAACCTTTAGCGTTATAGCCCTTTGCCGTTAGCTTTTGTACCGCCTCGTTCAGCGTTTCTTCTCTGATGTCACTAAGTACAATGGCGGCACCAGCCGATGCTAATCCTTCTGCATAGGAAAAACCGAGGCCTCTTGCAGAACCGGTAATGAGTGCAGTTTTCCCTGATAGATCAAATAGTTTTGCGGCATCCATTATCAACTCCTTAACTGATTATTGAGTAGTGAATAGGTTATTTTTTAAGAGGTAGTATTGTCATACATCATGTTGTCATACAACTAACGAGTGGAAGTGATGGTGTCGCTTTGTTATACTTCAATCAACAGTCAAAGCGTTTTTTTGTGATCATGATTCCAATAATTGATTTGAGGCGTTATGGACAATATAGAATCAATACCAAGAAATAATATTGCTGAAGCCGTTTATCAGAAGATGCAGAAAAAAATACTCAGCGGTGAGTGGAAACAGGGTGAGAAATTACCGTCTGAGTTTGAATTAAGTGAAGCTTTTGAAGTAAGTAGAACGAGTATTCGCAGTGCGGTGCAAAAATTGAGAAACCTGGGAATCATCTATACCAAACATGGTCGAGGTTCTTTTGTTTCAAATGAAATTGAAAGCTTCCGTATGCAGGCGAATGACAAGCCGATTCTTCACCTGACGAAAGGTGAATTCATGGACATGATGGTGTTTCGGCAAACGGTGGAATTTAAGTGCATCGAGCTGGCGGCAAAAAATGCAACGGATGAGGATATTGCTCTTATAGAAGATGCACTTAACCGAATGCTGGTCAACAAAAACGACTATAAAAAATACTCTCAGGCCGACCTGGATTTCCACATGGCGATTATCAATGCGGCGCACAATAAAGTGTTTTCACATGCAATTAAGTATGTGAAAAATATGTACTATTTCTATCTGGAAGAGTTAAACCGCGTGCTAGGCATAACGTTGGATAGTATTGATGCGCATATCAAAATTTTTATGGCAATAAAAAATCGTGATGTTGAAACCGCTAAGCTATGCCTGGATCAGGCGATGGAATGTAACATTGTTATGATTAACAACCTCGATAATAACTAACGTGTAAATATCACCCTATTTCTCAGGTCGCTTACCTCTCCTTTATTCCTATGTCAGTAACGGCCTGCTGATGCTTGCTTTGTAGCATCGGCAATTGATGTGACTTCGCGATATTTTTTGTATCTGAAATGTACCCGTAGCGATCCACTATTTATCTAATTTATTAAAATGATTACCTTTCGTGACACCCCCTTCAACCTGCTGTACTTCCCTGTTTTCTCCTCGATATAAGTTGCTTTTATTTTTTTCTTTTGATAGTAATACCTCAAGAGATATGATGTCATACAACAAATGAGATTCTACATAATCTGATTGTGGCTATCACAGGAGTTTTTGCATGATAAAGGTAACAAACGTAAAGACGATTCTAACGGCACCGGGTGGCATTGATCTGGTTGTCGTCAAGGTCGAAACCAATCAGGACGGTTTATACGGTTTGGGATGTGCAACCTTTACCCAACGTATTTTCGCGGTTGAAGCGGCCATTAATGAGTACATGAAGCCTTTCCTGATCGGGAAAGATCCTTCTCGTATTGAAGATATCTGGCAGTCCGCTGTCGTGAGCGGCTATTGGCGCAATGGGCCGGTGATGAACAATGCGATCTCGGCTATCGATATGGCGCTGTGGGATATCAAGGGTAAAGTCGCTAACCTGCCGGTCTATGAATTGCTGGGCGGCAAATGCCGTGACGGTATTCCGCTTTATCGTCATTGCGATGGTGCGGATGCGGTCGCGGCGGAAGATAACATCCGTGCGGCAATGGAAGAGGGGTATCAGTATGTTCGTTGTCAGATGGGCATGTACGGTGGAGCCGGGACGGAAGACCTCAAACTGATTGCCACTCAGTTGGATAAAGCCAATATCACGCCGAAGCGCTCACCAAGAACGAAGACGCCCGGTATTTATTTCGATCCTGATGCTTATGCCAGAAGTATTCCGGCCTTTTTCGATCATCTGCGCAATAAGATTGGGTTTGATGTTGAATTTATTCATGATGTTCATGAGCGGGTATCGCCGGTTACCGCGTTGCAAATGGCGAAGTCCCTGGAAGATTACAAGCTCTTTTATCTTGAAGACCCCGTTGCTCCAGAGAATGTTGATTTCCTTAGCGTGATGCGCCAACAAACATCCACCCCAATCGCGATGGGAGAACTGTTTGTCCATGTTGCCGAATACAAGCACCTGATAACCAATCATCTGATTGATTTTATTCGCTGCCATATCAGTATGATCGGTGGGATTACGCCAGCCAAAAAACTGGCGACACTCGCCGAATTTCATGGTGTGAGAACCGCCTGGCATGGGCCGGGGGATATTTCACCTGTTGGCGTAGTTGCGAATATGCACATTGATATGAGCATCACTAATCTGGGTATTCAAGAATATACGCCGATGAATGAAGCGCTACGGGACGTTTTCCCCGGCTGCCCAGATATTGAAGGCGGATACGCATACCTGAACGATAAGCCAGGATTAGGGATTGATATCGATGAGCAAAAAGCGAAGCAATTCCCTGTTGAAGGTGGATTGCCGTCATGGACGAATGCACGCTTGCCGGATGGCACGGCGGCACGACCTTAACCGCCAGCTTAACGGCGTCAATGTGCTTTAATTTCGCTTACTTAGAAGCCGACGGCCCTCGTCGGCTTCCAGGGACTTGACGGTTCAGCGCAGGCTAATGCAGGGGATAGATTATTCTCTGACAGCGTTGTTTAGACTTCACGATTGCAAATGAAAAATTTGTATTTCATAAAAAAACACTTATTTATCATTTTGTTAAATAAGATTATCCGCTTATATCCCCACAAAACGAACAAAATCTGATAAACTGTCCGCCGATTTTATGCCTGTGTGTAGGCTATCGTGTAGCTGTTTAAAACAGCTGGATTTTTATCCGGTGACGTTTACACACATTGGCGAGCAGCATTTCGAATAGCGGTTTGCAGGTTACTGACTGCGCGGTTATTCGCCATATTTTCTCGATAAACTTGGAGGTTTTCATGGCTGTCGCTGCCAACAAACGTTCGGTAATGACGCTGTTTTCTGGTCCATCCGACATTTTTAGCCATCAGGTCCGCATCGTATTGGCGGAAAAGGGTGTGAGTGTCGAGATTGAGCAGGTAGACATGGATAATCTGCCTCAGGATCTTATTGACCTCAATCCTTACGGTTCCGTGCCAACGCTGGTCGATCGTGAACTGACGCTCTATGAATCACGTATTATCATGGAGTATCTGGATGAACGTTTTCCTCATCCGCCGTTAATGCCTGTCTATCCGGTTGCGCGCGGTAACAGCCGCCTGATGATGCACCGCATTGAGAGCGACTGGTATTCTTTGCTGAAGAAAATTACGCACGGCAGCGCTCAGGAAGCGGACGCCGCGCGTAAGCAATTGCGTGAAGAACTGCTGGCCATTGCCCCCGTCTTCAATGAAGCACCTTATTTCATGAGCGAAGAGTTCAGCCTGGTGGATTGCTATCTGGCTCCGCTGCTGTGGCGTTTGCCGCAGTTAGGCATTGAACTGAGTGGTTCGGGCGCGAAAGAGCTGAAAGGCTACATGACTCGCGTCTTTGAGCGTGATGCGTTCCTGGCTTCCCTGACGGAAGTGGAACGTGAAATGCGTTTGCAAACCCGAGGTTAAACCGTATGGCGTTGTCTCAACTGTCTCCGCGTCGTCCGTATTTATTACGGGCTTTTTATGATTGGTTACTGGATAACCAATTAACGCCTCATCTGGTGGTAGATGTCACTCTGCCGGATGTTATGGTGCCGATGGAGTTCGCCCGTGACGGCCAGATCGTGCTGAATATCGCACCGCGCGCTGTTGGCGGCCTTGAGTTAGCTGATGACAGCGTTCGTTTCAATGCCCGTTTTGGCGGCGTACCGCGTCAGGTTTATGTGCCGATGGCGGCCGTCATGGCGATTTATGCACGTGAGAACGGGGCTGGAACGATGTTTGAGTCCGAACCTGCTTACGAATCTGCAGGTGAGTATGAAGACTTTCAGGAAGGCGGACCCGCTTCAGGGACGGTCATGTCGATTGTCGATAGCTCACCTGATTCTGAAGCGCCTGACGATGGCTCGGGTTCTGATGATGAACCACCACAGCCGCCTAAAGGTGGCCGCCCGTCGCTACGGGTTGTGAAGTAATGTTTAAGGGCACCCTTGTGGTGCCCTTTCTTATTCCCGTTGTTCGCGGACTATGCGGTTAACTGAACACCATTCCGCCATCAATCAACAGCGACTGCCCCGTCATATAGTCGGAATCGTGGCTGGCCAGGTAGGACACGCAGGCAGCGACATCTTCCGGTTCGGAAAGGCGGCCCAGCGTGATGCGTTTGGCGAACTCTTCCGTCGCATAGCCACGCGGCTTCCCTGCGGATTCGGAGATCTTCCGATCAATTTCATCCCACATTGGCGTTTTTACGATACCCGGACAGTAACCATTGACCGTGATACCCAGCGGCGCTAAATCGCGTGCGGCCGTTTGTGTTAAGCCACGAACTGCGAATTTACTTGAGCTGTAGACGGCAAGTTCGGGGTTGCCCACATGCCCCGCCTGCGAACAGGCATTGATGATTTTTCCGCCGTGTCCCAGAGATTTGAAGGCATCGAGCGCAGCCTGAATGCCCCAGATAACGCCTTTGACGTTGATGTTATAAACGCGATCGACAACGTCTGGCGTGATGTCTTCAATCAGGGTTGAAGGGGCAACACCAGCGTTATTGACGATGACGTTAAAGTCACCAAAGCGCTTTTTGGTTTCTGCGACAGCGGCGAAAACCGCTTCACGATCCGCGACGTCCGCCTGTAGTGCGATGGCCTGCCCGCCGGATTTTTCGATTTCCTGCGCCACGCGGTGTGCGGTTTCTTGGTTATAGTCCACGATGGCGACGGCAAAACCGTCTGCCGCCAGTCTGAGAGCAATAGCGCGGCCAATACCTTGACCGGCTCCTGTTACAAGAGCCACTTCGACTGTCATAGTTCCTTCCTCACTTAATGAAATCCAATCTCAATAAAGACAAGTTAATGCCGGAGGTAAGTGTAGGTCGTTAACGTGATATTGCAGGATTTATTACGAAAGGTTCTTTAGAACCCAGTGGAAAGACGAAGGTTTTATTAGCCTGTTTGGTGTGATATTCCGTAGGAGGAAAATTGAGATAATTGCCATCGGCCGCTAACCGAAATTTCCGGTAAAGACTAAAAAAGAAAAGGGCAGCCTACGCTGCCCTTAAGAGAAGTGGGTCGTTCTTACACTTCCAGATAGTTCATGATACCGTCAGCGGCTTTACGGCCTTCTGCGATGGCGGTAACCACCAGATCGGAACCGCGTACTGCATCGCCACCCGCAAAGATTTTCGGGTTGCTGGTCTGGAAGGCGTTATCGCAGCTTTCTGGTGCGACAATGCGACCTTGGTCGTCCAGCTTGACGTCATGTTCTGCCAGCCACGCCATTTTGTGCGGACGGAAGCCAAACGCCATGATGACTGCATCGGCTTCCAGTACGTGCTCGGAGCCCTCTACGATTTCAGGACGACGACGGCCGTTGGCATCTGGTGCGCCCAGCGCAGTACGTGCCATTTTCACGCCGCACACTTTGCCTGCGCCATTGATCTCGACGCTTAACGGTTGCAGGTTGAATTTGAACTCGACGCCTTCTTCACGCGCGTTTTTCACTTCGCGCTTGGAGCCCGGCATGTTCTCTTCATCACGACGATAGGCACAGGTAACGTGCGTTGCGCCCTGACGAATCGAGGTACGCACGCAGTCCATCGCGGTATCACCACCGCCCAGCACCACAACGCGTTTACCTTGCATGCTGATGTAAGGCTCGTCTACTGCGGCTTCAAAGCCCATCAGTTGCTTGGTGTTAGCGATCAGGAACGGCAGCGCATCGTAGACACCCTGAGCGTCTTCATTGTCCAATCCGCCACGCATAGACTGATAGGTGCCGACGCCGAGGAAGACTGCATCGTACTCGTCCAGCAGCGCTTTCATCTGCACGTCTTTACCAACTTCGGTATTCAGACGGAATTCGATGCCCATCTCGGTGAAGATCTCACGACGTTTCACCATCACTTCTTTTTCCAGCTTGAAAGAAGGGATACCGAAGGTCAGCAGACCACCGATCTCAGGATGACGATCGAACACGACAGCCTGTACACCGCTGCGTGCCAGCACATCGGCACACGCCAGCCCAGCAGGGCCTGCGCCAATGATGGCGACGCGTTTGCCGGTTGGTTTGACGTTGGCAACGCTTGGCTTCCAGCCCATCTCTATCGCTTTATCATTGATGTAGCGTTCGATGTTGCCGATGGTGACCGCGCCGAATTCATCATTCAGCGTACAAGACCCTTCACACAGACGGTCCTGCGGGCATACGCGACCGCAGACTTCCGGCAGGCTGTTGGTCTGGTGCGATAACTCAGCCGCTTCGATAATGCGGCCTTCGTTCGCCAGCTTCAGCCAGTTCGGGATGTAGTTATGTACCGGACACTTCCACTCACAGTAAGGGTTACCGCACGCCAGGCAGCGGTCTGCCTGGGCTTTGGACTGGCTTTCTGAGAACGGCTCGTAGATCTCAACAAATTCAATTTTACGAATCTTCAGCGGCTTCTTGGGCGGATCAACGCGCTGTAAGTCGATAAACTGGTAAACATTCTGACTCATGATGACCTCTTACTGCGCCTGAACCCGCAGCTCGGCTGCGGAACGACTACGGTGACCCAACAATGCCTTCACATCACTTGACTTCGGTTTCACCAGAGCAAATTTCGGTGCCCAGGTCGGCCAGTTAGCGAGGATCTCTTCTCCGCGGTGTGAACCGGTATTCTGCACATGCTCGGTGATCAGGCCACGAAGGTGTTCTTCATGAATAGCCAGTTCTTCGACATCCAGCACTTCCACCAGTTCCGGGTTAACGCGTTTGCGGAATTCACCGTCTTCATCCAGCACGTAGGCGAATCCACCGGTCATACCTGCGCCAAAGTTCACGCCGGTACGACCCAGTACGCAGACGATACCGCCTGTCATGTATTCACAGCCGTTATCGCCGATGCCTTCTACCACGGTGATACAGCCGGAGTTACGTACGGCGAAACGCTCACCTGCACGGCCCGCGGCAAACAGTTTGCCGCCAGTAGCGCCGTAGAGGCAGGTGTTACCGATGATGCTGGCTTCGTGGCTGCGGAAGGCAGAACCGACTGGAGGACGCACGGAGATGCTGCCGCCCGCCATGCCTTTGCCCACGTAGTCGTTGGCATCACCGGTTAATTTCAGCTCTACGCCGCCGGCGTTCCAGACGCCAAAGCTCTGTCCTGCGGTACCGGAGAAGTGTGCTTTAATTGGATCGCCCGCCAGCCCTTGATCGCCATGTTTCTCGGCAATCGCGCCGGACAGCGTCGCGCCGACGGAGCGATCGGTGTTACGGATATCGAAGTAGAGCGCTTTACCCTGTTTCGCATCGATGTGCGACTGTGCCTGCGCCAGCAGCTCTTTGTTCAGCAAGCCTTTATCGAACGACAGATTGCTTTCCGTGCAGTACAGCGCTTTGCCTGGCTGAGGCTGTGCTGCGTGCAGCAGCGGCGACAGATCCAGCTTGTTCTGTTTCGCACTGAAACCGTCCAGCTCAACCAGCAAATCGGTACGACCAATCAGATCCACCAGACGGCTCACGCCCAGTTCAGCCATCAGCACGCGAGTTTCATGCGCGATGAAGTGGAAGTAGTTGGTTACACGCTCAGGCAGACCGTGGTAGTGATCGCGGCGTAGTTTCTCATCCTGCGTTGCAACACCTGTCGCACAGTTATTCAGGTGACAGATTCGCAGGTATTTACAGCCCAGCACAACCATTGGTCCGGTGCCGAAGCCGAAGCTTTCTGCACCCAGAATTGCGGCTTTGACGATATCCAGACCGGTTTTCAAGCCACCGTCCACCTGAAGGCGGATTTTGTGACGCAGGCCGTTGGAGACCAAAGCCTGTTGCGTTTCAACCAGCCCCAGCTCCCACGGGCATCCCGCGTATTTCACGGAGGACAGCGGGCTGGCACCCGTGCCGCCGTCGTAACCGGCGATGGTGATCAAATCGGCGTACGCTTTGGCAACGCCCGTCGCGATAGTTCCGACGCCCGGTTCGGACACCAGTTTTACCGAAATCATCGCTTTCGGGTTGACCTGCTTCAGATCGAAAATCAGCTGTGCCAGATCTTCGATAGAGTAAATATCGTGGTGCGGCGGTGGTGAAATTAGCGTCACGCCCGGCACGGAATAGCGCAGACGAGCAATGTACGGCGTGACTTTATCACCCGGTAACTGACCGCCTTCGCCCGGCTTCGCGCCCTGCGCCACTTTAATCTGAATCACATCGGCGTTAACCAGATAGGCTGGCGTCACACCAAAGCGGCCAGAAGCAACCTGCTTGATACGGGACACTTTATTGGTGCCGTAACGCGCCGGATCTTCGCCGCCTTCACCGGAGTTGGAGAAGCCGCCCAGTCCGTTCATCGCCTCTGCCAGCGATTCGTGGGCTTCGGGGCTGAGTGCACCGATGGACATGGCCGCGGTATCGAAGCGTTTGAACATTTCAGAAGCGGGTTCAACGCTGTCGATCGCGATGGCCGCGCCTTCTTGCGGTTTCAGTGCCAGCAGGTCGCGTAAGGTCGCTGCTGGACGCTCGTTAACCAGTTTGGCGTATTGCTCGTAATCGCTGTACTCCCCGGTTTTCACCGCAGTTTGCAGCGTGGTGACGACATCCGGGTTGTAGGCATGGTATTCGCCGCCGTGAACAAATTTCAGCAGGCCGCCCTGTTCCAGCGTTTTACGTTTCAGCCAGGCACGCTTAGACAGGTTCAACAGATCCTGTTCGAAGTCGCTGTAGTTTGCACCGCCGATGCGGCTGACGACGCCCAGGAAGCATTGCGTCGACACATCTTTATGCAGGCCCACCGCTTCAAACAGCTTGGAACAGCGATAAGACGCAATCGTCGAGATGCCCATTTTGGACATAATCTTGTACAGGCCTTTATTGATGCCGTTACGGTAGTTCAGCATCACGGCACGATAAGGTTTGTCGATCGTGTGGTTATCCACCATCCGCGCCAGCGTTTCGTAGGCGAGGTAAGGATAGATAGCCGTCGCACCAAAGCCTAACAGCACGGCAAAGTGGTGCGGATCGCGCGCGCTGGCGGTTTCGACAATGATGTTGGCATCACAGCGCAGGCTCTTTTCGACCAGACGGCGCTGAACGGCACCGACGGCCATCGGCGCAGGGACAGGCAGGCGTGATTCGCTAATGCCACGGTCGGAAAGCACCAGCAGCACGGCTCCGTCTCTGACTTTGCTTTCTGCTTCGTCACACAGCTTCTCGATTGTCTGTTGCAGCGTTTGCTGCGACGGATCAAACGTCAGATCCAACGTGTCGGCGCGATAGTGCAGTTCATCCTGCGACGTCAACTGTGTGAAGTCGGAGTAAAGCAGGATCGGCGATTTAAAGCTCAGGCGGTGAGCCTGACCTTCCGCTTCACAGAATACGTTCATCTCGCGACCAATACTGGTCGCCAGCGACATTACATGCGCTTCACGCAGCGGATCGATCGGCGGGTTGGTTACCTGTGCGAACTGCTGACGGAAGTAGTCATAAATGATGCGTGGACGGCTGGACAGCACGGCGAACGGCGTGTCATCGCCCATCGAACCCGTAGCTTCCTGACCGTTCTCGCCCAGTACGCGGATGACCTGATCCAGCTCTTCGCTGCTGTAACCGTACTGTTTCTGGAAGGTCTCCAGCAGCTCATCGTCGAATTCACGGCTGCCGACCTGATCGTCTGGCAACTCTTCAAACGGTACCAGACGCTTAACGTTTTTCTCCATCCACTCTTTGTAAGGGTGGCGGCTTTTCAGATCGTCATCGGTCTCGGCGGAGTGCAGGATACGGCCGCTGCGGGTGTCGATCACCATCAGTTCGCCCGGACCGACGCGGCCTTTTTCAACGACTTCGTCCGGCTGATAATCCCAGATACCGACTTCAGACGCACAGGTGATCAGCTTGTCTTTGGTGATGACGTAGCGCGCAGGGCGCAGGCCGTTACGATCCAGGTTACAGGCAGCATAGCGCCCGTCGGACATCACGATACCGGCCGGGCCATCCCACGGCTCCATGTGCATGGAGTTAAAGTCGAAGAAGGCGCGCAGTTCAGGATCCATATCCGGGTTGTTCTGCCAGGCTGGCGGAACCAGCAGGCGCATGGCACGGATGATATCCATCCCGCCGCTCAGGAACAGTTCCAGCATGTTATCCAGTGAGCTGGAGTCAGAACCGGTTTCGTTGACGAACGGCGCGGCATCCTGCAAATCCGGGATCAGTGGCGTTTTGAACTTGTAAGCACGCGCGCGTGCCCACTGACGGTTACCGGCGATGGTGTTGATCTCGCCGTTGTGCGCCAGATAGCGGAACGGCTGCGCCAGCGGCCAGCGTGGAACGGTGTTGGTTGAGAAACGTTGGTGGAACAGGCAAATTGCCGATTCCAGACGCAGATCGGCCAGATCGAGGTAGAAGCGCGGCAGATCCGCCGGCATGCACAGACCTTTATAGATCGTGACCAGATTGGAGAAGCTACAAACGTAGAACTCTTTATCTTCAATGCGCTTTTCGATACGGCGACGCGCCATGAACAGGCGACGTTCCATATCACGCTGACGCCAGCCAGCCGGGGCGTTAACGAAAATTTGCTCAATACGCGGCATGGATGACAGGGCAATCTCCCCCAGTACATCCGGGTTGGTCGGAACTTCACGCCAGCCGAGTACGGACAGCGTTTCGTTCTGCAACTCTTCTTCTACAATCCGACGTGTGGCGCGAGCCAGTTCTTCGTCCTGATTGAGAAACATCATGCCAACGGCGTAGTTTTTGGCTAAACGCCAGCCGTGCTCTTCCGCCACCAGACGAAAGAAACGATCGGGCTTCTGAAGTAATAAACCGCAGCCGTCGCCAGTCTTGCCGTCAGCAAGGATTGCGCCACGGTGCTGCATGCGTGCGAGTGCGTGAATGGCAGTACGCACTACTTTATGGCTTGGCTCACCTTCTATATGGGCGATTAATCCGAAACCACAGTTATCTCTCTCTTGGGATGCATCGTACAACATGTTAGTGAACCTCCCCAGGCTCTGTGTGACTCTCACAACCTACTGCGAGAAAGCACCGTGGCGTTGAGCGGCTAGTATTACGCTCTCTTCTTCGGCCTCTCGTGACGGTCTCACAAGTGGTAAATGACTTGTTTTTAGAGGGAGTCTTCATTTACTGCATAAATATGACGAGTCGTGAACCCGTCAGGAAAGCTTCCAGCGGATCCCCAAATTAGCGAGAAAGCCTGTTCAGGTCAAATACCTGTGTAAAATGTGCTGATAAGCGATAATTTTTAATTATACCTATGAAAGATAATGATTTTTTTAGAAAATCTATCTCGATAAATGAATATGGGGTTTAATTGAAGTGTGAGCTGTATCACTATACAAAAGCGCGGGAACCCTTATCCATGCTGCGTTCTTTCTGCGTCGTAGCATATTATGCTGTATATGACTACTTTTAGATTTCATGAAACTATTTTTAAGTATTGCTTCATCTTTTCATTAAGCGAGCATGCAGGATAAGAAAAATTAATTAGCACTGACGTGAGTTTATTTTCACTAAAAGCGAATAAAAATGCATTTCATTGGGATGTGTGTGATTGATCGCGGTCATCGCGAAGGGAGCGAGAGAAAGGTAGTCTGCTGTTCCTCAAGGGAGCAGGTTAGAATATGCAATTGCAAAAATTAATCAATATGTTTGGCGGAAATCTTCAACGTCGTTATGGCGAGAAGATCCACAAGCTGACGCTGCACGGTGGGTTTAACTGCCCAAACCGTGATGGCACGCTGGGGCGCGGCGGTTGCACGTTCTGTAATGTGGCCTCGTTTGCCGATGAGCAGATGCAGCAAAACAGCATCGCGCAGCAGTTGGAAGCGCAGGCGGGAAAGGTGAACCGAGCCAAACGCTATCTGGCGTATTTTCAGGCATATACCAGCACCTATGCCGAGGTTCAGGTGCTGGAAAATATGTATCAGGAAGCGTTGAAGCAGGCCGAAATGGTAGGGATTTGTGTGGGCACCCGCCCCGACTGCGTGCCCGATGCGGTGCTGGATTTGCTGTCCCGCTACCATGAACAGGGTTACGAGGTTTGGCTGGAACTAGGTCTGCAAAGCGCGTGTGACAAAACGCTGCACCGGATTAATCGCGGCCATGACTTCGCCTGCTATCAGGAAACCACCCGCCGTGCGCGTGAGCGCGGTCTGAAAGTGTGTAGTCATCTGATCGTGGGTTTGCCAGGAGAAGACACACAGCACTGCTTATCGACGCTGGAGCAGGTGGTTGAAACCGGTGTGGAGGGCATTAAGCTTCATCCTCTCCATATCGTGGAAGGCAGCACGATGGCGAAGGCCTGGCGAGCGGGAAGGCTGCCAGAGCTGGCACTGGACCGCTACGTGGAGATAGCAGGAGAGATGATCCGCCATACGCCGCCGGAGGTGATTTATCACCGCATTTCCGCCAGCGCCCGCCGGCCGACGCTTCTGGCACCGCTCTGGTGTGAAAACCGCTGGACGGGCATGGTGGAGCTGGATCGTTATCTGCAAACGCATGGCGTACAGGGCTCTGCCTTGGGAACGCCTTACCGCTATGTTGATAGGTAATGTGCCGCAGGGCATTGGCGGCTGATGCTGTGCTGTGAATCTGTGCGGCAGCACCGTATAAGCCGTCGTTTTACGTTATGATGCGCGGGTGGGTGACTAAGGGAAATCGCTATGAAGCAAATTCGTCTGTTGGCGCAGTACTATGTTGATTTGATGGTAAAACTGGGGCTTGTTCGTTTTTCACTGCTGCTGGCCTCGGTATTGGTGCTGCTGGCGATGGTGGTGCAAATGGCCGTCACCCTGTTGCTCAGCGGGGAAGTCGAAAATATCGACGTGGTCCGCTCCATTTTCTTCGGGCTATTGATTACGCCCTGGGCCGTTTATTTTCTCTCCGTGGTGGTGGAACAGCTCGAAGAGTCGCGCCAGCGGCTGGCGAAGCTGGTGGCAAAACTGGAAGAAATGCGCCATCGAGATCTGGAGCTGAATGCACAGCTTCAGGAGAATATCGCGCAACTCAATCAGGAAATCGCCGACCGTATCAAAGCGGAAGACGCGCGCGCGCTGGTGATGAGCCGACTCAAAGAAGAGATGTCCCGCCGTGAACAGGCGCAGATTGAGCTGGAGCAGCAATCTGCGCTGCTGCGTTCATTCCTCGATGCCTCGCCAGATTTGGTTTACTACCGTAACGAAGATAAAGAATTCTCAGGCTGCAACCGTGCGATGGAACTGCTGGTAGGCAAAAGCCAGAAGCAGCTCATTGGTCTGACGCCGCAGGATGTGTACTCCCCCGATATTGCCGAGAAAGTGATGGAGACGGACGAAAAAGTGTTCCGCCACAACGTTTCTCTGACCTACGAACAATGGCTGGTGTATCCCGATGGCCGTAAAGCCTGTTTTGAGCTGCGCAAGGTGCCGTTTTATGACCGGATGGGCAAGCGTCACGGGCTGATGGGATTTGGACGCGATATAACGGAGCGTAAGCGTTACCAGGACGCGTTAGAGAACGCCAGTAGGGAGAAGACCACTTTTATCTCAACAATCAGCCACGAGCTTCGTACGCCGCTTAATGGCATTGTCGGGTTAAGTCGCATCCTGCTGGATACGCAGCTTGACCCTGAACAGCAAAAATACCTGAAAACCATCCACGTCAGCGCGATCACGCTGGGCAATATCTTTAACGACGTGATCGAGATGGACAAACAGGAGCGCCGCAAGGTGCAATTGGATAACCAGCCGATTGATTTCACTGGTTTTCTGGTGGATCTGGAAAACCTCGGCGGCCTGCTGGCGGAACCGAAAGGCCTGAAACTGATTATGGACCAGCATCAGCCTCTGCCGCAGAAAGTCATTACCGACGGAACGCGCCTGCGGCAGATTCTGTGGAACCTGCTTAGTAACGCGGTGAAATTCACGCCGAAGGGTGAGAACGGTAAAAAAGGCGAAATCGTGGTGCGCGTCTGGCATGAAAAAGGCGATCGCCTGCGCTTTGAGGTGGAAGATTCTGGGATGGGCATTCCGGCGGATGAGCTGGAAAAAATCTTCGCCATGTATTATCAGGTCAAAGATCAGCATGGTGGGAAGCCTGCAACGGGCACGGGAATCGGTCTGGCGGTGTCGAAGCGTCTGGCACAGAACATGGGGGGCGATATCCAGGTTTCCAGCACGCAAGGCAAGGGATCCTGTTTCACTCTGACCGTGACGGCACCGAGCGTCGATGAAGCGGGAAGCGGTCTGGACGACGATGATTTGCCGCTACCGGCGCTGCACGTTTTGCTGGTGGAGGATATTGAGCTCAACGTCGTCGTCGCGCGTTCGGTACTGGAGAAACTGGGTAATAGCGTGGATGTCGCCATGACCGGGCAGGAAGCGTTAGATATGTTCGATCCCGATGAGTTCGATCTGGTGCTGCTCGATATCCAACTGCCGGATATGACCGGTCTGGACGTGGCGCGTCAGCTGCGTTCACGCTATGGCAAACGTAGCATGCCGCCGCTGGTGGCGCTGACGGCGAACGTACTGAAAGATAAACGTGAATATCTGGATGCGGGTATGGACGACGTGCTCAGTAAGCCGCTGTCGGTGCCTGCGCTGACCGCTGTCATCAAACAGTTCTGGGATACGCATACGGTGTGGACGGAAGAACCGGTGATTGAGGAGGAGGATGACATGGCAAACGCAGAAGAAGAGCTGCTGGATATCCCGATGCTGGAACAGTATCTGGATTTGGTGGGGCCGAAATTGATCCACCAAAGTCTGGAGATGTTTGAACAGATGATGCCGGGCTACCTGGCAATTCTGGATTCCAACATGACAGCGCGTGACCAGAAAGGTATTACGGAAGAAGGGCACAAAATCAAAGGGGCGGCGGGTTCCGTTGGATTACGGCATCTGCAGCAAGTTGCCCAGCAGATTCAGACGTCATCGTTACCGGCATGGTGGGATAACGTGCAGGAATGGGTTGATGAGCTTAAGCACGACTGGCGTCATGACGTTCAGGTACTGCGTGATTGGGTGGCAAAAGCCGAAAAAGAATCCTGATACGGTCTATTGTGTTGATACCGTCTATTGTGGCCACAGGGACGTGGCGAGCAAAACGGGTAGACAATTTTTTTTTCGTCTCACGCGATATCATGCAAAAAGAGCCAACGGCGGCAGATTGAGTGGTGTTTACGATTCTAGGGGGATGGGGATGCGAGGGCTTTGCACGTTTTCATACGGTAGAAAAAAATGACCCCGACCGAAGCCGGGGTGCGCGAATTATGCGCCAACACCAGGGAAAACATGCACCTGCATTTAGATTTCAGGTTTTGTAAACTCGCAAGTGCGGATATTCGTGTCTTAAGTTACTACCTAACTACTTTACATCTTCATCAAGCAACAAAATAGCAAATGTAGAAATCTTTGTTACAAGAATCATTAAAATGTGTGATGTAGATTAGTGTTTGTCAATTAAAAAATCAATTAGTTGATGTAATGAAATGAAGGAAAAGATGATGAAACGAGTCGGCATTGTCCTTAGTGGCTGTGGTGTTTATGACGGTTCCGAGATTCATGAAGCCGTGTTGACGTTACTTGCGCTGGATCGCGCAGGCGCGCAAGCGGTTTGCTTTGCGCCAGATAAGCCACAATTACAGGTGGTTAATCACCTGACAGGTGACGTAACTGGTGAGAATCGCAACGTTTTAGCAGAATCAGCACGGATCGCCAGAGGAAAAATCCAGCCGCTTTCTGCAGCACATGCACAAGATTTAGATGCGCTGATTGTGCCGGGTGGTTTTGGCGCGGCGAAAAATTTAAGCGACTTCGCGACGCAGGGAACGGCGTGTCAGATTGATGAAACGCTGCAATTGCTCACACAGGAAATTTATAAGCAAAATAAACCAATTGGTTTTATTTGCATCTCACCCGCACTGCTACCGACGATTTTGGGTGTACCTGTTCGCGTAACCATTGGTAACGATATTGACACCGCTGAAGCCGTCGACGAGATGGGCGGTATCCATGTTGTTTGTCCGGTCGATGATATCGTGGTCGATGCGGAACATAAAATCGTGACCACACCGGCCTATATGCTGGCTAACTCCATCAGCGAAGCGGCACAAGGCATTGATAAGCTCGTTGCTCGCGTATTGGATCTCACCGAATGAGGTGGAACCGAGGGCGTGGAGGCTTATTCACGTGGCTGAAGCGCCTGATTGTTCGGAGTCTGTTGGTTGTCATTGGTGCGTGGCTGGCTGGCATCCTACTGTTTTCTTTCCTGCCCGTTCCGTTCTCTGCGGTGATGGTCGATAGGCAGATCAGCGCATGGCTGAAAGGCGAATTTTCCTACGTTGCTCATTCTGACTGGGTTTCGATGGAGGAGATCGCCCCGGAAATGGCGCTGGCGGTAATAGCGGCGGAAGACCAAAAATTCCCTCAGCATTGGGGCTTCGATCTGGATGCGATTGGTCAGGCACTGAAGCACAACGAGCGCAACACGCAGCGGATTCGCGGAGCCTCTACGCTCTCGCAGCAGATGGTGAAGAACCTGTTTCTGTGGGATGGACGTAGCTGGGTGCGCAAAGGGCTTGAAGCGGGTATTACCACCGGGGTTGAACTGGTCTGGACGAAACGGCGAATTCTGACCGTGTATCTGAATATCGCCGAATTTGGCCCCGGTATCTTTGGCGTGGAAGCGGCCGCCAGACGTTATTTCAACAAGCCTGCCAGCAGGCTGACGGCAAGTGAATCCGCTTTGCTCGCGGCGGTGCTACCAAACCCCATTCGCTTCCGAGCGAATGCGCCCTCCGGCTATGTTATTCAACGCCAGCAGTGGATTTTACGCCAGATGAGGCAAATGGGCGGCGACGCATTTTTGCGAGATAACGATCTGTTGTGAGGTAACAATCTGAATTAAGTCGCTTTGTTCGTTTACTATACCGAGAAATTTTCGCGTTAACGCTCGTGTTTTCGACATCAGGAGAAAGTATGCGGTTACGTTATTGGTCAGGTTTACTGGTTGCATTATGTTGTGTGGCTTCCGTTGCCCGTGCGGACGCGGAGCCTAAAGCGTCATCCCCCGATAATCCCTACGCCTTCTTGCAGCAGTCTCAGCTATCCGCAGTAAAACAGCGGCTACAGCAGAAAACGGAAAAGCCGCAGACGCGAATGGCGTATGAGCAGCTTCTTTCGGAAGCCGACCGCGCGCTGAAAATAAATAACCCCAGCGTGACGGAAAAGAAATCTACGCCACCCAGTGGTTCAAAGCATGATTATTTGAGCCTCAGCGCCTACTGGTGGCCCGATCCCGACAAAGCTGATGGTTTGCCTTGGATTCGCCGTGATGGGCAGGTAAACCCTGCCAGCAAGGATGAGGAGACCGATGGGGTAAGACTGGCAAAATTCACGGCCCAAACGCAGGGGTTGACGCTGGCGTGGTATTTCTCTGGCAAACAGGCTTATGCCGACAAGGCCATGTCGATGCTCCGTACCTGGTTTATCGACCCCGCTACGCGCATGAACCCTAATCTCGACTTCGCACAGGGTGTGCCGGGCATCGCGCCGGGCAGGGGCTCGGGCGTGCTGGACGGGCGCTATTTTTCCACCCGCATCGTCGATTCGCTGATTATGCTGCGTCACGCTCCGGGCTGGACGGCGCAGGATGAACAGCAGATGCAGACATGGATGAGTGATTATCTGCACTGGCTACAAACCAGCAAGCTGGGGAAAAAAGAGTCAACAGCCCAGAACAACCACGGTAGCTGGTATACGGTACAGATTGCGGGGATCGCCTGGTATCTGGGGAAAATCGACGTGGTGAAATCCATGGCGCAGTTACAGCGGGAAAAATTGGATCACCAACTGCAACCGGACGGGGCTCAGCCGGAAGAACTGGCGCGTACCCGTTCTTTCCATTACAGCTACTTCAACCTTCAGGCGATAACGGATATGGCGATGCTGGCTTCCCGCGTCGGCGAGAATATCTGGCAGTACCACACGCCGAAGGGAAGCAGTGTGATAAAGGCGCTGGATTTTATGGCACCGTATCTGGATGAAAACAAGGCGTGGCCGCGTAAAACAATGGACAGGCAAAGCAGCCGCTTGATTCCGCTGCTATTGCAGGCGGATCGTGGTTTGAAAGCGCCGCGTTACCAGGCGCAAATCAGGCAGGCGGGCTTTGCGGAATTGCTCACCGGTGAAGCTGGTGCGCGCGATAAAGAACAGAGTCACATCAGCGTTGAAACCCGCCGTGCGCTCTGGCTGCTTAATCCGGTTACGCCATAATTTTCTTGAGCCGCGGCCTCATCAGGCAAAGATACGCGTCCCTGAATCGGAATAAAAAGTGCAGAGATAAAAAAACCGCTGATGTCGTAATCAGCGGTTTTTTGTTTTTTAAAAGATAAAAGCGCGTTATTGCAGGTAGGTGAAGGCCGTCGTGACGTGCTTCACGCCGCCAACTTTACTGGCGATCTCTGCGGCAGAGGTGCCTTCACGCTGTGTCACCAGGCCTAACAGGAAGACTTCGCCGTTTTCCGTTGTGACTTTGACGTTAGAGGATTTAACCGTGTCGCTTGCCAGAATCTGTGAGCGCACTTTGGTGGTGATCCAGGTATCCATGGAGGCGGTTCCCATTGAAACCGGCGTGCCTTGGCGTATCTCGTTGTAGACTTCGGTTGCCCCGTCCACGCCGAGGGCGATTTGTTTAGCCCGGCTTGCCATTTCTGTGCTCGGTGCTTGCCCTGTTAACAATACTTTCCCCTGATAAGCCGTTGCAACGATACGAGCCTCTTTTTTCAACTGCTCGTCTTTGCTGATTGCATTCGTCACGCGGACTTCCAGTGTGCCATCGTCAACCTGCGTGCCTACGGTACGCGGGTCCGTGGCCGTTTTGGTCGCCACGGCACTGCCAACAGCAACAACCCCGACACAGCCTTGTAGCAGCAGGGCGATAGACAGCACGGCAAATGCAGAACTTATCCTCATGTAGTGCTCCTTCAATCGTTCTGGTGTGGAAAAAGTGTGTTATCAATTAAATCGCACAGGCAATTTACT
The DNA here is from genome assembly GCF_032905925.1 of Pectobacterium sp. HCp5_1. NCBI lineage: Bacteria > Pseudomonadati > Pseudomonadota > Gammaproteobacteria > Enterobacterales > Pectobacteriaceae > Pectobacterium > Pectobacterium sp. HCp5_1. Next base: position 20,949 of record NZ_JAUMIO010000015.1, read on the forward strand.
GTCAGCATGTGCATTTCCTGAATACGGGCGCTGCGGTGTGACGGGATGCGAATTTCCACATCCTGAGGTCCGAGCAGCCCGGCCAGTTCTCCGCCATCGTAGCCAGTCAGCGCGACAATCGTCATGTCGCGGGTAACGGCAGACTCTACGGCTTTAACAATATCGCGGCTGTTGCCACGGGTTGAAATGGCCAGTAGTACGTCGCCAGCCTGACCTAACGCTCTGACTTGTTTGGCATAGACCTCTTCATGCAAGCGGTCATTCGCTATCGCAGTTAAGACCACATTATCCGCATTAAGTGCGATAGCCGGTAAGCTGGGTCGCTCTGCTTCAAAGCGGTTAATCATGCTGGCGGCAAAATGCTGCGAATTGGCTGCTGATGTTCCGTTACCGCAGCACAGAATTTTGTTGCCGTTTAGCAGAGACTGCACCATCGCAATCGCGCCACGGGAAATGGCATCTGGCAAGGCTTCTGCCGCTGCAATCTGCGTTTGAATACTCTCGGTAAAACAAACTTTTATTCTATCCAGCACGTTGAATTAACCTACGTAAATTGAAGGCCATCAAGGATGAGATCTCCCTGAGTGGTAAATATGTTATCCCTGTGCGGCAAAGGCGTTAGGGAGCCAGTCGAACTGTTTACCTGTAATTGCCAGCACGTCAAAACGGCAATCCACTGTGTCAAAGCTGGCACCTCGCTGTGCCAACCACACGGCGGCGGCATGCAACAACCGCTGCTGTTTGCGTCGGGTGACGCTGGCTGCGGCATCACCAAAATGGGCGTTGCGCCGATAGCGCACTTCGACAAACACCCAAATATGGCGATCGCGCATGATCAAATCCAGTTCCCCGCCGCGTAGCGTAACATTCGCCGCGGTGAAGGTCAGGCCTGCGCGTTCAAGATAACGCCGGGCCTGTTGTTCGTAAACTGCGCCAGCCGCTCGCTGATTCAGAGAACGGGTACCAGTTGGCCCTGACGATATTGCTGCCAGGTGAGCTGCCGATTGATGGTGCAATCCGGCCCTGAACTCAGCATTCCTGTTGCCCCAGGGATCTGGTGGCCTGGAATCTGGCGCATTTCGCCGAAGTGGCTGGCGAGCGTCCAGGCGTCCATCCCCATCGCATACAGGCGGACTAACGAGTAATCGTTTTTAAACTGGCTGCTGACCTGCTGCATCAGCGCTGGGTTAGCGCCCGCTAACAGCGGGATATCGCTGAACTGCAACCCTTCCATTTCGAGGCGGAAGTCAGGACCCAATCCGGCCTGGAAGCTACGTGAGCTGGCGTAGAGCGCCGGACGTGCGCGTGAGGTGGTGCGCATGTCGATCATCGGCTTAATCAGCGCCAGCTCGTCTGGCGTTGCGATGATATAGACCGCATCAATATTGCCACTCACGGACGAACTGGTCGTCGGTTGAACCTGTGACGGGATGGTCAGGCCGCCGATGGTGGTGCCTGGCTGTGCCTGCTGCTGCGACACGCTAACAGGCTGACCGCTCAGGCTTAAGCCCGCGCCGCTATTAATCGCCTGTTTTAACTCTGCCGTGTTGCCAAAGCGCTGTTGTAGAGCGCTGGTGCCGCTTTGCTGGTTCCAGGCCTGAGCGAATGCGTTAATGATACGGTCGCCCAGTGCGCCGCGGGGGGCTAGAACCAGCGGCTGCTGTTTACCCTGCTGATGGATAAATTTTGCCGCGTCTCGGGCTTCATCTTCTGGAGAGAGGGCGAAGTAGCAGATATTAGCGCTATTTTCGACGTGTTCCGGCTGGTTCAACGCCAAAATATTCAGCGGTGACTGGCTGTTCGCCAACTGATCCACTTCATTTTTCAGCAACGGACCAATGACCAGCGAAGCCCCATCTTGCTGTGCCTGTGTGAGAATATTCGCCAGCGGTTGTGAAGACGTATCATACACTTTGACCGGGAGTGAGCTGGACAGCCCCGCGTTTGTCGCCTGTGCTTCCGGTGTAGGCGCCGGTGAGGCTACCGCCTGATCGCTGTACGGTGCGGGAGATTGGGCATTCTGACCGTCGGATGATGGGACTACCTGCCCGTCCTGCGCAGCGTCCGCTGAAGGTGCAGCAGGCGCAGATACGGGCGCGGTGGCTATCTGACCGTTCTTGGCCGCGTTAAAACCTTGCTGGATGGCATTGGCGAAAACCTGCGCCTGACCATTGAGTGGCAACAGCAATGCGATGCTGTTCACCGATGACTGCTGGTAGTTAATGACCTGATTCAACTGCGTAGGCAGCGTTTTTGCAGCAGGATGGTGCGGATAGCGGGTTTGCCAATCCTGAATCGCACTCTTTAACTGATCGGGAGAAGTCCGGTTATCCTGATAGTTATTAAGCAGATCGACCCAGCCTTGCAGCACATTTTCATTCGCATTAATCAGCAGCGAGCTGGACTCCTGCGGTGACATTTGCGTCAACGCCAGCCAGGTCTGATCGAGGTTCATCTGATGCTCGTCGCCTTTCAGCAGCGGCTCTTGAGCGATATAGGCTCGCAGCAGCTCAATGGACGGACGACCTTGTGCTGTTTTGATTTGCGTCTGGTAGTAACGCTGCTTCTGCTCATCGGAAAGCGCGCCCACATCAAGCTGGCTCAGCGCTGCTTTAGCCGCATCCATATTGTTTTGGGCAACGGACAGTTCCGCACTGAGTAACTGCTGTTCTTGCTTTTGCGCTGCGCTCAATTTTTCTGGCAGTGCATTGAACTGCTGGTTTGCCTGAGGGGCTTTCCCTTCCTGTAACAGGGAACGAATAGCAAGTAATTGCCAGTCAGCCTTGTTATTATCGCTACTTTGCTGCATCTGTTGCAGATAATAATCGGATGATGCGTCGGCTTTGCCCTGAACCTCGGGTTGTGGGCTCTGCGGTGCATGACTTGGACAGCCTGCGAGAAACAGTGCCGCTAACAAAACAGGGATAACACGCCCTGCCTGGGTACGGACGAAATGAAAGGGAAGCATACTGTATCCAGTGATTTTTTTTAAAGATGCTCAATATTAAATCGGCAACCCGGATGAAACAATGAATCAAGACCAACAAGCAGACATTTCTGCATCTACCCTCTACATTGTCCCCACGCCAATCGGCAATCTGGGCGACATCACGCAGCGTGCGCTAGCGGTATTGGCGAGCGTTGATCTGATCGCCGCAGAGGATACCCGCCATACCGGTCTGCTGTTACAACATTTTGCGATTAATGCGCGACTGTTCGCATTACACGATCACAACGAACAACAAAAAGCGGATGTGTTGCTGGCTAAATTGCAGTCAGGACAAAGCATTGCACTGGTTTCAGATGCGGGCACGCCGCTGATTAACGATCCCGGTTACCATTTGGTTCGACGCTGCCGTGAAGCAGGCGTTCGCGTGGTGCCGCTGCCGGGCGCTTGTGCGGCGATAACGGCGCTCTCCGCGTCCGGTCTGGCGTCTGACCGTTTTTGCTATGAAGGTTTTCTGCCCGCCAAAACCAAAGGTCGCAAGGATAAGCTGCGTGAGCTAGGGGAAGAGACCCGCACGCTGATTTTCTACGAATCCACACATCGTCTCTTGGACAGCCTGCAGGATATCAGCGAGGTGCTGGGAGCTGAGCGCTACGTGGTGCTGGCACGTGAAATCACCAAAACCTGGGAGTCGATTCACGGTGCGCCGGTGGGCGAACTACTGGCCTGGGTGAAAGAAGATGAAAACCGGCGCAAAGGGGAAATGGTGCTGATTGTGGAAGGGCATCAGGTTGACGACAGCGCGCTGTCGGCGGAAGCGCTGCGCACGCTGACGCTATTGCGTGCCGAGCTACCGTTGAAGAAAGCGGCGGCGCTGGCTGCAGAGATTCACGGCGTGAAGAAAAACGCGCTTTACCGCTATGGGCTGGAGCAAGAAGGCGATAGCGGTGAATCGGAGGATGACAAGTAGGGCGATTTGCCCTATCATCCGCGCCGGAGTTGACCAGACAGTCGCCGCTTCACTGCCGTCCCTTTCGGGGGAGACAGGTGGAGGGGAGGAAAGTCCGGGCTCCATAGGGCAGGGTGCCAGGTAACGCCTGGGAGGCGCAAGCCTACGACTAGTGCAACAGAGAGCAAACCGCCGATGGCCCACGCAAGTGGGATCAGGTAAGGGTGAAAGGGTGCGGTAAGAGCGCACCGCGCGACTGGCAACAGTTCGTGGCACGGTAAACTCCACCCGGAGCAAGGCCAAATAGGGGTTCACATGGTACGGCCCGTACTGAACCCGGGTAGGCTGCTTGAGCCAGTGAGTGATTGCTGGCCTAGATGAATGACTGTCCACGACAGAACCCGGCTTAACGGTCAACTCCCTTCATCATAAAACCCCGCTTCGGCGGGGTTTTGCTTTATGGGGCAGGCAAGATGAATGACTGTCCACGACGCTTTTTATGAAAGAAAGCGGCTTAACGGTCAATGCCCTTCATTATGAAACCTCGCTTCGGCGGGGTTGTGCTTTATAGGGCAGGCAAAATGAATGACTGTCCACGACGCTTTTTATGAAAGAACGCGGCTTAACGGTCAATGCCCTTCATCATGAAACCTCGCTTCGGCGGGGTTTTGCTTTATGGGGCAGGCAAGATGAATGACTGCCCACGACGCTTTTTATGAAAGAACGCGGCTTAACGGTCAGTGTGAAGCGATGCTTAGGAAATACTATATTGAGTGCTTTTAAAAGTGCTATTATTAGTGTGTTTAAGTCGCTTTTGACTAACCGAATTGAGTGAATGAAATTATGGCTTTCAACATCCTAACTAACACAGCCGCCAGTATTACTGAGCTGAAACGTGACCCGATGGGGACGGTTCGGGCTGCTGAAGGTGAAACTATCGCTATACTGAACCGGAATGAGCCGGCGTTCTACTGTGTGCCTCCTGCCGTATTCGCCTATTTAATGGAACTGGCTGAAGATGCAGAACTGGGGCGTACCGTTGATGATCGGATGTCAGAGCTAGCTGACGCGGAAGAGATTTCGCTCGATGACCTATAAGTTAAAATTTGTGCCTTCTGCAATGAAGGAATGGAAAAAGCTAGGGCATCCTGTCCGGGAACAGTTCAAGAAAAAGCTGGTTGAGCGTTTGGAAAATCCTCGTGTTCCTTCAGCCCAGCTTCATGGCCGTAAAGACCAGTATAAAATTAAACTGAAGTCCGCTGGCTACAGGCTGGTGTATTTGGTTCAGGATGAGACCATTACTGTGATGGTTATGGGAGTTGGAAAGCGCGAAGGTAGCCAGATTTATTCTGATACGAAAGGTCGCTCTGCTTAATCTGGTCTTTTGCGAGTTCCATCCCTTGTCGGTAGTTTTTCTTGCCGCGTGTCATACCTTTCAAATTAATTGATGTTCTCCATCACATAACTCTGACTTTTTCTGTGTCATAAAGCGCGTAAAGTAAGGCCATCGCGTGCGGCTGCACGCTCGCTGACATCTTTCAGAGGATATGACTATGAACAACACTTCCCGGATGCCTGCACTGTTCCTCGGCCACGGTAGCCCGATGAACGTGTTGGAAAACAATGTGTATACGCAGGCATGGCAAACGCTGGGTGAGACGCTGCCGCGTCCGAAGGCGATTATCGCGGTTTCTGCCCACTGGTATACCCGTGGTACGGCTGTGACGGCGATGGAAAACCCGCGCACCATCCATGATTTTGGCGGCTTCCCGCAGGCGCTGTTTGATACCCAGTATCCGGCACCCGGTTCGCCTGAATTGGCGGCGAGGATCCAACAGGTGTTGGCACCGTATCCCGTTACCGCCGATCAAAGCCAATGGGGTTTGGATCACGGCTCTTGGGGCGTGCTGATCAAGATGTATCCCGATGCGGATATTCCCGTTGTGCAACTGAGCGTGGACGGTACGCAGACTGCCGCGTATCACTACGAATTAGGGCGCAAGCTGGCAGCCCTGCGTGATGAAGGCTTCATGATTGTGGCGAGTGGCAACGTCGTGCATAACCTGCGGATGGTGAAATGGGACGGCGACGCTGAGCCGTATCCGTGGGCCATTTCGTTCAATCAATTTGTGCGTGATAACCTGACTTATCAGGGCGACGACCATCCGCTGGTTAATTTTATGCAGCATGATGGTGCCGCATTATCCAACCCAACACCCGATCACTATTTCCCGCTGCTCTATGTGCTGGGAAGCTGGGACGGTAAAGAGGCGATCGGCATTCCGGTCGATGGGCTTGAAATGGGTTCGCTGAGTATGCTGTCGGTGCAGGTGGGGTAATCCGCTTTTGGCGTCAGTAATGAATAAGGCACGGTGAAAACCGTGCCTTATTAGTTTCAATTTTGCGGCTTAATCCAGAATGGTATGCGGATAGAAGCGCGAGAGATCCTGAGTGATCAGTGCGCGATCTTCACGTACGCCGATACCACAAGGTTGATCGTTTACCAGCCAGCTACCAATCAGCGTGTAGCTGTCGCCGAATTTTGGCAGTTGATGGTACTGCTGGACGATCATCCCTTCTTCGCCGTAAGGGCCATCGGCTGACGCAATCTCTTTGCCATTTTCGACGATCTGGATGTTCGCCCCTTCACGTGAAAACAGCGGCTTAATGACGTAGCTGTCTAGTTCAGGGTGTTCATCTTCCGCGAAATAGGCAGGAAGCAGGTTGGGGTGGTTTGGGAACATTTCCCACAGCATTGGCAGTAACGCTTTATTGGAAATAATGCTTTTCCATGCCGGTTCCAGCCAGCGCACGCCGGCATCTTCCAGCTTGGTGGAAAACATCTCGCGCAGCATGAACTCCCACGGATACAGCTTGAACAGATTACCAATTACCTGATTTTCAGGGTCGGTAAACTGGCCTTTCTCACCGAGGCCAATTTCCTCAATGTACAGAAACTCGCTCGGCAGACCGGCTTCCAGCGCGCAATCTTGAAGGTATTGCACCGTGCCGCGATCTTCTTCCGTATCCTGACAGCAGGCGAAGTGCAGCAGGCCGAAGCCGTGATTGAGCTTTAGCTCTTCAAAGCGCTCGATCAGCTTTTCCTGAATGCTGTTGTACTGGTCTGAATTCTGCGGCAGGTTTCCGGCGTTGATTTGATCTTCCAGCCAGAGCCACTGGAAAAAGGCCGCTTCGTACAGCGACGTCGGCGTATCCGCATTGTTCTCCAGCAGCTTGGCTGGAGATTTACCGTCATACGCCAGATCGAGGCGTGAATACAGCGAAGGCTGATTGGTGCGCCATGAATGTCTGACGAATTCCCAGGTGTGTTTGGGAATACGGAATTTGGCGAGCAGCGCGTCGCTGTTGACGACTTTTTCCACCACCTGCAGACACATCTGGTGCAGCTCGGCGGTGGCTTCTTCCAGCTCTTCGATCTGAGCAAGCGTGAACTGGTAGTAAGCCTCTTCGCTCCAGTAGGGCTCGCCATACATGGTGTGGAAACGAAAACCAAATTCGGTGGCTTTTTCCTGCCAGTCAGGACGCGCTGTAATATCTATCCGCTTCATTCAATACGTCCTCAGCCGCCCATGCTACGGGAAGAGCTGGAACTTGAACTGGCGCTGCTGCGCTGCATGCTGTTTTGCTTCGCGACGGTTTCACCAAAGCCACCACGCGTGATGGTTGAGGTCGTTGCAGGCTTCGGTGCCAGTGCGGTTTTCGGCACGGTCATCGTGCGGCCTGTTGTCGCGTTGCCGTAGTTTTTACCAGCGGCATCAACGAACTGGCCATTGGCCGGGCTGGCTGGCGTTTTTGGACTGAACAGCGGCTGCTGTGCGAAGCCGGCACCGCCACCCATCATTCGGCCCATCATGTAACCGGCCATCAACGGCATCCAGGACATACCGCCGCCCTGTTGAGATTCTGCTGCCATACCGGCCTGTGCCGGTGCAGGCGTTTGAGTACACTGCGCTTCGCCGAATTCTGCTACGCAGTCTTCTTTCGTTGCGTATTTCGGTGCCGTTTTTTCTGCTTCTTTTAACGCATTATTGTATGCAGTGGTGCACTGGGCAGCCATTGACGGGTTAGCGGAAGAACAGTCATCCGCATTCTGGTAGAGGGAGACGGTTTCATCAGTTTGCTCGCAGCCCGCGAGGAAAAATACGGCGCTGACGGCCAAAGCAACAGGTGCCAGACGGTGCGTCCGCCATTCCTTGCGGAACGTTTCCTGATTAATATTTTTTGTACGTTTCATCGTGTTTATCCCAGAGCAAAGCATCACGGCTAATAACAAATAAGTGTGCCTAAGAATAGGGGAACGCTGCTTGAATTTAAAGCGGCAATAGGTGTAACTGAAGGTGTCTTTACGTTGCTATACATTCTGTTGTGCAACGTTTCTCCTTATGAAGAAAGAAGACGGTTCCAGCGTTCTGGTACAGTTGCGTTATTTTGTGGAAAAGAGACAGGTATGAAAAAGGGGAACCGTGGTTCCCCTGTATTTGATGCGTGTAAGCGCGGCTACCGATTAACGCTGCGCCGAGGCAGTTGTTGCCAGCGGAGCGGTGTTGTCGGTTACGGTCGGCGTCGTTGAAACCGGCTGGCCCAGTGACGCATTCAGTGCCTGCAGATCGGCTTCATTGAGCGTACCCTGCGCGGATTTGATGTTTAACTGATTGATCAGGTAATCATAACGTGCGCTGGAGAGCTGCTGTTTGGCGTTATACAGCGTAGTGGTGGCATCCAGGACGTCAACGATGGTACGCGTACCGACCTGATAGCCTGCTTCCATTGCATCCAGAGAGCTTTGTGCAGACACTTCAGCCTGTTTGTAAGCGTTGATGCTGCTGATAGACGCGGAAATATTGTTAAACGATGAACGTACCGTTTGGATAACAGAACGGTGTGCACTTTCCAGCAGTTCGCTGGCGCTGACGTAGCTGTGCTGTGCCTGTTTCACCTGAGAGTTAGTCGCGCCACCGCTATAGAGTGGTAGGGTGAAGTTGATGCCGACTTTGTGCTGCCCGGCGTCTGAGTCGTTAAACGAGTTGCTGTTATTCGTCCGTGAACCGGAGTAACGAGTATCACTCACGCCCGTTGATGCGGTGAGATCCAACGTCGGCATATAGCCCGTTTCGGCTGAGCGAATCTGCTCACGCGCCAAATCCTGGCTCAAACGTGCGGACAACAGGTTCAGGTTGCGATTTTCCGCTTCTTTCAGCAGGTTATTAACCGCTTCCGGTTTCTGGGTAGAGAAACGCTCAATGTTCAGACCGGCCAGCTGTGGGTAGAAATTGCCGGTGATCTGACGCAGTGATTCCAACGCGTTATCCAGCGTATTGCGGGTCAGCACTTCATTTGCCAGCACGCTGTCATACTGTGCACGGGCGTTCTGGACGTCGGTAATCGCAACCAGACCCACGTTGAAGCGCTGTGTCGTCTGATCCAACTGGCGATAAATTGCCTGCTTCTGCGCATTGATGTAGGACAGCGAGTCAATAGCACGCAAGACGTTGAAATAGGCGGTCGCCGTGTTCAGCATCAGGTTTTGCTGAGCGGTCTGATAAGTGACGTCTTCAATACCCGCTTGTTTTTCCTGCAACGTCAGCGCACGCCATTTGGACATGTCGAACAGCGTCTGGGTTAACTGCAATGTCGCGCTTTTCTCGTTGTTGTTGACGCCATTGCTGTCACGGTAACCTTTGTTATAGGTATAACCGGCGTTGATTCCCAACTGCGGCAGTAACGGACTACGTGATTCGTTAATTTTTTCAAACGCGGCGTCGCGGGTTGCCGCAGAGCTGCGTAAATCAGGGTTGGTGCTTTTTGCCTGCTGGTAGACTTGTAACAGGTTTTCCGCCTGACTCATGGCGCTAAAACCGCCCAGGCTCAGACCAATCAGAAGAGGGAGCAATTTCTTCATTTGCATTCCTTGTTGTGCAGCAATCTCGCTATGGTAGCGCTGTCTGTAGACGAATAATTGTCGATTCTATCAGAATCTGCCAATAGGATAAGGTAGCTGAACGTGCCATCTTTCAGCGGAATATGCCCACAAGGTCAGGTAAATTGACCTGTTGGGTGATTCAGTGCGGCGTTTTTCTGTTCAGTAAGGCACCGAAAAGTGATGCAATGGGTGAGAACCCCCTCACTTGGCCGACGTCACGCCTAATAAACGTTCAAAAACAATGATGAGTATAATGACAGCGGATTCCGCCATACAATACCGGATTCCATTAATACTTGTTACAGGAGTACAGCTATGGCGTCTTCCGTATCCGGTCCGGTTACTTTCACCAAAGATGATGTAGAAATTATTGCACGCGAAACGCTGTACGACGGTTTTTTTTCGCTGGAGCGTTACCGTTTCCGTCATCGCCTGTTTAATGGCGGTATGAGCGATGAGGTCAGCCGTGAGATCTTCGAGCGCGGCCATGCCGTGGTGTTACTGCCTTACGATCCGGTGCGTGATGAAGTGGTATTAATCGAACAGATTCGCATTGCGGCCTATGACACCAGCGCTTCTCCCTGGCTGTTTGAGCTGGTGGCTGGCATGATTGAGCCAGGAGAAAGCCACGAAGAAGTGGCGCGGCGCGAAGCAGAGGAAGAAGCCGGATTAAGGGTTGGCCGTTGCCGACCGATAATCAACTATCTTGCGAGTCCCGGTGGCACCAGCGAGCGTCTGGCGGTGATAGTGGGTGAGGTGGATACGCGTACGGCGAAAGGTATTCACGGTCTGGCGGAAGAGAATGAAGATATCCGCGTACATGTGGTGAGCCGTAAACAAAGTTATCAATGGGTTGAAGAAGGCATCGTTGATAACGCCGCGTCTGTCATTGCCTTGCAATGGTTGGCGTTGCACCATGAAGAACTGAAACGTGAGTGGGTGGATTGAATTTATGAAACGTTATACTCCGGATTTCCCGGCCATGATGAGGCTATGTGAAACCAACTTCATGCAATTGCGGCGTTTGCTGCCAAAAATTGATGAAGTCGGTGAAATCGCGGTTTATCACGTCAATAATGCGGTCTATCAACTGACAATTCTTGAGTCTACTCGCTATACCTCATTGGTGGAAATCAAGCAGACAGCGCCCACTGTCAGCTACTGGAGCCTGCCAATGATGAGCGTTAGGTTGTATCATGATGCGTTGGTTGCGGAAGTGTGTGCCAGCCAGCAGATCTTTCGCTTCAAAGCACGTTATGATTATCCTAATAAGAAGTTACATCAACGTGACGAAAAGCATCAAATTAATCAGTTTCTTGCTGATTGGCTAAAGTATTGTTTGGCGTATGGTTCGATGTCGATACCGGTTTTTGATACCCAATAGATTTCAAGACGCAGGACGGCGACAGTCGAGCCAACAAGGGAAGGCAGCGTATTCTGCAATTTGAAAGATGACGGGTAGAGACAGATTTACGTAACCAAGGACACCATTTGGAAAGCCTGTTGACACTGCCTGTGGCGAGTGGCGCCAGAGTCAGGATTTTACAAATAACAGATACCCATCTTTTTGCGGGCGAGCATGAAACCTTGCTGGGTATCAACACCTATCGTAGCTATCACGCTGTGCTGAATGCCATCAAGGCTCGGCAGGATGCGTTTGATTTGATCGTCGCGACGGGCGATTTGGCGCAGGATCACACGCTGCAAGCCTACCACCATTTCTCACGCGGGATTGCGCAGATCCCCGCACCTTGCGTATGGCTTCCGGGTAACCACGATTTCCAACCGGCGATGGTCGATGCGCTGGCTGACGCCGGTATTGCGCCGTCCAAGCATGTGCTGCTGGGCGACAAGTGGCAAATCATCCTGTTGGACAGTCAGGTATTTGGCGTCCCACACGGCGAGCTGAGCGAATACCAGCTTGAATGGCTGGAGCGCAGTCTGAAAAGTCAGCCCGACCGCTTTACGCTGCTACTGCTGCACCATCATCCGCATCCTTCTGGCTGTACCTGGCTCGATCAGCATAGCTTGCGTAACGCGCATAACCTGTCTGCGGTGCTGGATCGCTATCCACAGGTGAACACCGTGCTGTGTGGCCATATTCATCAGGAGATGGATTTTGACTGGCATGGCCGCCGCTTGCTGGCCACGCCGTCGACCTGCGTACAGTTCAAACCGCACTGCACTAACTTCACTATTGATGACGTGGCGCCGGGCTGGCGCTATCTGGACCTGCTGCCGGATGGCCGTCTGGAAACCGAGGTCTATCGTCTCTCAGGCAGCGAATTCCTGCCTGACATGGATTCGGACGGTTACTAATGCCAACGCTTCTTTATCTGCACGGCTTCAACAGTACGCCACAGTCGGCAAAAGCGACGGCTCTGCAAACGTGGCTGGCAGAGCAGCATCCTGAAATCGATATGGTGATTCCACAGCTTCCACCGTATCCGTCGGAGGCGGCTGAGATGATGGAGTCGCTGATTATGGAGCGGGCCGGTCGTCCGGTGGGCATTGTTGGCTCTTCCCTCGGTGGTTATTATGCCACCTGGCTGTCCCAGTGTTTTATGCTGCCTGCCGTGGTGGTGAACCCTGCGGTGAAGCCGTTTGAACTGTTGCTGGACCATCTGGGCGAATATCAGAACCCCTACACCGGTGAAAAATATGTGCTAGAGTCTCGGCACGTTTACGATCTGAAGGTCATGCAGGTTGACCGACTGGAATCGCCGGATTTGCTCTGGCTACTGTTGCAGACAGGGGATGAGGTTCTGGACTATCGTCAGGCAGTCGCGTATTACACGGCCTGCCGTCAAACTGTGGAGTCAGGGGGCAATCATGCCTTTGTCGGATTTGAGCACTTTTTCGCACCGATTGTGAATTTTTTAGGGCTCACGACAGACTGAATCGCCACCTATGCATTGAAAAACGATCCGCCGAAAGCGGTTCGTTAAACACCATTCACTGAACTCAAAGAATTAACGCAAACTATGGCTCAATCAAGTTATAACGCTGATGCGATTGAAGTACTCAGCGGACTGGAACCGGTGCGCCGTCGTCCGGGAATGTACACCGATACCACGCGTCCTAACCATCTGGGACAAGAGGTCATAGATAACAGCGTTGATGAAGCGCTGGCGGGTCATGCACGCCGAATTGATGTGATTTTGCACGCCGATCAGTCGCTGGAAGTCATTGATGACGGTCGTGGGATGCCGGTGGATATCCACCCGGAAGAAGGCGTACCTGCCGTTGAACTGATCCTGTGTCGTCTGCACGCAGGCGGCAAATTTTCCGGTAAAAACTACCAGTTTTCGGGCGGCTTGCACGGCGTAGGGATTTCCGTGGTGAACGCCCTGTCTACCCGCGTTGAAGTTACCGTTAAGCGCGATGGTCAGGTGTACGACATCGCGTTTGAAAACGGCGATAAAGTGCAGGAACTCACCGTAACTGGCACCTGCGGACGTCGTAACACCGGAACGCGCGTGCATTTTTGGCCGGATGAGAAGTTCTTCGACAGCCCCCGTTTTTCCGTCTCCCGTTTGACGCACCTGCTGAAGGCCAAAGCGGTCTTATGTCCCGGTGTGGAAATCATCTTCAAAGATAAAGTTAACAACACCGAGCAGCGCTGGTGCTATCAGGATGGCTTGAATGACTACCTGTGCGAGGCGGTAAATGGCCTGATCACGCTGCCGGAAAAACCGTTTCTGGGGTCGATTACTGGCGATACGGAAGCCGTAGACTGGGCGCTGCTCTGGCTGCCGGAAGGCGGTGAGCTGCTGACGGAAAGCTACGTGAACCTCATCCCGACGCCAATGGGCGGGACGCACGTTAACGGCCTGCGCCAAGGCTTGCTGGATGCGATGCGTGAATTCTGCGAATTCCGCAATATTCTGCCGCGCGGCGTGAAGCTGAGTGCAGATGACATCTGGGAACGCTGTGCTTACGTGCTGTCGGTCAAAATGCAGGAACCGCAGTTTGCTGGGCAGACCAAAGAACGCCTCTCTTCTCGTCAGTGCGCCGCGTTTGTGTCCGGTGTTGTGAAAGACGCTTTCAGCCTGTGGTTGAACCAGAATGTACAGGCAGCGGAACAGCTGGCCGAGCTGGCGATTTCCAGCGCTCAGCGCCGTATGCGTGCCGCCAAAAAAGTGGTGCGTAAAAAACTGACCAGTGGACCTGCGTTGCCAGGAAAACTGGCGGATTGTACCTCGCAGGATCTTAACCGGACGGAGCTGTTCCTGGTGGAAGGGGATTCGGCGGGTGGATCGGCGAAGCAGGCGCGCGAGCGTGAATTCCAGGCGATCATGCCATTGAAAGGTAAGATCCTGAATACCTGGGAAGTGTCCTCCGATGAGGTTCTGGCGTCGCAGGAAGTACACGATATTTCAGTCGCGATCGGTATCGATCCTGACAGCGCCGATCTCAGCCAACTGCGTTACGGCAAGATCTGTATTCTGGCGGATGCGGATTCCGATGGTCTGCACATTGCGACGCTGCTGTGCGCGCTGTTTGTCCGCCATTTCCGGGCACTGGTTCAGGGTGGGCACGTTTATGTTGCCATGCCGCCGTTGTACCGTATCGATCTGGGCAAAGAGGTGTACTACGCGCTGGACGAAGAGGAAAAAGCGGGCGTGCTGGAACAGCTTAAGCGCAAGAAAGGCAAGCCTAACGTACAGCGCTTTAAAGGTCTGGGCGAAATGAACCCGCTACAGCTGCGTGAAACCACGCTGGATCCCAACACTCGCCGTCTGGTGCAGTTGACCATCAACGAAGACGATATCGATCAGACGATGGCGATGATGGATATGCTGTTAGCGAAGAAACGTTCTGAAGATCGCCGCAACTGGCTGCAAGAGAAGGGCGACAAGGCGGAGATCGAGGTCTAACCGTCCACAATTCACTGTACGCTCAGAAGCGCTTCGTTAACCCGTATTAGCGCCTGTTTTCGAGATGTTCACTCGAACTGCGGAAACAGGCACATTCCTCTGTTTTATCCCGATTCCGCCAGTAACCTAACCTGATAATCCCGCAACGGAGATGCGCTGCTTCAATAAGCGTATTCAGCACAGGGAGAAACCATGCAATACACCAAACTTGGCAACAGCGACCTCACCGTTTCCCGCATATGTATGGGCTGTATGGGGTTCGGCGACGCATCCACAGGGCAACATAGTTGGACACTCGGAGAAGCGGAAAGCCGCGAGATCATCCGTTATGGCCTGGAAAATGGCATCAACTTTTATGACACTGCCATCGCCTATCAACGCGGTTCCAGCGAGCGCTATGTCGGCAAGGCCTTGCGCGATATGGCGAAACGCGATGATGTGGTTGTCGCCACTAAGTTCCTGCCGCGCACCCAGCAACAGATTTCAGACGGGCTCAGCGGGCAGCACGCTATCGCGCAGTCGCTCGACCAAAGCTTGCAAAACCTCGGTATGGATTATGTCGATCTCTACATCTGTCATATCTGGGATTACAACACGCCGATTCTGGATGTGCTCGATGCGCTACATTGCGCGGTGAAAGCGGGCAAGGTACGTGCCATTGGCATTTCCAACTGCCATGCGTGGCAACTGGCGAAAGCCAATGCGATAGCGGAACACGAAAATCTGACGCCATTCGTCTCAGTGCAAAGCCATTACAACCTGATTATGCGCGAAAATGAGCGCGAGCTATTCGGTTTATGCGCTGAAGACAATATTGCACTGACGCCTTACAGCGCGTTGGCAAGCGGGCGTTTGTCGCGTCTGGAGGGCGTTGAATCCCTGCGTTTAAAGGAGGATGCCTACGCCAAAGGGAAATACGATACAACGGCGGAGCAGGATCGGATCATCATCGACCGCGTGGCTGAGCTTGCCGCCCGACGCTGCGTGTCAATGACCGAAATTTCACTGGCGTGGCTGCTCACCAAAGTTACCGCCCCCGTAGTCGGGGCGACGAAAAAACACCATATCGACGGCGCAGTGAAAGCAGTGAATTTGACGCTTAGCGATGATGAAATTCGCTATCTGGAAGAAAGCTATCGGCCACATAGACTGGTCGGCGTCATGGCGCAGAATACTCCGCAGACGCAGGCTAAAAAGCAGGTGTAGCGTTGATGTGTCATTACCTAAAACATTTCTCGGCGGTTTCATCCTGCCGGAGTGGATAAACCGCTTTGGCAGGATGATGTTCGGACGGTGGCAGTCATTTACAGGTGACTGCGGTATGATGCGAGTACACGATAACGCTTGGTGAATACCGAATCGATGGCAGGTGTACGCGCTTATGAAAGTCACGCTTGAGGAACTTCAGGCTTTTGTGGTGGTGATCGACACCGGTTCGATCACGGCGGCAGCGGAACAGCTGGGGCAAACCACGTCGGGCATCAGCCGGGCGCTGCGGCGTCTGGAGGACAAGCTGGGGACGACCTTGCTGCACCGTACCACGCGACGCCTCTCCCTTTCCGAAGAAGGCACGATGTTTCTTGAACACGCCCGTGATGTGATTCACGCGGTGGAACACGCTGAAGAGCAGGTACTGCTGCGCCATGAGCAACCGAGCGGACGGCTGCGAATCAACTCGGGTTCGGCATTTATGCAGCATGTGATCGTGCCTCTGGTGCCGGAATTTCGCCGCCGCTATCCCAAGATCGTTCTTGAACTCAACACTGACGATTTCATTATTGATTTGCTTGAGCAGCATACCGATATCGCCATTCGCATCGGCAAGCTCAAAGATTCCACCATTCATGCCCGGCTGCTCGGCGCAAGCAAGCTGCGTATTGTCGCCAGTCCTGAATATCTACAGCAAAATGGTACGCCCAAGACGGTTGAGTCATTGGCCGATCATCTTTGTCTGGGGTTTACCCAGTCGGAGTCGCTGAATCACTGGCCGCTGCGGCATGGGCTTCAGGACTTCTATACCATCAAGCCAGTACTATCAGCTTCAAACGGTGAGATCTTGCGTCTGCTTGCGTTGCAAGGCGAAGGGATTATGCGTATGTCTACCTTCCTGATCCGGGACGATTTGGCGGCGGGGAGGCTGGTACCGATCCTCACTGAGGAGACGGTGGACGCCAGCCTGCCGGTTTACGCGGTGTATTATCGCAATAGCCAATTGGCGGCGCGCATTACCTGTTTTCTGGATTTCATGAGCGAGAAGCTCACGGAAAACCCGCTGTGAGGCGTGGCCCACAGCGGTAGAGAAGCGAGCCTAATACCGATTAGGCAACGTGTTCGTCCAGATGCTGGCGGTAATTCGCAAGATAAGTAGGGACGTCCGGTTCTTTCATCACATCATTGCAGATGAAGGTTGGCAGTGGGGATAACCCGATGAACTGGTTCGCTTTATGGAACGGCAGATATACGCCGTCCACGCCCACACCGTGGAAGAACTGTTCGGGATCGTTGAAGGCCTCCAGCGGCGCATTCCACGTCAGAGACAGCATGTATTTCCGGCCCTGCAACAATCCACCCGAACCGTATTTCTTGCTGGCATCCGAACGGCTGCGGCCATCGCTGGCATAAAGCGAACCGTGACCTGCGGTAAATACCTCATCGATATATTTCTTCAGGATCCACGGCGTATCCATCCACCATCCCGGCATCTGGTAAATGATGGTGTCCGCCCACAGGTAGTTTTGAATTTCCTGTTCAATATCGTAGCCGTTGTCCACGACCGTCACGCGGACGTCGTGACCTTTATCGCGTAGGAAACTGGCGGCGACATCGGTAAGGGTATGGTTCAACTCACCTTTGGAGTGAGCGAATGATTTGCCTGCGTCAATCAGCAAAATGTTTTGCATAGGTCTGCTCTCGAATCGGTTATCAACGAAGATGTTGGGCGTAGTCTAGAGCAGAGAGTAGTGCAGAAAAATGTGCGCTAGCGCATAACACTGTTGACTGAATATCAATAATCAAGAAGCGAAATGACGCCATATTGAAATAATGTGGGTGGGGTAAAAGGCAAGAGCATCCTTCCCTTGCCTTGTTCAGATCGTGTGGCGTAGCTATCGGTATAAAGCGGCTTTACCTGTCGAACCGAAGAGCGCCATTTTGTAGCGAATCACCTCTTTTGCCGCCTTAATCGGTTCCGGATAGATGGCATTCGGGTCCCACCAGGTTTCACGGCTGAGGATTTCCCGCGCTTTCTGGAAATAGGCGAATTTCATGTCGCTGGAGATATTGATCTTGCCCACGCCAAGCGTTACCGCTTCGGCAATTTCGGCGTCCGGGTTGGCGGAACCGCCGTGCAGGACGAGCGGAATCGAGACCCGCTGCGAAATATCCCGCAGGATATGCATTTGCAGCTCTGGCTTCAGGTCTTTGGGATAGATGCCGTGCGCGGTGCCGATAGCGACGGCTAACGTATCAACGCCCGTCCGGTTGACGAAATCTTCTGCCTGCTCGGGGTCGGTGTAGATCACTTTGCTGACGCCGCCTTCTATCGTGGTGCCAGTATCGCCAATCGTGCCTAATTCCCCCTCCACGGAAACGCCAACGGCATGTGCCAGCTTCACGACTTCGGTCGTAAGCGCCACGTTCTCTTCATAAGGCAGCAGCGAACCGTCGATCATCACGGAGGTAAATCCGCACTGAATGGCGCGCAGAACGTGTGCGATCGACGCGCCATGATCGAGGTGGATGACAAACGGCACTGGGCTGCGCAACGTTCTTTCTCGCACATAGGCGAAGAATTCATCGGTCACAAATTCCAGCTCGCTCGGGTGGATAGAGATAATGGCTGGAGTATTCGTTGCTTCGGCTTCTTCCACTACGGCGCGGATAAAGCAGCTGTCGGCCACGT
Source organism: Pectobacterium sp. HCp5_1 (assembly GCF_032905925.1). Lineage (NCBI taxonomy): Bacteria > Pseudomonadati > Pseudomonadota > Gammaproteobacteria > Enterobacterales > Pectobacteriaceae > Pectobacterium > Pectobacterium sp. HCp5_1. The sequence goes on from NZ_JAUMIO010000015.1 coordinate 39,567, forward strand.
TAAAGGCGCCGATAGCGAAGCGATGTTCACGCGTGGGCTTAAGGATATCGGTCATTGAAATCAACATGTTATGTCTCTCCTGTGTCGGATAAAGGGCAAAGTGTTCCTGTACCAGTGGAAAACCACTGATGGCGAAAGTCGGTAAAGGGCGAACGGTCAGGCTTGGTTGGCGGAACCGGACCAACTGAGATAATCGGCGACCACATCGCGGCAGGCGGATTCCATCGTCGCCAGCAGGTCGGACAGTTCTGTCGTTGGGTGCTGATGCAGCGCCTGCTGCAATGCCGTTTTGCCTGCCTCAAAAACGGCCGCGCCAACGTTGATTTTGGCGACGCCGTGACGGCTGACGCGGCGAATATCGTTGGCCTTGGTGCCGCTACCGCCGTGCAGCGCCAGCGGCACGGTCGATTCTCGGTGCAGGGCTTCGAGACGCTCAAAATCAATCCGTGGTGTCACCCCCGGTGGATAAATGCCGTGGGCGGTGCCGACCGACACGGCAAGCAGGTCGATACCGGTTTGGCGGATAAAGGGAACGACGTCTTCCACCTGTGTCATTTTCACCGCAGCATCCTCTTGGTCGTAGATGGGCGCATCGGCGATATGCCCAAGCTCGCCTTCCACACAGACGCCTGCGGTCGCCGCGATGGTGACTACCTGCTTTGTGCGCAGGATGTTTTCCGCCAGTGGATGGCTGGAGGCATCGATCATCAACCCAGTAAAACCGGCGCGGAACGCCTGCCCAATCAGGCTGAATGCCGTACCGTGATCCAGACTGAGTGCCACCGGAACGGTGGCCTGCTCGGCCAGCGCATTGACCAGCGGTACCGCGAGATGCGGCGGAAAGTGCGTGCTGTGACCCTGATACACATTAAGAATCAGCGGCGCACGCTGTTGCTCGGCGGCGGCTATGGCCGCACGGGCGGTCTCCAGATTGAAACAGTTGATGGCGAGCACGGCATACTGCTGTTGATACGCGTCATCAATGAGGGCTTTCATTGCGGCATACATGGCGGCTCCTGTTATTCGAGAGTGAATTTAATGTCTTCGTCACGCACGCTGCTGTCGTCAACGTCGTCGAACTCTTCATCTGCCTGCGTGACGCGTTTCTTAATCAGCGACAGCATCACGCCACAGATGACCGTGCCGATACCGAGCGCCAGACAGAACATCAGCGGCTTGGTAAACAGCGGGACGACAAACATGCCGCCGTGTGGCACGGGTGCCTCCACGCCCCAGACCATGATGAGCCCGCCCGCAATGGCCGAGGCGACGACGCAGCTGGCGACCACCCTGAACAAGTCGCGTGCGGCAATCGGGATCACCCCTTCGGTAATCATGCAGATCCCCATCGGGAAGGCGGCTTTCAGGGCCTCTTTTTCAGCGCGGGTGTATTTGTAGCGGGTCAGCAGGAAGGACAGTGTGATGCCGAAAGGTGGGATCATTGAGCCGACAAATTTGACGGCTTCCGGCCCGTAGATGCCATCGACCAGCATGCCATCGGCGAAGAGCGACATTGTTTTGTTCACCGGTCCGCCGAAGTCGAAGGTTGCCATCGCCCCCAAAATCGCCCCCATCAGGAATTTCGAGCCGCCCTGCATGGATTCCAACAGATGAATCAGCGCTTTTTGTAGCCAGACGATGGGCTGGCCGATAAACGTCATCATCAGCAGCCCGGCGATAATGGTGCTGAGCAGCGGCAGGATCATGACGGGCATTAGCCCCTGCATCGAGGTGGGCAGCTTGATGTAGCGACGCAGCAGCAGCACGGTGTAGCCGACTAAGAAGCCGCCGAGAATACCGCCGATAAACCCGGTTTGAATCTGGCCGCAGATAAATCCGACGATCAGGCCGGGAGCGAAGCCGGGACGGTCGGCAATGGAGTAAGCGATAGCGGCGCTGATCAGCGGAACAATCAGCCCCATGCCCCAGCCGCCGATCTGGTTGAGCATCCACGCAATACTGCCGGTTTGCTTACCGACATCCGGGCCGCCGATCACCTGACCGAGGGCAATACAGATCCCGGCGGCGACAATGAGCGGGATCATCCAGGAAATGCCGGTAAGCAGATGCCGTTTTATTTCCTGTCCAACGGTGATTTTTCTGGTGTTCATAATTATTACCCCGAAATTGAGATATTCAGGCACCCGCTAAAGAACTAGCGACTTTTTCCAGAAATTTAATTGGAGATTTAATAACAACCTCCGTTTTTACCCGAACAATAGGCTTGCCTTTAAATCGCTCTTCGCCTGTTATTTTTATATCGATAGCCAGAATAACGACATCGGCTGCGGCTATTTCATCAGGCGTTAATTCATTCTCCGTACCAATGGTGCCCTGAGTTTCTACTTTGATAGCGTAATGTAAGGCGTTAGCACCCTTAATGAGTTTCTCGCGTGCGATATAGGTATGCGCAATGCCTGCCGTGCAGGCGGCAACACAAACAATATTCATTTTGAGCCTCGTCTTATGTTGGTGTGACGGGAGCTGTTTCTGCATACTGACTAAACAGCCGAATAATTTTATGGGGATCGGATTCGTCCAACAGTTGAGCAATCACCTCATCGTCGGCCAATGCACTGGCAACCTGAGACAGCAGGCGAATATGTGTCGTGTTCTGATCTTCCAGACGCACGGCAAAAAGAATAATGCAGCGAACCTGGCTACCGTCCAGCGTCTCCCACGGAATATCCTGACGGGTGCGGCCAATCGCGAGCGTGGTCTGTTTTACGGCGGAGGATTTTCCGTGGGGGATCGCAATATGGTTTTCAAAACCGGTCGATCCTTCCGCTTCACGTAGCCAGACGTCATGAATAAAATCCTGTTTATTGGTAATAGCGCCATCGGCATACAGCAAGTCGGTTAATTCATTAATGGCTTCGTCTTTATTGGTCGCGGACATAGTTAGCTTTACGCGATTCGCATTCAGTATTTTATTGATATCCATTTATCACACCTCATCTATAAATGTTAAAAGTAACGTTCGGCCAATAATCATTGGGGGACAGCCTGATGCAGTTGATTGGCGATAACTTTTTCGGTAACACGTTTAATGTCATCGTCATTAAAAAAGGCGGAAACGTAGACGACAGGAATGTGTTGTTCTTCCAGATGAATCGTGGAAATAATCAGCTCAATCTCTTCCTGCTGACAAAATATCTGCATATTGCTGGCTGAGATCACGCCAACAATAATCCAGTCAGGAAACGCGCGAAGAATACGGTTTTTTAACAGGTGTGACGTCCCTACACCGCTGGAACACACCACCAGAATACGTTTATGGGCAATTTGGCGTTCCAATGCGGCTTGAAAATGAATGGTCAGATAGCCGACTTCATCCTCAGCGACCGGTTTTAATTGAAACTGCTGGCAGACTTCACTCATTGCCTGCTGAGTCATTTCATAAATATCGATAAATTCGCTTTTGATATCGTCTAATAACGGGTTGCGAATGTGTATTTGGTATTTTAAGCGGTTAAGCAATGGCTTGATATGAATCAGCAACCCTTCATGCAATAATTTATCCGTGCTCAGGTCGATATTGATTAACGCAGAAAATATCTGCGTCAAGGCGCGCGTGATTCTGCGTGATTCAACATTAGAGAATTGATAGCGGAGCAGTTGATTATTCGCCCGTTCCTCCATCACAATGCCGGAAGAAATAATATATTGGTAAATGAACCAGACTTCATCAGAGGGCAGCGTGCTCTCGACGCGCTGCTCTATTTGGCTCACCATATTTTGAGCGATGGAGAAGATGCGATTATCAACCTGATGATGAACGGATTCTTCCGCCATTATTAACGCTTTTCCCTGCGCAATGCGATGCATCATAATTAAGGTATGCGTGAAAATATTAATGTAATAAGGCTCACCGAGCGGATAAGAAAGTTGACGCTCCATGCTCTGTAACAGCGATTCGACGAAGGACACATTTTCTTCACCGAAATAATTAATCAGCGCCTTATAGCTGCCGGGGTCGAGACGGGAATGGCTAAGCGGGCCGGGTTCTTTATGGTGCATGACGTCATTAATGAGCGAGGCCATCGCCTGACGCACCTGATTCTCACTGCCTTCAATGTGTGTGCCGCTCTGACTGCGTACCAGCGCCAGCCCCAGCGGATGTAGCCAGCTTTCGATGATTTTCAGATCGTTAACGATAGAGGCGCTGCTGATAAAATAGCGTTCTGACAGCTTGCTGATGGACGTTTCATGAGGTGTATCGCTTAACAGCTGTGAGGCAATTTTGACGCGGCGAGCATTGTTGATGAGGGCATCGGTGTCCCCGTCGTCCACGACAATTTGCTGTTCCAGCAACGCGAGGTGTCGGTCGTCATCCGTAGTTAACATGATTCCCGCACCGACCTTTTTGTCTGGATAAATATTCCAGACAGAAAGGAAGGCTTCAACAAATTGCATATCGCGATAGACAGTTTTTTCCGACACATCCAGGTAATGTGCAATATCTTTAACCGTTACATATCCCTGGTGTTGTAACAGATATTTCAATAAACGGTTCTGGCGGGAGGTGAGTGGCTGCATCATATTACCCTCATGAATTTTTAGATTTTCTGATGCTTATCGAATTGATAACTTTTTCTAAATAATTTCCTGTTTTATTTTCTCTGTATGTTTATTTAAATAGAATGCTGTAGTGATTAATCTAGTCGTGATAGTCGATAGGGACAATACTAAATGCTGTCCGCTGAATAGGACAAAATTAAAACATGACGCTAACGAAATATTAATTGAGATCGCGATCACGTTATAGCGTGAGTTAAGTCAGACGTTCTTATCGATATATTTATTCTTTTATCCTGAGAAAATAACGATATTGGCGTCATTAAACGGGATGTGGCGGGAAGAGCATGCAGAGGAAAATAAAAAGGCAAGAAAGCCGTGGTACGCATTCTTGCCGAGTGGTGGCGATGCCCGAATGAGGCACCGCCTTTTTTATTGAATCGTGAGCGACGCGGATTAGAAGTCCACGTTCACACCCAACTGGAAGGAACGACCAGGTTGCACGGAGAGGGCGCGGTCATACTGTCCCTGCCGATCGTTGGTTTCAATCTGACGGCTGCTGAGATAATCCCAATATTTACGGTCAGTCAGGTTATACACGCCGCCGTTGACTTTCACGTTCTTGCTAATGCGATAGTAGGCGGTCAGGTCAACCATGCCATAGCCAGGAATCCGCATATATTCGGTACTTGAGGTGGCGATCGCGTTGCCAGCATTGGTATAGCTTTCACGGCTGGTATCCTTCGCCTGCTTCCCTTTCTGGAAGGTCGACGTCAGGGCGGCACCGTAGCGCTGGGAAGGATCGTCGTAGGCGATACCTATCACGGCTTTCATTGGCGCAACGCTGTCGAGATCGACATAGCGGTCGCCGAGGTAGCGCGATTGCGATTGGCCTTTGGTATAGCCAAACGCCAGCGTGGTGCTGAGCCCATCAACCGCTGGGAACCAGGTGCCTAGCTGTATTTTGCTGCTGACCTCACCACCGTAGATGTAGGCTTTATCGCGGTTTTCCGCCTGATATATCGTACTGATATTGCTTGGCACATTGACGAATTTATCGGGGTTAGCGCTACGACGGTAGCGGGTATTGGCGATAAAGTTCTTATACGTGTTGTAGAACAGCGCGGTACGGAAGGTGACCCCCTCCGTCGCTTCCCCTTTTAATCCCCACTCTACGTTGTTGCTGGTTTCCGTTTTGAGGTCGCTATTGCCGATAAAGGCATACTGGGCCGGCCCGGCAAAGTTGGCATCGAGGTTGGTGCTGCCATAAAGCTGGCTGGCATCCGGGAACTGTGCGCCACGACGGTACTGCACATAGGTCGTCAACGTCGGCGTGATGTCGTAGAGGAAGCTCAGAGACGGCAGGACTTGCGTATCGCTGTTGGCTTTGCCGTACAGTCTGTTGACATCGGATTCACTGATGACACTGCCGTCACCGCTCAGGCGAACCGTGTTGGTCGGTTTGGTACGCTGATGGATAGCGCGCACGGCAGGGACAACCGAAAAGGCGTGCCCCGCCAGATCCCACGTAGCGGTATCCTGCACAAAGCCGCCGACGGTGTAGCTATTGCTATCGGCTTCCGGCTGCATGATGTTATTGGCACCCGTTTGGTTAGGCGACTGCCTGAACGGACGCTCTGTTTTGCTTTGGCTGGCGTTAAGGCCCCAACTGAACTCGTGGCGATCCCAGCTTTTCACCATATGGGTATCGAACCCATAGGTGGTGACATTGTAGTCAGAATAGACGCGGTGGCTATCTGCTGCGGCCATCCCTGTGGTTGCGGGCAGCCAGGTATTGTCGTGTGATTCGCTGTTTTGGAAGTAAATGCGGCTATCAACCAAATCGACCAGCGTGTTGTTAACGGGCGTCCAGCGATCTTTCAGGCTGGCGGTCCAACGGCGTGTCTCGCTGCTCTGTTGCGCCGTGCCGTAAATGGTGTTGTTGCCGCTTGGCAAACTACCCCAGTAGTCATAATGGGTGTGGTTGGTTTTATGGTAATAATCCAGCGTACCGGTGAGCTGATGTTCGTCGTTGGCCTGCCAAATGCCGGACGCCAAAATGGCGTTAGAGTGCCAGTTGGCAGGGTAAGCGGCGATCTCGTCGCTGTTATTACGCGTTTGCTGGCCGTCACGGCGGCTAAATACGACCACACCGCGCAATTCGTCATCACCGCCTGCTGCGGTGATGCCATTATGCCAACCATGGTTGGCGGAGTCGTAGTCGCTCTGAAAACCGAAGTAGTCCTGCTTGCCTGCTTTCAGATAGTCATCGGCAGATTTTGGCCGGAAGGAGACGCTGCCCCCGAGTGCGTTGACCGTATTTTCTGCGGAGGTGACGCCTGACTCAATATCGACGCTGCTGTACACGTAAGGGTCGATATAGTCGCGCCCCATGCCGAAGGTATTGAATCCGGCACGGCTGGCGTAGCTGCGGCCCGTGGCATTGGGCAGGGCGATGCCATCGGTATCGATCGCAACACGGTTGCTTTCAATGCCGCGAATGTTGTAGCCCGTGTAACCGCCGCGGTCGAAGCCGCTTTTCCCGGTATTACTGCCGCCGCTGGACCCGGTTGCGCTCACCAAAGGTTGATAGCGCATGATTGTGCCGAAATTGTTGCCGCCTTCTCTTTGCATGTCTGCAGCAGTCAGCGTCGTGCTTGAACCGGTCTTTTTCTCGACTTTTGGCGAGTGAACCGTCATCACATCGTCAGTCTGTCCCGCTTTCGCCGCCGAATCGTCTTGGTTCTTCACGTTGAGTGCGTTGTTGCCTGTGGTGCTATCCGCTGCCATGCTGTTCAGCGCGACGCCAGTCAAGATGCCGGTGAGAAGAATTTTATTTAAATTCTTGTTAATTAACATAATGATACTCTGCTATAAGGTTGTTCTGGCCAGCGGCGTTGGGGAAACATGGCGTGCTGGTCGCTAACGTCTGCAAGGGAAATGCAAAACGGCGAATAACATTAACTACCATGTGGTAATGATAATTATTATCAATATGCTAGGCATTATCATCTGATGTTGCAACGATGATGAATAATTCTTAATGAAACGGTATGTTCGCTATCAAAACGGAAGCGATGGGCGATGAATCAACGCTGACTTTCCCTGAGCCGCAACCGCGAGTTCATTCACGATGTCGATTGAAATACCCAAATCCGTTTTTTCACTGTTTCACGCGGCAGGCTGGCCGCATGTCGAACCACAATCAGTCCCGCCGTTTGTGCCAGAGAACCATCCGGCCGCTGACATCCTTCACGCGTTCGGCGGGTTGACGGTGGGGCAGTGCGGTGCAGGAGAAGCGTGTGCCAGCGGCGACATCGCTTTTGGCGGCAGCGAGGATTTGCAGCAGGATGAAACGCTGATTGAGTGGCAAGGCATTCTGAATACAACGCTGATTCTGATCGGCGAAACCCATCATTCGCACGGTGCTCTGCTGATGGATAGCGCGGGTGCCTGCTACGGGATGAGCTTTATACATGAGGCATTCTGGTTTGAAGGCGCGTCTTTCGGTGCTGCGGTTGAACGTATTCTGCTTGGCCGTAAGGGGAAACCGATGCTGCGACCCGGCCAGCCGTCAATTTCCGTGTACGGCGAAACGATTACCGCAGATCATCCGAGCGTTCATCGCTACCGCTAGCCACCTTCTCCGGCAGCCGTCGGATTCACATCGGTCATCGCCTGATGCGATGATTCTCTGAGGCGGCATCGTTCCCCGTGGCGCGGTTCCCTGCAGCGTAGTTTTCTGCGAATGGTTCCCTGTGACATCACCTCATCAGATAAGGTACTATTCCCGCCAAACATACCGCCGCTATGGCGTGCCGGAAAGCGTAACCATCGCGCCGCGATGTGAGGGAAGTGAGATAAATGAGTGAGATGACTCATGACGGCGCAGAAAGCCTTGCGCTGCGCACGTTTACCGAAAATGCATACCTAAATTATTCCATGTACGTCATCATGGACAGGGCATTGCCGTTCATTGGCGATGGCCTGAAGCCTGTGCAGCGTCGCATCGTGTATGCGATGTCCGAGCTGGGACTGAATGCCAGCGCCAAGTTTAAAAAATCCGCCCGTACCGTGGGTGACGTGCTGGGTAAATACCACCCGCACGGCGACAGCGCCTGCTATGAAGCGATGGTGCTAATGGCGCAGCCGTTCTCTTATCGCTATCCGCTGGTGGATGGTCAGGGGAACTGGGGTGCGCCGGACGATCCGAAATCCTTCGCCGCCATGCGTTATACCGAATCGCGGCTCTCCAAATATGCGGAAGTGCTGCTGTCTGAACTCGGGCAGGGCACGGTCGATTACACCCCGAACTTTGATGGCACGATGCAAGAGCCGAAGATGCTGCCTGCGCGTCTGCCTAATATTCTGCTGAACGGCACTACTGGGATCGCCGTCGGGATGGCCACGGACATACCGCCGCACAACGTGCGTGAAGTCGCCGCCGCCGCGGTCATGCTGCTGGAAAACCCGAAGGCCTCGCTGGACGAGTTATTGCAGCATGTTCAAGGGCCGGATTTCCCGACGGAAGCTGAAATCATTACGCCGCGCGATGAAGTGCGCAAACTCTACCAGAATGGCCGTGGTTCCGTGCGTATGCGTGCGGTGTGGAAGAAAGAAGACGGTGATGTCGTGATTACCGCGCTGCCACATCAGGTTTCTGGTGCCAAAGTGCTGGAGCAGATTGCCAGCCAGATGCGTGCGAAGAAGCTGCCGATGGTCGAAGACCTGCGTGATGAATCCGATCACGAGAATCCAACCCGTCTGGTACTGGTGCCACGCTCAAACCGGATCGATATGGATCAGGTGATGAACCACCTGTTCGCCACGACCGATCTGGAAAAAAGCTATCGCGTTAACATGAACATGATCGGTCTGGATGGTCGCCCAAGCGTGAAAGGGCTAGTCGAGATCCTGAGCGAGTGGCTGGTCTTCCGTCGCGACACCGTGTGCCGCCGTCTGAACTACCGTCTGGAAAAAGTGCTCAAGCGCCTGCATATCCTTGAAGGTTTGCTGATCGCGTTCCTGAATATCGATGAAGTCATTCATATCATCCGCACGGAAGATGAGCCGAAGCCTGTTCTGATGCGCCAGTTCAGCCTGAGTGAAACACAGGCTGAAGCGATCCTTGAGCTGAAATTACGTCATTTGGCCAAGCTGGAAGAGATGAAGATCCGCGGTGAGCAGGACGATCTGGCAAAAGAGCGCGATCAGCTTCAAGCGCTGCTGGCGTCAGACCGTAAGCTCAGCAACCTGATTAAGAAAGAAATTCAGGCGGATGCGCAAGCCTATGGTGACGAACGTCGTTCACCGCTGCGTGAGCGTGGCGAAGCGAAAGCGATGAGCGAGCACGACTTTGTGCCGTCCGAACCGGTTACCATTGTGCTGTCGGAAATGGGCTGGGTACGCAGCGCGAAAGGGCATGACATCGATCCGGCCGGATTGAGTTACAAAGCGGGCGATAGCTTCCGCGCCGCTGCGAAAGGTAAGAGCAATCAGCCTGTGGTGTTCATTGACTCCACCGGCCGCAGCTATGCGCTGGATCCGATCACGCTGCCTTCTGCGCGCGGTCAGGGTGAGCCGCTGACGGGCAAACTCACGCCGCCGCCGGGCGCGACGATTGAACAGGTGCTGATGGCCGCAGACGATCAGCCGCTGCTGATGGCATCGGATGCGGGTTATGGCTTCGTCTGTACCTTCAACGATCTGGTGGCGCGTAACCGCGCGGGTAAAGCGATTATTACGTTGCCGGATAACGCGAAAGCGCTGGCACCGATCGAGATCAAAGGCGACGATAACCTGCTGATGGCGATCACCGCCGCAGGCAGAATGCTGCTGTTCCCAGTCTCCGATCTGCCACAGCTGTCGAAAGGCAAGGGCAACAAGATTGTGTCCATCTCCTCGGCTGATTTTGCGGAAGGAAAAGACCGTCTGACCTGGCTGTATCTGCTGCCACCACAGGCTTCCGTCACGCTGTACTTCGGTAAGCGTAAGCTGGTGCTGCGTCCGAACGAGCTTCAGAAGTATCAAGGGGAGCGTGGGCGGAAAGGCACATTGCTGCGTGGGCTACAGCGCATTGACCGAATTGAGGTGGATGCACCACAGCAGATTAGCACCGGCAGCAGCGAAGAATAATTCCTCCATATTGTCATGTGCATGTTGAGAAAGGCGGTGTCATACCGCCTTTCTTTAGTTTCCGGTTGCCATCTTGCAGCAAATTGAATCACCGTGTGTTTTAGCGCGAAATCGCTATACTAGCGGCGGCTGTCGGCTAATGAGGTTGCTATGTTATCCATTTTGCGTTTTTTTATTGTCGTTATCTTTTCGATTTTGATCTGTATTTTTGGCTTGTTTTACTGCCTGTTCAGCCCTCGAAATCCCCGCCATGTCGCGACCTTCGGCCATCTTTTTGGTCGCTTGTCCATGGTGTTTGGTCTGAAAGTAGAAATGCGGATACCGGAAGAAGCTGCGCATTACGGCAACTGCATCTATATCGCGAATCATCAGAACAACTACGATATGGTCACGGTATCCAGCGCGGTTCAGCCGCGTACCGTTACCGTGGGCAAGAAAAGCCTGCTGTGGATCCCGTTCTTCGGGCCACTGTATTGGCTGACAGGTAACTTGCTGATTGACCGTGAAAACCGTGCTAAAGCGCATGGCACCATTGCCCAGGTCGTGAAGCATATTAAAGAGCGCAACACGTCTATCTGGATGTTCCCCGAAGGTACGCGCAGCCGTGGACGCGGCCTGCTGCCATTCAAAACCGGTGCCTTTCATGCTGCGATTAGCGCAGAGGTGCCGATTGTGCCGATTTGCGTTTCTACGACCAGCAACAAGGTGAAGTTGAACCGCTGGAATAACGGACTCGTTATTGTAGAAATGTTGCCGCCGATTGATACCCGCGCATATACCAAAGATCAGGTTCGCGAGCTAGCTGCACGCTGTCATGATGTGATGGCGGCCAAGATTGCGGAGCTGGATGCGGAAGTCGCGGCGCGCGAAGCCGCAGACAAAAAATAAACTTACCCCATCGAGTTACGCGATTATTTCTTCCGATTGTCTATTCAAGAGCGAATCGGAAGATAAACTTTGCTTACGGTTTATTGGATTTACGGAGTCATTATGTCACTCAGCCGACGTCAGTTTATTCAGGCATCGGGCCTTGCGTTATGTGCGGGTATGACGCCACTGGCAGCCAAAGCCAGTGGGAATCCCGCCGCATTGCCGATACCGCCATTACTGGAGTCGCGCCGAGGCCAGCCGCTTTTTCTGACCATGCAGCGTGCCCATTGGGCATTCTCCGGTGACCGTAAAACCTCCATTTGGGGAATCAATGGCCGCTATTTAGGGCCGACGGTGCGCGTTTATGATGGCGATGACGTTAAGCTGATTTACAGTAACCGCCTGAATGAGCCTGTCGCGATGACGATCGGCGGCTTACAGGTGCCGGGACCGCTGATGGGCGGCGCGGCTCGCATCATCTCTCCAGGAACCGACTGGTCACCGGTGTTGCCCGTTCGTCAACCAGCGGCGACCTGCTGGTATCATGCGAATACGCCGAACCGCATGGCTCCGCATATCTATAACGGGCTGGCTGGGCTATGGCTGGTGGAAGACCGAGCCAGTAAGGCCCTGCCGCTGCCCAATCACTACGGTGTTGATGATTTCCCATTGATTATTCAGGATAAACGACTGGATAACTTTGGTGTCCCTCTCTATAACCCACCTTCTAACGGTGGGTTCGTGGGCGACTCGCTGCTCGTCAACGGCGTGCAAAATCCCTTTGTTGAAGTGTCCCGTGGCTGGGTTCGCCTGAGATTGCTGAACGCCTCGAATTCCCGGCGTTACGTGATGCGGTTGAGCGATGGGCGAGCGATGCATGTGATCGCCAGCGATCAGGGGCTGTTGCCGGCACCGATGGCGGTAAACCAGCTTTCTCTCGCGCCCGGCGAACGGCGCGAAATTCTGGTCGACATGTCGCAAGGCGAAGAAGTGACGCTAACGGCAGGTGAGTCGGCTGGGATTATGGATCGTCTGCGCGGGCTGTTTGAGCCTTCCAGCATCCTGATTTCGACGCAAATACTTACGCTGAAGCCGACGGGGCTGTTGCCATTAGTCACGGATAACCTGCCGATGCGTTTACTGGCCGACAACATCATTGAAGGTAGCATCAGCCGCACGCGCGAATTCCGTCTGGGTGACAGTCTGCCCGGCATCAACGGCGCGATGTGGGACATGACGCGTGCCGATGTACAAACCCAGCTTGGCCGCTGTGAGCGCTGGATTATCCATGCCGATACGCCGCAGGCTTTCCATATTCAGGGCGTCAAGTTTCTGGTGCGCAGCGCGAATGGTCGGCCACCGGCGGTGGAAGACAGCGGCTGGAAAGATACGGTGTGGGTGGATAACGATGTCGAGCTGCTGGTTTATTTCACGCAGCCTTCCTCAATGGCGTTCCCCTTCCTGTATTACAGCCAAACGCTGGAGCTGGCCGATCGCGGCTCGACGGGACAGCTCATCGTACAGCCTGTGATGTAAACCAACCGCTAGCCTGCCAGCTTCTCCGCGCCCCCCCTTTTGCCGTGACAAAGATAACGACCGCCCGTCTGATGCGCTGCTTACTCGTCAGACGGCAATGTTCCCGATCCCCATCTGTTTCTTAATGTGATCCACCTCTATTCAGACAAACCAAAATTAAAGATGCAGAGCCGCGCGGACGATACCTTATATATTGATGTTGCTATTAATTAAGGGTGAATTGCGTTTTGCGTCGCGTACTGTTCCGGACCTGATTATTACTAACAGAACATTTTTTATTACAACAATGTAAGCGTCCGAGCGTTTCGTTTCGCTATGAAATCAGCTTCACTTTCTGTTTTAACCTGTACGCAGCCAGAACGCTGCGTCACTAAAAAGGCTGCACTATGCGGGAATTACTGCTTTGGGTCAGGGATCAACTGGCTGGAGCGCCGTCGGCGCCTCGGTACATGCAGCTCGCGTCGTTGCTTGAATCAGAAATCGGCCGCCGTAAGACGTTATCCGGCCAGTTCTTACCCGCCGAAAGACTGATTGCGCAGCAGTTGGGATTATCACGCGTAACGGTTTCCCGTTCTCTGTCACTTTTGGAAGAAAAAGGGCTGATTGTGCGCCAGCAAGGCGTGGGAACCCGCGTGGCTCAGCGGCTTAACTACGCGTTGAGCGCCGAGGATGAAGGGTTCACCGCGCTGATATTGAAACAAGGCGGCGTCGCCGGCAGCCTCTGGTTAGAAAAGGCAATACAGGTTCCCCCTGCAGCCATCACCGCGAAAATGTCTCTGCCCGAAGGTGAGGCCGTCACCTATCTGCGACGCGTCCGGCTCAGCAATGGTGAGCCCGTTTCGCTGGAAACGACCTGGATACCGCAAGAATTTCTACCCGACCCCGAAGCGCTTGAGCAGTCTCTTTATCAGTATTGGATTACGCGTGGTATCACACCGGACAAAAAACGCTATCGTTTCAAAGCGATTGCCTGTACGGCAGAAATCGCTGCGCTTCTTGGTATTGCGGCGGGGGCTCCAGCGCTGTATTGCCAACTGCATGTTTATAACGAACGGGGTGAACTGCTGGAATACAGCGAAGCACATTGCCGTAGCGATGTGTATGAGATCCAGTTTGCTGATTAGATGAGAAGAAAAATGCCAGCTCAGTGAAGGCTGGCATCGAAGGTAGATTAGTCGTTTCTCGGTTCGTCAGGGTCTGATCCCAGACGTTTCCCGCAGTCCAGCTTGGCAATTTCACTGAGCTCGTCTTTATCCAGACGGAAATCAAACACCTCGAAGTTTTCCTTGATACGCGACGGCGTGACTGATTTAGGAATCACCACCAACCCGCAGTCCAGATGCCAGCGAATCACGATCTGTGCCGGCGTTTTGCCGTATTTTGTCGCCAGTTTACGGATAATGGGATGGTCGAAAACGCCTTCGCCGCCCTGCGCTAGCGGGCTCCAGGATTCCGTCTGGATATGGTGGATAGCATTCCAGGCATGGAGCTGTCTTTGCTGGAGAAGAGGATGTAGCTCGACCTGATCGATGACCGGCAATACGCCCGTTTCTTCTTTTAGCCGCTGTAAGTGGTGAATATGGAAATTACTGACGCCGATACTTTTCGCCAGACCCTGTTCCTGGAGTTTGATGAGTCCGCGCCAGGCATCCACGAAGGTGTTCTGTTGCGGGAGCGGCCAGTGGATCAGGTAGAGATCGATATAATCTAACCGAAGTTTTCTCAGGCTCTCTTCCAGCGCTTTTTGGGGATCGGTGTGATCGCCATTCCAGAGCTTGGTGGTGATGAACACCTCTTCACGCGGCAGGTTCGCGGAACTCAGTGCCTGACCAACGGCCTCCTCGTTCTTATAAATCGCGGCGGTATCGATCGCCCGATAACCGATGGACAATGCTTCAGTCACGGCGATCACCGTGTCCTCATTGCTTGCTCGCCAGACACCAAGGCCCAACTGGGGCATGATATTGCCGTCCGCCAGCTTAACTTTCGGTTGCGTCATCTCATTCTCCTTTTATATCCGTTAATCCATAAAAGTATCATAGGGTTAACTGGATGGGCGACCTGTTCGTATCACGGACATAGAGCCACGTGATCCCTCGCAGGAACAGGCATATGCTTTCATTCTAGTAGAAAAATTCGTCGGCTATACAATGCCTGATGATAAAGGGAGCCGATTGGCTCCCTTTAACAGACACAGCATTGAGGGTATATCATCTGATATAGGCGTGGTTTAAACGATAGTGTTTTCTCCTCTAACTTGAATGATTTGGGGGAGAGGCGCTTAGCGCGCCGCTTCGTAAATCTTCTGGCTTTCTTCCAGCGTGATGTCGCGATGTTCGCCTAGCGCAGTCAGGCCGTGCTCGCTGAGTTTGGCGACCAGCGTCGGAATGGCGCTGCCATCCAACTGATAGTCAGACATACGGGTCGGTACGCCCATTGTCTCGAAGAAGTCACGCGTAGCGGCAATCGCACCGTCGATACGCTGATCTTCGCTACCGTCACGCAGGTTCCAGACGCGCTCGGCGTATTGCAGCAGCTTGTCGCGTTTCTGGGCTTTTCTTGCCGTCAGCATGGCAGGCAGAACGATAGCCAGCGTTTGGGCATGGTCAAGACCGTGCAGCGCCGTTAATTCGTGGCCCAGCATGTGGGTTGACCAGTCCTGCGGCACGCCTGCGCCAATCAGACCGTTCAACGCCATGGTCGCGCTCCACATCACATTGGCTCTGACCTTGTAGTTCTCCGGTTCAGCCAGCGCGCGCGGGCCTTCTTCAACCAGCGTCAGCAGCAAGCCTTCTGCAAAACGATCCTGTACTTTGGCATCGACGGAATACGTCAGGTACTGCTCAACCGTGTGAACGAAGGCATCGACCACGCCGTTCGCGATCTGGCGAGCGGGCAGGGTGTACGTCACGACTGGATCGAGTACGGCGAAAAGCGGCTGAGTGAAGCGTGAGCGGAAAGCGAGCTTATCGTTGGTCGATTTACGCGTGATGACCGCGCCGTTGTTGGATTCCGAACCGGTCGCTGGCAGGGTGAGCACCGCCGCCATCGCGACGCCGCGATCGATTTCCGCGCCGCCGGTTTGCAGAATATGCCACGGGTCTTGCGCGGCCTGATAATCTGCGGCGGCAGCGATAAATTTCGTGCCGTCGACGACAGATCCACCGCCAACCGCCAGCAGGAAGTCAATCTTCTCTGCCCGGACAACCTCGACGGCCTTCATCAGCGTTTCGTAAGTCGGATTCGGCTCAATGCCGGAAAACTCACGGACATTGCGGCCTTCTAAGGCACGATAGACCTGATCCAGCACGCCATTGTGCTTCACGCTGCCGCCTCCGTAGGTGATGAGGATACGGGCATCGGCAGGAATTTCTTTGCCTAATTCAGCAATCTGGCCTTCGCCAAACAAAATTTTGGTAGGGGTATGAAGTGTGAAATTTAGCATAGGTTATTTGTCCAGTTTAAAGCCCTGTTGGAGGATCGCGGGTAAGACTTTCGGGAAATAAATGTGCTGATAGTAGCTGGCGGTGTTATCACCCCAGTTGTCGCCGTCTGCGCGGCCGGTTTGCTGCCAGTGTGCCACCAGCGTTTGGTTATATTGCTCAATCGCCGCAGGCAGAACGTCCTGATGATAGGTTTCATCATGGCGGAAGGAATTCAGCGGCAGGCGCGGTTTCTGATGCGCAGGGGTATCCACATAGCCAATCGCAACGCCTGCAACGGGGAACGTCAGTTCAGGCAGTTCCAGAAAGTCGATCATCGCCTGTGGGTCGCGACGAATACCGCCAATCGGGACGATGCCTAGCCCAAACGAGCGTGCGGCGGCCATCAGCGTGCCGAGCGCGATGCCGACATCCGTTGTGCCGGAAATCAGGCTTTCAAGGCTTTCATGCGCGTGCTGCTGCTTGTCGCTCATGGCAATCCCAACCTGCGTTTTATGCATATCCAGCACTACGGTGATGAAGACCGGTGCCTGGGCAATCCACGGCTGGCCGCCAGCCAATTCGGCAATGCGTGCTTTGCGTTCCGGGTCGCGGGTGACGATGAGCGAGACCTGCTGAGAGTTCACGGACGTCGGTGCCAGATGTGCAGACTGAATAATGGCATCCAGCACGTCATCGGGAATCGCTTTATCAAGATAGCTACGTTCACTGCGGTGTGAAGTGAACAGTTCAATCGTTTTATTCATGTCTTTTCCCGTGGGATGAAAGGGTAACGGTATGCTCAGTATTGTCATCAACCCACGTAAGACGTTCAATGCACATTTCTGTTTGCTTATTGCCTATTTCTCCAAAATACAGGAGAAAAGGGTGATAATAATTCGCAGGTATGTCATTTTGTTTCTTCTGTCAGGAGAGAGGCTTCGGACAGGAAAAGCAAACCCGTAGCGAGAGAACACCATTTTGACGCAAACCCAATACATGTTGACGGACAGCCAAAGCATGTCGACGGAAAACCCATGTGGGCAGCTTGTTCAGAAACAAGATGTTCAGAAGCAAGACGTTCAGAATCCAGTAGAACAGCAGCAGACCGTGCGGCAGCGCATCGTGCAGCAGGCAATACGCTGTTCAGCTAAAAGCTGGACCACGCCTTCACTCGTCTCGCAGGTCAAAATTCTGTATACGGAACAGCATCATCCGCGTGTGCCGGTGATGTATGAACCGACGATCGTCATCATTTTTCAGGGCCAAAAGATTGGTTATCTGGGCGGAAAAACGTTCCAGTATGACCCGGAAAACTACCTGTTGATGACGGTACCGCTGCCGTTCGAATGTGAAACGATAGCCAGCGTTGAACACCCGCTGGTGGGGATGGCGATCCGTATCGATATCCAGATGCTTCAGGATTTGCTGATCGACATCGGTGACGATGACAGCGCGATCCGCCCTTGCTCCTGTACGTGCGGCGTGAACAGTGCCCCGCTGACCGATGAAATTTTATGTGCCGTTGAACGGTTGCTGGATGCGATGAATAACCCGCGTGATGCCCGCGTGCTGGGTCCGACGATTGTGCGCGAGATTATCTATCATATGCTCTGTGGCGAACGCGGTGCGGCATTACAGGCGCTGGTGAATCGGCACACGCACTTCAGCCAGATAGCCAGATCTCTGCGACGTATCGAAAACTACTATGCCGATAGCCTGAGCGTGGAACAACTGGCGGCTGAAGTGAACATGAGCGTCTCGGCGTTTC
The DNA here is from genome assembly GCF_032905925.1 of Pectobacterium sp. HCp5_1. Classification (NCBI taxonomy): domain Bacteria; kingdom Pseudomonadati; phylum Pseudomonadota; class Gammaproteobacteria; order Enterobacterales; family Pectobacteriaceae; genus Pectobacterium; species Pectobacterium sp. HCp5_1. Next base: position 57,819 of record NZ_JAUMIO010000015.1, read on the forward strand.
ATCACAACTTTAAGGCCGTCACCAACACATCGCCGTTGCAGTACCTGAAATCCTACCGCTTACATAAAGCGCGCGTGCTGATGATCAACGAGGGGCTGAGAGCGGGCGTTGCGGCGGCACGCGTAGGGTATGAGAGCGTGTCGCAGTTTAGCCGGGAATTTAAGCGCTATTTCGGTGCGACGCCGAGCGATGAAGTCACGAGAGTAAAGGCCAGTAACATGGCGGTTGAGGAAAGCTGAAAACGGTGAAGAAAGCGTGCCGTTGCCCGATTAGGCGACCGCACGTTTTTTGCGCCACACCATGACAGCCATGCCGATCAGGCCGCTAACCAGCAAAATAATCGGGAGCAGGATCAGCGCGGTCATCACCTGATCTTCATAGCGTTTGACCAGCGGAATGTGGCTGAGCGCATAGCCGAGCGTGACAATCCCGCCAACCCACAGCAACCCACTGAGCCAGTTGAAAATCTGAAAGCGCGTATTGTTTAACCCGGAAATGCCCGCCATCGTTGGCAGCAGCGTGCGGATAAACGCTAAAAAGCGGCCAACCAGCAGCGCCATCAGGCCGTGGCGGTGAAACAGGTGATGGGCTCGCTGGTGGTAATGGGCGGGCAACTGCAACAGCCAGCCCTTTACCAAACGCGTATCACTCAACCAGCGTCCTTGAAGGTAGCTGAGCCAGCAGCCGAGGCTGGCGGCGATGGTGAGCAGAATCATCGTAGGGAAAAAGCTCATCACGCCTTTGGCAATCATGGCACCCGTGAGCAGCAACAGGCTATCGCCAGGCAGAAAAGAGGCAGGGAGCAGGCCGTTCTCCAGAAACAGCGTCGTGAACAGGATGCCGTAAACGACCCAAACAACGTGGGGATCGGCCAGTGCACTAAAATCCTGCTGCCAGAGCGCCTGAATAATGTCGTGAACCACACTCATATTATTTCCCGCCAGTGACGATATTCACTATCTCTCAGGCTGCGGCGTGGGACGCTGTGCTACCTGAAATCTACTGCTTATCAAGCCCTAAGATCGATATGGGCAAAACGCCTTGCCGCATGATGAGAATGCAGCAGGGCTTAATGCTTAGTTTTGGTTAAGGTAACGCGGTTTTTGGGTAAGCGTTGACTCATGATTATCATAACGCATTACCCACCGCGCCGCAGGGGAAATCAAGATACGGCGGTTTTATGGCCGTCACACTTTCTATATTTTATTTCCTGCCTGTATGTGGTTTCCAGCGGCGAGCTTGCTGACGCCTTGCCAGACTAGGCGCTCAGCCTGCTGAAACCCGCGGCCAGATCGTCAATCAGATCGTCACTGTCTTCAAGTCCAATATGTAACCGAATAAGAGTGCCGGTAAAATCTACGCCGCCAGCAGGACGGATGGCTGCCAGATCTTCCGGCTGATTTGCCAGAATCAGCGACTCAAAGCCACCCCAGGAGTACGCCATGCTGAAGTGCTCAAAATTGTCCAGATAGTTCGCCAACGCTTCTTTGCTTAATTTCTCTTTCAGCACAAAGGAGAACAAGCCGTTGCAGCCCTTAAAGTCGCGTACATAGAATTCATGCCCTTTGCACTCAGGTAAGGCTGGGTGGTTAACCACCGCGACTTCGGGTTGCTCCGCCAGCCATTTCGCAATGCGGATGCTGCTTTCCTGATGCTGTTTGAGCCTAACGCCCAATGTACGCAGGCCACGGCTGGCGACATAAGCGCTATCGGCGTCTGCCATTTGCCCCATCAGATAAGAATGTTCACGCAGCTGTGCCCAGCAGCGTTCATTAGCGACCGCGGTGCCAATCATGGCATCGGAATGACCGACGATATATTTGGTGGCAGACTGAATGGAGATATCAATATCAAAGTCGAATGCTCTGAATAAAATGCCTGCCGCCCAGGTATTATCAATCATGACAATAATATCGGGATTGATGCGGCGCACGGCTTGTACGATGGCTGGTACATCGTGGACTTCCATCGTGATGGAGCCGGGCGATTCGAGAAAGACCACTTTGGTATTGGGCTGGATCAGCTCGGCAATATCGGCACCGATCAGCGGGTTAAAGTAGGTGGTGCTGACGTTCATTTTGCTGAGGGCTTTATTACAGAAATCCTGCGTGGGTTCATAGGCCGAACCGGTTACCAGCACATGATCGCCTGCTGAGACGAAAGAAAGAATAGCGTTAGAGATAGCCGCTGCACCGCATGGGTACAACACACAGCCCGCGCCGCCTTCCAGCTCAACCATCGCTTCCTGAAACGAAAAGTGGGTCAGCGTACCGCGGCGGCCATAGAACAGCGCTCCCTTTGCTCTGTTAATCGTGGCGTTTTTTTTGTCCTGTACGGTATCGAATACCAGAGAGGACGCGCGCTGAATAACGGGGTTGACGGAGCCGTGGGTGAATTTCTTGCTGCGTCCTGCGGCGACTAACGCTGTTGCCGTTTTTTTGCTTGTCATAACCACTATCACCTTTTCTGTTCAGTCCTGCCGGATGACTCACTACACCGACGATTCCCAACGGCGAATGCAGAGGGAATCGTGGGGCGGGCATGATTGGATGTATAAGCGTTCGATTGATGAGGTCTACGTTATCACGGCTTGGGCGGCGTGTGGGCGGGTTTTGTCACGGCGGAAAAATGCGCCGCGCCGCAGGAATACCCGTGGAGCACGGGCTTTCAGCCCGTTTTGCGGTGAGACGGTTGGAAGTAGGTGAAAATATTTCAGGTCAGAAAATGTCGGGAAAGCGCCATGTTGTTCTGCATTTCGGCGAACAACATGGCGCAATGGGGCGTGCGTTAACCCGTATGGACGCCAAAGAGCTTAGGCAGCCAGAGCGAGATGGCCGGAATATAGGTGACCAGCATCAGCACAACGAAGAGCCCGCAGTAGAAGGGCAGCATCGCTTTAACGACCTGTTCTATCTTCTGCTTACTGACCGCGCTGGCGACGAAAAGTACCGACCCCACTGGTGGCGTGATTAACCCAACCCCCAGGTTAACCATCATAATCATGCCGAAATGTACCGGATCGATGCCGAGTGAAAGCGCCACCGGAAGCAGTACTGGGGTTAGAATCAGGATCAGCGGTGCCATATCCATCAGCGTACCAAGCAGCAGCAGCATGATGTTAATACACATCAGGATGACGTACTTGTTATCCGAAATAGAGGTGAAAAATTCGGTAATGCGGGCGGGCAGCTGCATGTAAGTCATGATGGCACCGAAGGCGGCAGCGAAGCCGATCAGGATCATCACGATTGTGACGGTTTTCACCGTGCGGTACATCAGCGTAGGCAGCTCAGACCACTTGTAATCTTTATAGATAAACATGGTCACGAAGAAGGACCACAGACAGGCGATGGCCGCAGACTCGGTTGCGGTAAAAATACCGGATAAAATCCCGCCCATAATAATGACAACCGTCATCAATCCCCACAGGGTATCGACAAAGATTTTCAGCGCCTGACGGAACGGCACGCGTTCGCCTTTCGGATAGCCGCGCTGATGGGCGAAACCGACGCACATCACCATGAGAGTCAAACCGAGTAAGATCCCTGGCAATACGCCAGCGATAAACAGAGCGGCGATGGAAACGGAACCACCGGCAGCCAGTGAATAAATAACGGAGTTATGGCTGGGAGGGATCAATATTGCCTGAACGGAACCGCTGGCAGTAACAGCAGCGGCGAAGTCACGCGGGTACCCCTTCTTTTCCATTTCTGGGATCATCACAGAGCCGATTGACGCGGTGTCTGCGACGGAGGAGCCGGATATTGCACCGAAGAACGTTGAGGCGACGATATTCACCAGCGATAAGCCGCCGCGAATAAAGCCAACAAAGATATAGGCAAAATTAACCAGACGGCGGGCGATGCCGCCTTCGGCCATAATGGCACCAGCCAGAATAAAGAAAGGAATGGCGAGCAGTGAGAATTTATTCACCCCGCTCGTAATTTGGATCATGACAGCTTCCAGAGGAATCTCGATCCAAAATGCACCGACGATAGCACTCAAACCGACTGAATAGGCTACAGGAACGCCGACGGCAAGCAAAACCGCCAGTGTTGCAAGTAAGACGAAAGCATCCATGGTATTGGCTCCGGGTTAAGAATTGCCGAGCATGACCACGGGACGTTTATCCTGTGAGCCAAAGCAAATTCGTTCGATGATGAATAATAATGTAATGAGCGAACCAATCGGTAAGGGGAGGTAAGTTTCCCCGGCGCTTAATAAAGGGAATTCGGCGACGGGTTGTTCCCAGAGTTCAATACACAGCATAGTGCCGTAGTAAAGAATAAAGACGCTTATGATCATCATCAGAAGTTCAGCGATAAAAGCACATGCGCTTTTTAATTTTTCAGGTAAGCGATCGGTTAACATGGTCACTGCAATGTGCGTACAAGCTCGATAGCTAACGGCGGCACCGACAAAGGTAAACGTCACCATACACAGAATAGAGATGGGTTCTGGCCATGAAATTCCCTCATTCATTACATAGCGGGAAAATATTCCCATAGGAATAATGAGTGTCATAATTAATAATGAAATACCAGAGACCCACATAGCAATTCTGTATAACAGGTCCATGGCTGAAATGTATGCGTTGGCCATATTCTCTACCCGATGAAAAGAATGGCAGATAAAGCCACGAGTGCTTTATCCCTATTAACTACCCGTTTTATACCAAGCCGGTTGTAGGAGTGCGGCGTGTTTGCCCCAAAAAGGCAGCAGCATGTCGTACAGTGGAATACATCACCCTGCTTTATTCGTATAAAGGGCCAACACGTTGCATGGTGAAAAACGACGACGTGTGGCCCTATCTCGACAACGGAACTATTTTAGATATAAGTTTTTTATTGGACGTCAGCGACGGCTTTAATCAGATCCTGATATTTGGCACCAAACTGATCGCGTACGGGTTGCGTGGCTTTGAAATAGTACTCGGTATCAATTTCATGGAACTGAACGCCGCCAGCTTTCATTTTATCCAGAGATTGCTGCGTATATTCTTTCCACAGTACGCGCTGTTCCTGCTGTGCTTCTTTCGCCAGCTTCAGGATAAGATCCTGATCTTCCTTGGATAGTTTGTCCCATTTGGCTTTGGAATACAGGAACAGCTCAGGAATAATGAAGTGGCGACTCCAGGTATAGTTTTTCACGACAGGCAGGTAGTTGTGTGCGACAAACGTTGGCGGGTTATTTTCGGTGCCGTCAATGACGCCGGTTTGCATGCCGCTGAAGACCTCACTCACGCCCATGGCAATCGAGTTAGCCCCCATCGCTTTTAGCGTGGCCAGCGCAACTGGGCTACCCTGTACGCGAATTTTCATGCCTTTGAGGTCTTCTGGTTTCACCACCGGATCCTTGGTGATTAAGTTACGCGTTCCCGCGTCCATCCAGCCCAGGAAAACCAATTTTGATTTACTGCTCTGGGTAATCTTGTCACCAATTTCCTGACCGATTTTTCCATCCAGCACTTTATGCAGATGATCTTCATCACGGAAAATATAGGGCAGTGTGAAGACTTCTATTTCCGGTAAAATCGCCGCAACAGGCGTCATTGATACGCGAATAATATCAATGGCACCGAGCTGCGCCTGCTCAATCATTTGTTTCTCATCACCCAATACTCCGCCGGGGAAGGTTTTAATTTCCAGCCTGCCACTTGTGGCAGCTTTTAATTTCTCTCCCATTTTCTGAACGGCGACGACATTCGGGTAACCTTCAGGGTGAACATCAGAGGCTTTAATTTGTTGTGCCTGAATCGCGTGGCTCATCAGGAGTGCAGTAGAACCCAGACAAACGCCGATCAATGTTTTCGACAGCTTCATTGAATTATCTCCAGAGGTGGGGTGATATTATCGATAATCAAATAGTGATTTAAAAATATAAACCCATGAAAAATAGAGTAATGAGCAGCGGGTTTAATGATGAGAACACGGAAATCTATTACGTATTATTGTGGCACACGTCAGCATTCTCTGCGAGTTAAGCTAACCTATTATACAACTTCGTAGAATGACTCGTGTCACAAAAGAAAAAGCTAATATGAAATGCTGTTTTATATGGATTTTATTCCTGCTTTCTTCATGTAGATATACATAACATGATGTTTTTATTTGTCTTATTTTCTTCTTGTGCACCTGTTTATTTCAGTAAACTTATCGCCAGCCATTGTGAAATGGTGTGATAACTTAATGTTGATCACAAAAAGCCGATAATAAAAATTCGATCATAAAATCTGGGATATCACGCCGTGTTTTCGGGCTATCCCGCCCGGGATATTCCGTAATGGGCTTTTTCTTGTCGTTTTTATGCTTTTTCTGTCGATATGCAGGCAATACCCCTTAAACCCTGTCAAAACGCAAGGAAAGTGCGTTATCTGATGTAAATAATAATGAGAACGACTATCAATTCGTTCAGGGTTTGGTATCATTTCAGGCTGCGTTATTGCGTCATAGTACCTGCGGGTATCGTACTGAATGAATGGTGGAGGCACAGCGTGAAGACGGCTGTCAGTAATACAACTCAACAGGTGTTATCAACCTGGCAAAAAAAACGTGGCGCGTTCAGCGCATTTTCCCGTAGCGTGCTGGTTATCCTGCTGTGTACGGCGGGACTAAGTGGAAATGCGTTTGCGGCTCCCGCAACGGCACCGTTATCGACAGAGAATGCAGCACCCGTCGCTCAGCCTGCTGCTGCTGCGTCGCCTTCCGCTCCTGTGACGACCGATGTGCAGGCACCAGCGTCAGCACTCGCGCTGCCTGCCAGTGCGGCACCGGGCACCAATAACCTGATGAAAACCGATTTGTCCGTCTGGGGTATGTACCAGCACGCTGACGCCGTGGTGAAAACGGTGATGATCGGTTTACTGCTGGCCTCCGTGATTACCTGGGCGATCTTCTTCAGTAAAAGCGTTGAGATGTCTGGCGCGAAACGCCGCCTGCGTCGTGAGTATCTGGCGTTGGAACAGGCGAAAACACTGGACGACGCGCTGGAAACTGCGGACGCGTTCAAAGCCGGCAGCGTCGCACAGCAATTGCTGGTGGATGCGCAGAACGAACTGGAGCTTTCCGCACGTTCTGATGACAACAACGGAATTAAAGAGCGCACCGCGTTTCGTCTGGAACGTCGCGTGGCGGCTACCGGGCGTCACATGGGGCGTGGTAACGGCTATCTGGCGACCGTCGGCGCAGTTGCCCCGTTCGTGGGGCTGTTCGGTACGGTATGGGGCATCATGAACAGCTTCATCGGTATCGCACAGACGCAAACCACTAACCTGGCGGTCGTTGCTCCGGGGATTGCAGAAGCCCTGCTGGCGACGGCGATTGGTCTGGTTGCCGCGATTCCTGCGGTGGTCATCTATAACGTCTTTGCTCGTTCGATTGCTGGTTACAAAGCGATGGTCGGCGATGTGGCTGCCCAAGTGCTGCTGCTGCAAAGTCGCGATCTCGACGTGGCTGCCAGCAACGATAACCGGGCGTCTTCAGCAGCGCATAAACTGCGGGTGGGTTAAGTCATGGCGATGCATTTGAAGGAGGACGTGAGTGATGACGGTGAAATGCATGACATTAACGTCACGCCGTTCATTGACGTCATGCTGGTTCTGCTGATTATCTTCATGGTAGCGGCCCCGCTGGCAACGGTAGACATTCGTGTCGATCTGCCAGCCTCATCGGCAGCACCACAGCCGCGGCCGGAAAAACCGCTTTATCTGACGGTAAAAGCGGACAAGCAAATGTTCCTGGGTGAAGAGGTGGTTAGCGAGCAGTCGCTGGCGCAGGTGCTGGATGCGAAAACCAGTGCCAACAAAGAAACGACCATCTTTTTTCAGGCTGATAAAAGCGTCGATTATGAAACCATCATGAGCGTGATGGATTCACTGCGTAAAGCGGGCTACCTCAAGGTCGGCCTGGTCGGTGCGGAAACCGCTGCCGCTAAATAACGGCTGAGGGTTGCGTTGTAAGAAGGAATGCGGATGTTCAAACCGCGTTCCTTTTTTTATGTCTGCAGGTTTACATCTGGGTGATAGGGCAGAGTGGTTGGGCGTTAAGGCTACGCCCGCGAGTCAGGATGACGCCAGTGAATCCGCGTCGGGATATAGCGTCGATCTTCTTCAAGCGGCTGTTGTGCAATCAGGCTGGTCACCATCTCAAAGCTGCTGCGTGCCAGATTTTCACAATCCTGCGCCACGGTATCGATCTTCAACGGTAAGCAGTCAAACAGATAGTGATCGTCAAAGCAGCACAGTCGAATGCCGCTTTCCATCAGGTTATGCTGGTTCATATAGCGCAGCACGCCTTCCATCAGGCCACAGGCGGCAACAAACAGCGCTTTTGGCGGACGACCCAGCGTTGCACACAGCTGAGCAAACATTTCATAACCCGCACTGGGGTGATAGCTGCCGTGAATAATCCACTCCGGCTTGCAATCGATACCTGCGCGTGTGAGCCCAAGCTGGAAGCCTTCCAGACGGTGACGAGTCGGAGAAATTCGCGGCTGGCCGCCAAGGAAATAGAATTCATCACGATGCTGGCGGGCGATACGCTCGACCATTTCCGCCGTGGATTCTACCGCTTCGGAAATCACCATCGGCAGCGTGGAATCACCAATCACCCGGTCAAACTGTATGACGGGCAACTGCTGATTAATTTTCTGATATTCGACATCGCTTAACAGGCTGGAAGCGACAATCAGGCCATCGACCTGACGCTGCACCAGACTGTTGACCGCCATCATCTCCTGACTGGCGTTTTCGTCGGTGCAGGCAATCAACAGCTGTAGCCCTGCTTCACGGCACAGCATTTCCAGCTCGCGGGAAATCACGGCAAAGCCGTAGTTGGTCATTTCCGGCACGACTAGCCCCAGCGTGTTGCTGCGTGAGGAACGCAGCGAACGTGCGTGAATGCTGGGCTGATAACGTTGCTCGTGTGCGACGGCCAAAATGCGATCGCGGGTTTCATCAGAAACGCGAAACTCTTTGCTGCGCCCGTTAAGCACCAGACTGGCGGTGGATTTTGATACACCAGCCAGCGCGGCGATGTCACTGATTGTTATGCGTTTAGTCGGTTTCACCGCGAGGTCTGCTATCAGAAAAAAGGGAAGTTATTCTATCACGCATGACGCTAACAGCCAGTGCTGTAGCGTTAATCGCCCAGAACCGCTGAACGTCATGAGCGCCTCGCTTTCCGGGAAATAGCGTGCAGACATCACGGCTTCACCGTCGTTGATAAAAATTTCAACGCTGGAGCGATCGCACAGGATCTGCAATTGGTTCAGATCGCCGCGCCAGTAACGATGCTCGGGCTCGCCGGTACGACGGTTACGTCGGCTCAGCGTGACGCGTTCACCGTCCCAACAGAGAACCAACTGGGAAGCGAGGCTGAGCTGGAATTCTCCCTGCACGGTGATAAGGATTTCCGCGCTGCTAGCGTTCAGCGGAGATGCGTAGTCTGCGGCACCCTGCCAGCGGTAATGCTGTCTGCGCAGCAACTGCAACTCGCGCGCAGGACGTTGATAAACGCGATCGTCATGCAGCGTGAGTTCACGCGGGCAGGTCATGGTATGGATCCAGCCATGTTCGATCGTCGGTTCAAAAAATTCATTGTCGTCAGGAATCGACATCCAGCCGAACAGCAGGCGTCGCCCGTCTTCACTCAGCGTGGTTTGTGGAGCGTAAAACTCGAAGCCGAGATCCAGTTCGTGGAAATCCTGATGCGGGTAAGCGCCGTTTTCGTAATTGAGTGAGCCGATGAAATAGCCAGCCTGAAAGGTATTCAGGTAGCGTTCCTCTTCGGCGGGAACGCCCTGCGGGCAGCAAATCAGTACGTCTTTGCCATCCAACGGGAACATGTCCGGGCATTCCCACATATAGCCAAAATCACCGAGCCCGCCCAAACGGGAACCGGCGATCTCGCCGATCTTTTCCCACGCCAGCAGATCGGCAGAACGGTAGAACAACACTTTACCTTGTAGATCGCGATCCTGTGCACCGAGCACCATGTACCAGTGGTCGTCATGACGCCACACTTTGGGGTCGCGAACGTGGCCAGTGTAGCCGTCGGGGAGCGTCAGAACCGCTCCCAGCTTGTCATATTCACCGTTAGGATTCTCACGGGCGAGGCACTGAAACGCGGTACGTGAACCGTCATCGTATTTGACGTTACCGGTGTAAATCAGCGTGATCGCGCCATGATCTACCACGGCAGAACCGGAGTAGCAGCCGTGGCTTTCATAGCTTTCGCTCGGCACCAACGCGACGGGCTCATGCGTCCAGTTCACCAGATCGGCGGAACTCCAGTGCCCCCAGAATTTCGCTCCGTGGGCACAGGCTAAAGGATTCCACTGATAAAACAGATGGTAACGCCCGTTGTGATGAATAAATCCGTTCGGATCGTTGAGCAGACCAACGGTCGGAGACAGGTGCCATTCTGGGCGATACGGATCTTCCTGTTTCCGTGAATGGCCTGACATCAGGGCGTGCGCCATGCGCTTTAGTAAGTGGACTTCCTTCATTATTCGCTATCCGTTTTATATTTCAGCAGTAAGGAAAGGATAAAGGCGGCACCGAACGCAATTAACATCCCAATCAGGTAGTTAAGCATTGAGCCCCCTTGCACAATCGCCAGTCCCGGAAAACCGGTCAGCCCGACGGCCGTCATATTGACGTGATTGAAAACCACCCATGCGCCACCGAGTGCACCGCCTGCCAGCGCTGCCAGGAACGGTTTAATGAAGCGCAGGTTGATACCAAATATCGCTGCTTCCGTGATGCCTAGCAGACAAGAAAGCCCCGCGGGAACGGCAATCGCTCGGGTTTTGGCATCGCGCGTTTTGAAGTACACCGCCAGACACGCGCCGCCCTGCGCCACGTTCGCCATCGCCCAAATCGGCAGCAGGAAGTTGACGCCGATATTCGGGTTGCCAAGCAGTCCAGCTTCAATGGCATGGAAGCTGTGATGGACGCCAGTGATCACGATAACTGAATAGAGGCCGCCGAACAGTAAACCGGCCAGCCAGCCAGCGTGAGCAATCAATGTGCTGAGAACCAAAGAAATGCCATCGCCCAGCGCACGTCCAGCCGGACCAATGAGCAGCATGGCGACAAAGCCGGAAATGATGACGGTCAGGAACGGTGTGACGATAATGTCCAGCGCATCCGGTACGATCTTACGCAGGCGTTTTTCCACGATGCTCATGAACCAGACGGCCAGCAGGACCGGAAACACGGTGCCCTGATAGCCGATCATGGCGATGTCCATGCCGAAGAAATGCATGGTCTGGAAGCCCCCAGCGACGCCCCAGGCGTTGGTCAACGCTGGATGAGTCAGGATACCGCCCAGCGTCGCACCCAGATAAGGGTTGCCGCCGAATTCCCGTGCGGCGGTAAAGCCGATCAGAACAGGCAGGATAATAAATGCCGCGGAGCTGAACATATCCAGCATGACAAAGATCGCGCTGCTGGAATCGACCCAACCGTAGGTCTTGATCATGCCGAGCAGCCCCATCAACAGACCGGACGCGATAATTGCCGGCATGATAGGGACGAAGATGTTTGACAGCAGGCGCGCCAGACGTTGCAGCGGGTTCAGTTTTTTTGCGGCAATCGAGGCGGCTTCGGATTTGCTCGATTCACTGATACCTGCCGCTTTGATGAACTCGGCATACACCTTGTTGACCAGCCCTGTGCCGAAAATGATCTGCATTTGTCCGGCGTTCTGGAAGCAGCCTTTCACGCCGTCGACGTTCTCGATCGCTTTCTTGTCAGCCAGACTGTCATCATTCAGCACCAGACGCAGGCGAGTCGCACAGTGAGCAGCACTGGCGATGTTCTCTTTCCCGCCGAGAAGGGGGATGAGCGCGGCGGCAGTAGCGTTGATATCCATGTTATTCCTCTTCTTTCTATAGGATATGCGGTTTCTTTGGCGTCGATTAGCGCATCATCGACGCCAGATTCAGGCAATGATTAGAACCAGGTTTCCATCTGGATACCGAAGTTCCATTCGCCGCCTGCTTTAAAGCCGGTGGAGCCAAACGTATCTTCCCTGGAGTAGTTATCCAGTCGTTTATCCCAGTCCATGTAGCTGGCAAACACGCGCAGTTCAGGGCGGCTAAAGAAGTTGCCGATATCGCCGACCTTGAACGTCGGTGCGAAGGTCAGCTTGTAGAAGCCGCCGCTAACCTGATTCAGGCTGCGATAACCGCGTGGATCGAGGTCCATGTATTGATAGCTGCCTTCATAGGCCAGTGCAAAGTTTTCGGTGATTTCCTGAATCAGGCGCGCATTAAACGTCACCCATTCGTAGCTATCGCCGTTGACGTAACGGTCTTTACTGGTTTGCGCCAGAATGGACGGTGCGAAGCTCCAGGTCTTGTTCAACGCTGTCGTACCGTAAGTCGCAAAGCGCCAGGTGTTGGCATCGTTGGTCAGGTTGCCATCGGCACCGATGTTTTTCACTTCGCCACCCAGACCGTGACCGTAGAGGATCGCGGTTTTCGATGTCCCGTCGCGCAAGCCGTAGAAGCTGTCGCCGTGGTAAGCCACCATCGCGTGATAGCCTTTGTCGCCCGCATTGGTGTTAGTAACGATGGTGTTATCGCGGCTGGTACCCGTGTTTGCTTTTACATCGTTGTTCTTCGCGGTTAATCCGCTCAGCATGAACTGGAATGGCCCGACGTAGTTATTAGCGGTAAAGACGTAGTTTTTGATGTCGTTATCCAGCGAGGTAATTTCGCCGAGGCTGCGGCCATACAGCGAGAAGTTACTCTTGGCGCTATCCGCCCATTTCACGTCATAGATCCCGCCGCCGGTGCCCGCGAGGAAGACCACGTCGCTGTCCAGCCAGTGAATATCAAAGTTATCGCGATCGAAGCGTTTACCCGCCCACAGCGTGGTGTCCTTAAAGGCACCGGTGAAGGTTGGCAGTGACCCCAGTTCGACGAAAGCTTCACGGATGTTCAGGTCGCTGGTGGCCGCCGTCCAGTCGTTATAGCTGCGCTGACCGTCCGCCATCATTACCTTGAAGCGAGTAGTCGCACCGTTATCCAGCTTCTGTTTGTGTTCCAGTTTGATCTCGACGTAGGTGTCGTCTTCATTGCCTAAACGGCCAATATGTCCGCCAGTTTGACCCGCAGGGGACATGCCCGGGCCGATATCGGTTTTGGAACTGGTGGCAGAATCATTGATTGACAGGCCGGAACGCGCGTAGCCGTGGAATTCGAATCCATCAGCGAACGACTTCTGCTTGGCCAGCGCCGTTGTACGCTGTTCCACCTGCTGGGTTTTTTGTTCGGTTTGGGTCGTACGGGTGGCTAACTGCTGGGTTTGCTTTTCAGCGGCATTAGCTCTGGCTTCAGCGGCCTGAGCGCGGGCTTCAGCCTGTTGCAGACGCTGTTCCATAGCGTTCAGACGGGCTTCAATACTGTCGGTGTTGGCAGCGGAAACATAAAACGGGGAGGAAAGTAATAATCCTATCGTCACAGCAAGGTGGCTTGGCTTCATTTTTTCTTTCTCGTCGTGAAGGAGATTTATTGTTTTTGGATTTTTCGTGTTTAGCTAAATTGCTAAACCGGTTTTTCATGAGGAAAATAAAAGCCAAAAGAAGGGTTAGCAAGAAATTTCATTCACCCGATTCTGTAACTGTGATCCTGACTACAAAACCGGGCGGTAACCGTATCAAACGAGGGGACTAGGGCTTGGCTAAGGGCGTGCGTGCAACTGCTGAGCGTAGGGGAGTGCGGTCATTGCACCTTTCGCCGTGGTAGCCAGTGCGCCGCACCGCTGCGCCTGCTCGATAATCGGATCCCAACTGAGCGGCTGTGACAGGTCGTCATACTGTGCCAGGCCGTGCAGCAAACCGGCGACGAAAGCATCCCCCGCGCCGGTAGTATCGACGGGCGTTACCGACGGCGCGGCAAAGTGTTGTAGCCGGTGACGATCGTGCAGCCAGACGCCTTCGCCGCCCAGCGTCACCAGCAAGAGTTGGGTAGGGTAGCGCTGCATAAACTGCTGAATTCCCGCTTCAACATCCGGTGTTGAGCAGAGAAAGGCCAGTTCTTCACGCGATAGCTTCACCACGTCGGCCAGCATCAGCGCCTGTGTCAGACAGTCGCGCAGTTCCTGCTCGCTTTGCCAGAGGTCGTCACGGATATTCGGGTCGAAGCTGATTCGCCCCTGCGCAGCTTTCACCTGCCGCATCGCCGCAAATGCGGTACTGCGCGAGGGCTCCTGTGAGAGTGCGATAGAGCAGAGGTGCAGCCACTCTCTCTGGCTGAACACCGGCAGGTCTTCCGGCTGTAAAAACAAATCGGCACTCGGGCGCACCATGAATGTGAAGGTACGTTCCCCTGTTTCATCGAGGCTAACGACCACGGTTGAGGTCCGATGTAGCCTGTCGTGTGCCATGTAGCGGGTATTTACGTTTTCCTGTTCCAGCACTGTTCTTAGAAAATGGCCAAAAACATCGCCGCCAACGCGACCAACAAAGGCACTGTTTCCCCCGAGTCTGGCAATGCCGACCGCCACATTGGCGGGCGCGCCGCCAGGGCATTTCAGATAGCGTTCCGTATCTTCCGAGATGAGATCGACAACCGCGTCGCCCATGACCCAAATTCTGTTTGCCATAACGTTACTCTTATCAATGATAATTAGACTGTTTGCTAAAATAGAAGAATCGGTTTAGCTAAGCAATATCATTATGAGAGTGTCTACAGGATAAAATAACAAGGAGGAAATAAACTGGGGAAGAGATTGTGAGTTACAGGAATATTTTAAGTGTATGGATAATCATGTTTTTTTGACATAAAGGCGTAGAAAAAGGAAAGTGAACACGATCGAGTTTTTGAACACGCGGGCTAAATAAAATACATTCTTGCCCGATATTCTTTATGTCGTTTGGCGGTACAGCGTGACTGTCACAAGGAAGATACCAAGAAGGAGAGAATGGCATGGCTCATAAAATCTTGGATAACATGTTGGATGAATTAAAAACAGTGGTTAAACAGCACGTTGGTGATAGTGCTGATGTTCAGATTGACATACGCTATCTAGAAGGTGGACGTAAAGCGCTCCGGATTACCATTCCTGATATTTCCACCCTGGAAATTGAATTTAATCGGCGTTCTGATCGTGCGTAATTACAACCTGCTTTGGGGAATATGGGCGATATGGGCTTTATTGGTTATCGTCTGGCTTATTGATATTTATAGCGAATTTCCCCTTCGATATTACGGTCAGGGAGTGGCAGCCGTACTCGCCGCAAGTGCCACGATCGCATTTTTCTATACTGTTAAAAGGAATAACACGATGTTTTCATTCGATAAAAACAAAAAAGATGCAAAAGAACCGCAAGAGCGCAGTGAAATAAACAGCTCTCCCGCTATCAGTCCATCGAACGAGTTGATTAATTCAGTGAACCCTGTGCGCGTGAAAAAAGACACCTTCATTTCCCAGGGCGCGCGCATGACGGGCTCTCTGGCCGTGGATGGCAACATTACCGTGGAAGGCCGGGTAGAAGGTGATGTGCAGTGCGATAACACGATTAAAGTGGAGCACACCGGTCAGATAAACGGCGAAATGAAATCGCAGCAGATCGTCATCAATGGTCGCGTAGAAGGACGCATAGCCGCCAGCGTCGTAGCCATTCTGGCGCAGGGAAAAGTATTCGGCGACATTTTTACCGATGAACTCTCCATCGAAAAAGGCGGTGTCTTCACCGGCCAATCCCACCCGCTGACCCCGCCAGCACAGAGCCAGGAAAAACTGACCTACGTAGAAAAGAGAAAAGAGAAAACCAGCAAAGTCCCCGCAGAGCAAGAGAACGTCGTCGCGCTAGCGAGCAATGCGCCCACGGCGTGAGGCTCGTTCTTAACCTCCGAATGATTGCTTAGTCTTCCCCGCGCCAGCGGGGATAAACCGAACAGCAGGGATGTAGATTATCACGGTTTCCTTATTGTCAACTTGTTCCATTTACGGCATATTGTTTCCAATCTGGAAACGTCAGGGAGTGAATCCAGATGCATGTTATTTCGCGGGCACCTTTCGACACTGCAACCACTCATTTTCCGAATCAGGCGGCAGCACTTGCTGATTTATATCGGGTTATCAAACGCGAAATGTATGCAACGCCGGACGATATGAAAAAACGCTTCCCTAGCCTGGATAGGATGAAATATCGGGAAAAATGGTGGGTTATTGATATTGGTGGCGGGCATCTTCGCGTGATGTTTTTTGCTGATTTTGAGCGGGGGAAAATCTTCATTAAGCACATCACATCCCATGCAGAGTACGACAGACTGACAGAGTATTACCGGAGGAATAAAGAATGATGTACGCAGACGCCATCAAGGCAGCTAACAACCTGACGAGTATCGTACCATTCCTCGGAGGCAGCACCTCTCGTAAGGATTATGAGGATGCGCTGAAACTCACTGAATATCTGATCGAGAGTGAGCCTGATAGTCCGCTAATCGACATGCTGACTGCCAAAATTGACAAATACGAGAATGATGCACCGGAGTTTGCTGCCTTCAACGAACGTATTAAAGCACTTCCAGCCGGTATCGCTTTACTGCGCGTCCTCATGGATCAGCACCAGCTAACGCAGAGTGATTTTGAAGCTGAGATCGGTAAAAAGTCTCTGGTATCCCGTATTCTAAACGGTGAGCGCACTCTAACGCTGGATCACATGAGAGCGCTTGCTAAACGATTCGATATTCCCGTGAGTGCTTTTGTTGATTGACACGACGGTTCAGTGATTCTTGCTAAGAGCAGCATAATGCACTGCGCTATAAAGCGTTCCCCATTCCCGTGGGGATAAACCGGATGTCGTGACCTCCGCTTTTATGCCGTTCCCATTTTCCCTGTTCCATGGATACAGCTAAAGGATTAGCTGTTCTGGTTCGCAGTTGTAAAGCTTAGCCAGCTTTTCTCGGGTGCGTTTCTGCGGCCTTGAGTCTGGGGACTCAAGCTGAGAGACGGCTGCTTGGGTCATGCCAAGTGCGGTTGCCACCTCTTGCTGAGAGAAGCCTCTGAAAATTCTCCAGGCTGCCTGTAAGCTGACGTCTTGATCAATATGAATGCTAACCACTTCATGAGGAATGGAGACGTCATCCTCTGCGCTATGAGTGTAGGGAATACTCTCATAAAGGGCTGGGTCGTCAGCGTTTTCAATAAGTTTCTGATATAACTCATACGGAACAACAGCATATTCAGGTTTGCCGCTTTTATCCCGAATCACTTGTACGCTCATGGTGTATTGCTCCAACATTTTCTTTCGATGGGTGAAAATCAGTTGTGGTGTAAAAGAAGAATGCGCTTTCCTTCTCAGTATGTCGTCGTTGTCCTTCGCTTGACTTCAAGTATCTCGCACACTTGTGGTACATCGTTGATTAGCTCAAAGATAATGCGGTAATCCCCAACCCGTAGCCGATATTGCTTGCCAAACGACTCGAGTTTTTTCAGATCCAGATTCACATCTGGAAATGTACTCAGCTCGCCCACTTTTTCTTTGATTCGTTTTCGATATCTGGTGTCAATGGTGCCGAGTTGTTTTAATGCCCGTTTTGACCAACTAACCTTAATCATGAATCCCTCAAACGAAAGTCTTCCCTGATATAAGTTAATTATAAGATAATTTAAATATTATTCTCTTTTTTCTTATTTTTTTGTTTATGGTACTGCTGGGCCTTCAGAGATAAACCTACAGAGCTGAGCACCTGGTCGCCTTTGCCTGCGTGTTCCCCGCACGGGTTCAAATCCCGCTTCTGGCTGGCGCGATGGGGGATTGCGTGTCAGTATTAAAGCACGCCATTTTTGCACTCACTGTCACGGTGAGGCGCGATGCCAATGATTTTGTCTTCCATACGTTACCGTAAGGAGGTGATATGAAAGTTGAATCCGCAGAGTCGTCCGTTTTTGCCAGCCAGCAGGTGATGGCGAAGCGTTCCACAGAGCACGCAGAGAAAGCGGCGCTGTCCGAACAGCTTCAGTCTTATCAGGCGGGCAGCAGTGTCGTTCCTGCTGGTGAGACGACGCGATATGATTTCACCCGCATTAGCCCTGCCGAACTGTATGAAACGGTAGAAGGCCTTGTCAGCAGTGGGCGGTTGGGGCGGGAAGAAGGTTCCGCGCTGCTGGGTTTTATCGCGTCGCCGCGAGAGAATGTCGGCAGTGTGCCGCCTTCCAATGTGTTCCAGCCGATTAATGTTTTCGACACCATTCAGCAAGGTGTCGCGGGCGCATCATCCCGTAGCGAAGTGCAAAATACCGAAAGCTTGCAACGTGCCGCAGAGGCGCTGAACCGCTTTCAGGGACAGGTCTCCAGCATTAGCGTTTACGTCTAGCGTATTTCAGTGCGCCGTAGTCTGATGACGTCTCCCTATCCCCGCGTTTGCGGGGATAGTTGTTTTATACCGCGCTCAGCATGGGGTTCGAGCTTTGATTTCCGTCAGCAGCGTGATTAGCGCCTGCACGTTATCGTCCTGCGTGCGCCAGGATGACACGCTGATGCGCAATGCCGGACGTCCTTGCCAGACGGTGCCGCCAAACCATGCTTTGCCCGACGCCTGCAGCGCTTCTCGTATCGCCGTGGTTTGGCCGTCGGTTTCCCCCCGCAGCAGAACCTGATTAAGCACAACCCGATTCAGTATCTCAAAACCCGCATGGCGCAGGCCGTCGGCGATGAAGGTTGCCTGTCGGCAGTGTCGTTCGACCATCTCTGCCACGCCGTCGCGCCCCAGCGTACGCAGTGCCGCCCACACCGGAATGCCGCGCGGCCGACGGGAGAATTCGAGTGTCAGGTTCTTCTGCGCATCTCGCGCCGCACTGGAATAGACGGCATCCGCATTCATCGCTTCCGCCAGCACGTCCGCATCGCGGCAAATCGCCATCGCACAATCGTAGGGTGTGTTCAGCCATTTATGCGCGTCGGTTGTCCAGCTATCGGCCAGCTCGATGCCGTCGGTGAGCTCCGTGTGGGACGAGGCTCTGGCCCACAGCCCGAAGGCACCATCAACGTGAACCCAGGCACCCGCTGCTTTCGCGACGGGAATGATCTGCGCAAAGTCATCGAACTCGCCTGTGTTGACCTCGCCCGCCTGCAAACAAAGAATCGTGCAGTCGTCCAGCGAAGGAAGCTGTGCCACGTCGATCTGCCCAAACGCATTCACGGGCGCGATACGTAAATGGCGTAGCCCAAAGCCGAGTACGCGTAGCGCTTTCTTCACGGTGATGTGCGTCAGCTCCGAAATCACGACCTTAATTTCAGGCGCGCCGTTCAGTCCATCGTTGTCAAAATCCCAGCCTTGTTTTGCCAGTAGAGCACGGCGTGCGGCGGCCAGGCAGGAAAGTGTGCAGGCGGTGGCGCTGGTGCCGAAACCCACGGCGCTTTCTTTGGGCAAGTTCAGCGCATCGAGTACCCAGCGACTGGCGAGGCGTTCCAAGGTGGCGGATACCGGCGAGTTATCAAAGGTGGAGGCGCACTGATCCCAGGCGATCATTAATCGCTCGGAAGCGGCGGCGATCGGCAATGAGGCACCGATAACAAAGCCGAAATAGTTTGGGCCATTGGAGGCGGTAGTAGCCGGTGAACCGACTTCATCCAGCAGCGTCAGCGTGCTTTCGGGCGAGAAGCCCTGTTGCGGCAGCGCTTCATCAAAACGTGCCAGCGCGGCGAGGGCAGCGGCATCGGGAAAAACCCGACGCTGTGCAGTCTCAGCCAGATAACGTCGGCCGCGCTCGTCGGCATCAGCCAGTAATGTCAGTTCGCTCATGCTTTTTCCCTTATCAATAGGATGGTGTGTTTATCAAGCAGCGTTGTTCCGCTATCACGATGGCGTGGAAGCGGCCGGTGACGGCGCTGAGGCGTGCAGCGTCACTTTCCAGAAAAGTAGCGCCGTCAGGCTGACGGCTGCGCCAAGGAGGCACACGCCTGACCAGCCCGCAGCGTCATACGCCGCTGTCGTTGCCATCGCGCCAAGCCCACTGCCGATGCTATAAAACAGCATATAACAGCCAACCAGACGGCTGTGCGCATCGGGATGCGTCTTGAAAATCATGCTTTGGTTGGTGACGTGAATGGCCTGTCCACCCAGATCGAGAACGATGATGCCGACCACCAGCGCGAAGAGAGAATAGGGCGCTAACCACAGCGGCAGCCACGATGTCAGCAGCAATAACAGGGCGATGCCGCTGACCCACTGTTCGCGGCCTTTATCGGCCAGCGCTCCCGCTTTTACCGCCGCCAATGCGCCGAGAATTCCCACCAGACCAAACGCACCGATAACCGTATGAGAAAAGAAATACGGTTCGCGACTCAGCGGCAGAACCAGTGCGCTCCAGAAAATGCTCAGGGCAGCAAACATCAGTAAAGCGATGGTGCCGCGTATTTGCAACACCCGTTCTTGACGCAGCAGGGTCAGCATAGAGAGCAGCAACGCGGAATAGCGTGGGCGCTGCCGGGCAAGCGGCTGATGCGGCAGTGTGCGCCATAAAAGCACAGCAAGCAGGAGCATCAGCAGCGCGGAGAAAAAGTATACGCTGCGCCAGCCTGCGACATCGGCGATAAAGCCGGACAGCACGCGCGCCAGCAACAGCCCAATTACCACGCCACCCTGTGCTGCACCCACCACGCGCCCACGTTCCTGCGGTGCGGCAGCCGTTGCGGCATAAGCAATCAGCCCCTGAGTCATTGCCGTGCCGAGCATGCCCACAGCTAGCATGCCGATCAATAGAGCCAGGGGCGTGGTGGATAGCCCAACGGCGATCAGCGCCACGATGAGCGTGCCCAACTGGGCGAGCATCAAATAGCGTCGATTGAGGATATCACCCAGCGGCACTAGCAGAATTAACGCCAGCGCACAGCCAAGCTGTGTTGCAGTCATCACGCCGCCAACGGCGGCGATACTGATGTGAAAATCTACCGATAGCGCATCCAACAGCGGCTGTGCGTAATACACATTGGCGACGCTGAGGGCGCTGGCACAGGCAAACAGCAAAACTAACGCGCGCGGCAATGTCGTCTGCGTGCTGTAAAGATCGCCTTCGGTGACGGATGACGTGGTATGAATAGGGCTTGTTTTCATCGTATTGGCTTTCATGGCTCAACTTGGTTTCAAAATAAAACCACTTGAAGCATAAATACTCTGGTTTTATTCTGCAACCAAAAAACATGCGGTCAGTTTTCCGCCTGTGGGTAAGGCAGGCAGGATGAACAGGAAAAAGGGGAGGAAGTATTCATGGTGAAGCGCAAAAGTTTGAAAGAGGATGCGTGTCCCGTCGCCCGTGCGCTGGATGTGGTTGGCGATCGCTGGGCGTTGCTGATTATCCGCGATGCCTTCGACAATCGCCGCCGTTTCGGCGATTTTCAGCGCAGTTTGGGCGTTGCCAAAAATATTCTTACCGATCGTCTGCGCGCCCTGGTTGAGGAAGGCATTTTGTCCGTTCAGCCCGTTTCCGAAAGCTCGGCCTATCAGGAATATATCCTGACGCCAAAAGGCGAACAGCTATTCCCGCTCGTTGTGGCGCTACGTCAGTGGGGGGAACAGCAGCTGTTTGCAGAGGGAGAACCGCACTCCCTGCTATTGGATAAACACACCGGCCAGCCTCTGCAAACCATGCTGCCGCATTCTGCGGAAGGGCAGTTAGTGGTCGGGCAGGATACGTTCGTTCAGAAAGTGGATTGAGGCAGCGCAATGCAGAAAAAACTGAGAGAAACAGGTAGCGATCTTGAGGCAATCTCCCGCTATTTGAAGAAGTTGCACGTACTGACGTTATGTGTAGGTGAAAATTCGGAATTATGGTGTGCGAGTTGCTTCTATACTTATGACGATCAACAGATAGCCTTCTATCTAATGACGGAGTTGCAGACGCGCCACGGAGAAATAATGGCAAGGCTGCCGCAGGTGGCCGGTACGGTGAGCGGCCAGCCGAAGAGCGTCATGCTGATTAAGGGCGTGCAGTTTCGGGCGCAGGCGGTGCAGTTGGAAGGGGATGACGCGCAGCAGGCCAGAGCGCGATACAACGCGCGTTTCCCTATTGCCCGGGCATCGCAAGCGCCGATTTGGCGGCTCGATCTGACAGAAATCAAAATGACGGACAATACGTTGGGCTTTGGTAAGAAGCGCCACTGGCAGCGCTAACGTTTGTCATAACTAACATTTTCCATACATAACAATTTTCCATACATAACAACAGCAACGTAAAAAGATGGGATAGTGAAAGACGCTGAGCAAGGGGGGAAAACCGATGAGCCGAGTACTGTTATTAGGTGCAACGGGGTTAGTGGGGCACGAGTTGTTAGCGCTGTTGAAAGCCAATAATCGGGTAGAGACGATCTATGCGCCAACCCGTAAGCCGCTGGCACCGTCAGAGAAAGTGGTCAATCCGCACGATCCCGATCTCTCTGCCGCGCTGGCGCAATTGACCGATCCTGTCGATATCGCGTTTTGCTGTCTGGGATCGACGCTCAAGACGGCAGGTAGTAAGCAGGCGTTCCGCTATGTGGATTACACGCTGGTGGTGGAAGGATCAAAGGTAGCGCTGGCGCTAGGCGCGACGCACCTGTTAGTCGTCAGTTCGCTGAGCGCGAGTGCGACGTCGCCTTTCTTCTATTCGCGCGTGAAGGGAGAAGCGGAAAAATCGCTGCGTCAGCAAGGCTGGCAGCATCTGACACTGGCACAGCCGTCGATGCTGCTGGGGGAAAGAGAAGATAGTCGTCCGCTAGAAAGTCTGGCCGCGCCGCTGTTTCGCCTGTTCCCAGCAAAATGGCGAGCCATTGAAGGGAAAACGGTCGCGCAGGCGTTGCTGAATCAGGCGTTCTCGCCCGAGCCCAAAGCGCGGGTCACCGTGCTCGAATCCGATCAATTACGTTCACTGGGTAAGATGCAGGCGCTTCAGTAACCTCTTGTCGATCAACGCAGACGGTGGACAACCTGATTGCTGCTGCCGCGCCAGATCAGTGCGGGATCTTTCAGGTCTTGCACAAATTTTCCATCGACTAACACGTTGATGAGATCGACCACCCGTTGTTGCTCCGGCGTCAGTTCCGCCAGCACGTAGCCCGTCCAGACCCAGATATCTTTGCCGGGGCATTCCGCGCGTATCCGTTCGACCAGCCGCAGGATGTCAGGCACGTTCCGTGGGTGAAGCGGATCGCCGCCAGACAGCGAAATGCCCTGTCGTGGGATCGCCGTATCCTGAAGATCGGCGATGATCCGATCTTCCTGTTCCTGCGTAAACGGCTGGCCGGAGTTGAGTCGCCAGGTGCTCTTGTTGTAGCACCCCACACACTCATGCACGCAGCCAGCGACAAACAGCGTGCAGCGGGTGCTGGGGCCGTTGACGACATCAACGGGATAATACTGGTGGTAATTCATACGGTAGAGCCCATGTTGTAAAGCGGGCGCGTGTTGACGATGCCGCGAAAAGGTGGGCCGCATTGCTGCGGCCCGGAAGGGATTATCCCAGTTGACCGTTACCTAAGTGCTTGATTCGACGCTTCACTTCTTCCTGCTTACCGGCGTTGAATGGGCGTGCATCCGGGCTGCCGAGGTAGCCGCACACGCGGCGCGTGACGGAAACGCGGGCCGAATCGTGGTTGCCGCATTTCGGGCAGGTGAAGCCTTTGCTGGTGCACTCAAATTCACCGGTGAAACCGCACTCGTAGCATTCGTCGATCGGCGTGTTGGTGCCGTAGTAAGGCACGCGGCTGTAGCTGTAATCCCACACGTCTTCCAGCGCTTTGAGGTTGTGTTGCAGGTTCGGGTATTCGCCGTAGCAAATGAACCCCCCGTTAGCCAGCGGCGGATAGGGTAGCTCGAAGTCGATTTTCTGGTAAGGGTTCACCTTCTTCTCCACATCGAGGTGGAAGCTGTTGGTGTAATACCCTTTGTCCGTCACGCCCTGCACGACGCCAAACTCGGCGGTATCCAGACGGCAGAAGCGGTCACACAGGTTTTCGCTCGGCGTGCTGTACAGGCTGAAGCCGTAACCCGTTTCGTCTTTCCACTGCTCGGTGGCGGCTTTCAGGCGAGTGATAACAGCCACGGCTTTGGCACGCAGCGCCTCGTCATCAAACACGTGCGTTTGGCTACCGAAGAGGGCATTAATCGTTTCATGCAGGCCGATGTAACCCAGTGAAATCGAGGCGCGTCCGTTCTTGAAGATATCCGCAATGCTGTCGTCCGCTTTTAAGCGCACGCCGCACGCGCCTTCCATATACAGGATTGGCGCGACGCGAGCTTTCACGCTTTCCAGCCGCGCAATGCGCGTCATCAGCGCTTTCTTCGCCAGCGCCAGACGCTGATCGAGCAGTGTCCAGAAGCGGTCTTCATTGCCTTCGGCCTCCAGCGCAATGCGCGGCAGGTTCAGGCTGATCACACCTAAGTTATTGCGGCCGTCGTGAATCTGCTGGCCGTCTTCTTCATAAACGCCGAGGAAGCTGCGGCAGCCCATTGGCGTTTTGAACGAACCGGTGACGTTGACGACCTGATCGTAGTTCAGGATATCCGGGTACATGCGCTTACTGGCGCACTCCAGCGCAAGCTGTTTGACATCGTAATTCGGATCGCCCGCTTTGTGGTTCAGACCGTCGCGAATCGCAAAGACCAGTTTCGGGAAAACCGCTGTTTTGTGGTTTTTACCCAGTCCGGCAATGCGGTTGCGCAGGATCGATTCCTGAATCAGACGCGATTCCCAACTGATGCCGAGCCCGAAGCCAAAGGTCACGAACGGCGTCTGACCGTTAGCGGTGTGCAGCGTATTGACTTCATATTCCAGTGACTGGAAGGCGTCATAGCACTCTTTTTCCGTGCGGGTTAAGGCATAGTTTTCCGCATCTGGAATCTTCCACTCTTCCGCCACGGCTTTATGTTTCTCATGGCTGGCGGTGACGAACGGCGCCAAAATCTCATCAATGCGGTTAATCGTGGTGCCGCCATAAATGTGGCTGGCGACCTGCGCGATAATCTGCGCGGTGACGGCGGTAGCCGTGGAGATCGATTTCGGTGGCTCAATCTCCGCGTTGCCCATTTTGAAGCCGTTGGTCAGCATGCCGTTCAGGTCGATCAGCATGCAGTTGAACATCGGGAAGAAGGGCGAGTAGTCGAGATCGTGATAGTGAATCTCACCGCGCTCGTGTGCCAGTACCACATCACGCGGCAGGATGTACTGTTTGGCGTAATGCTTGGCGACAATACCGGCCAGCAGGTCGCGCTGGGTGGGAATTACTTTACTGTCTTTGTTGGCGTTCTCGTTTAGCAGCGCCATGTTGCTCTGCTCGACCAGACCGCGAATTTCCTGATTCAGACGACCGTGGCGTTCACGCGCAATATCGCGGTCATGGCGGTATTCGATGTAGGTACGCGCCAGTTTTTTGTAATTGCCGGACATCAGCAGGTTTTCGACCGCGTCCTGAATATCGCGGATATCTACGCGCGATTTATCCTGCATTTGTTGAGCGACCGCACAGGCCACAGTTGCACAGTAGTCTGCATCATTGACACCGGCTGCATGTGCCGCGCGTTCGACCGCCTCTTTGATACGCACTTCATCAAAAGGCACCTGGCAACCGTCCCGTTTAATCACTACTGGTTTCACGTTTTCTTCCTCTGGAAAGGTTATCCACAGGCGAAAACCGTAACTGACAAGGGTTACAGAGGGCTGTGGATGACACTGTGGATAAACACTATATGTAGTTCATGTTTACAGGATAGGCACTATATATTGAAATTGCGTAGGGGTGTTTGCGCTTTTATCGCTGTAAAATTGATGTAGAGCAAAGAAATCCTCATGTCGCGGGGAATTTGAGCCTGAACAAAAAATAGGCAAAAAAGGCGATGAGAATGGGAAGGCTTGCTACGCGCGGCTTGGCGTAAATTTGTTTGTTTTTTGACCGCGATGTGTGTCGGGAGTATCAATAATGTTGTTGTGGTGAAAGAAAGAACAGAAAAAAAGCGCACCGGTTACCGTGCGCTTTTTGGGGATATTGCGGTGATATTTAGCGACGAACGGCGATCGCTTCGATCTCGATCTTCACGTCTTTTGGCAGGCGTGCGACTTCAACGCAAGAGCGAGCCGGGAACGGTGCGCTATGTTCGTTGAAGAAGGCTTCATACGCGGTGTTGACCAGAGCGAAATCGTGCAGGTCTTTCACAAATACGGTCATTTTCACGATATTGGAAACTTTCAGGCCAGCGGCTTCTACGATCGCCTGAACGTTTTCCAGTGACTGACGCGTCTGAGCGGTGATGTTATCTGCCACCAGACCGCTTTTCGGGTGCACGGGGATCTGGCCGGACGTGAAGATCATGCTGCCAAGGTCGACGCCCTGAACATAAGGGCCGATGGCGGCTGGGGCGTGCTCAGTGCTGATAATGCGTGACATGGTATCTCCTTGATGGGGGCGTAAAAGGAACGCGGACGCCGCCATTATTCAAAAAAGCCCCGCGACAGGCAATGTCCATCGCGGGGCAACGCAGAAAACTAGCGATCTTGCAGTACCGCCTGACGCTCAAATTCTTTCTCGCAGTACTTACATTTGAGGTGAACGTCGCCGTCGCGCTGCTTCACGCTGAATGACGATGAAACCGGTTCGCTGCGGCTGATGCAGTTGCTGTTCGGGCAAGTGAGCACGCCAGTAATGTGGTCTGGCAGCGTCGGCACCAGCTTGCGCACGACGTCATAATCATCGATCTGATTGACGGTCGCCTGCGGTGCGTAGATTGCCAGCTGATTCGCCTGCTGTTCGGTCAGGAAGACGTTCTCGATCTTGATCAGATCTTTGCGCCCAAGGTGGTTGGACGGCAAGTTCAGGCCGATGGTGATGCGCTGGTCTGTCGCGGTCAGTTTAAACAGCGTCAGCAGCTTAAAACCCACCTGTGCGGGAATGTGGTCGATCACCGTGCCACGTTTGATCGCTTCAACCTGTAATTTATTATCGTGTGTCATGATGGCTTCTTCCTCTTACAGAACCAGTTCGCGATTCAGGACCAGCGCCAGCAGCGCCTGACGGGCGTAAATACCGTTGCCTGCCTGCTGGAAATAATAGGCGTAAGGCGTGGCATCCACATCAATGGTGATCTCATCAACGCGCGGTAGCGGGTGCAGTACTTTCAAATTCGGGCGGGCGCTGTGCAGGTCATCGGCGCGCAGGATAAACTGGGATTTGATATTGATGTATTCGGACGGATCCAGACGCTCTTTCTGCACGCGCGTCATGTACAGAATATCCAGCTCGCCGACGACGTCGTCGATGCTGTTGTGCAGGCTGTAAGCAATATTCTTCTCTTTCAGCATGCTCAGAATGTAGTCCGGCATCGCCAGCGCGTCCGGGGCGATGAAGTAGAAGCGGTTGCCTTCAAACTTCGCCAGCGCCTGCGTGAGTGAATGCACGGTGCGGCCATATTTCAAATCACCGACCATCGCGATATTAATGTTATTCAGTCGGCCCTGCGTTTCCTGAATGGTGAACAAATCGAGCAGCGTCTGCGTCGGGTGTTGGTTCGCGCCGTCGCCAGCGTTCAGAATCGGAATACCGCCGGAGAACTCGGTCGCAAGGCGGGAAGCGCCTTCCTGCGGGTGACGCATCACGATGGCATCCACGTATTGGCTGATGACGGAAATGGTGTCGGCCAGCGTTTCGCCCTTTTTCCCCAACGACGTGTTGTTGCTGTCAGCGAAACCGACGACGGATGCGCCCAGACGATGCATCGCGGTTTCAAAGGATAAACGCGTCCGGGTGGAGGCCTCGAAGAAGCAACTGGCAATCACTTTATGTTTCAACAACTCAGGCTGAGGTTTGGCTTTCAGGCTGGCGGCGACACGCAACGCCAGTTCCAAATCTTCCCGACTGAGGTCGTTAATTGAAATAATATGTTTTTGATAGAGCGGATTGACCATGTTGTCTTTCTCCTAACGTGTACACAGGAAATGTCGTATCGGGTTGCCCAGATTGTGGGCCAAAAAAAAGCCCCTCATTGAGGGGCTTTCTTCATTGAATAATTGAGCAACGGAAAGGAAAACGCTAGCTGGCTGCCGGATGGCAGTTGTGGTTGAGAACCAACATAAGCAGCGGATTTTTTGGTGTAACGGTGCATGACCCCTCCCAGCAAACTGTCGGGAATTATACGCGCCGACTAGGCTATTTCAAGCAGAAAACGTGGTTTTTTACGCATCGCAATCGGTTGCGGGTCGTGTGCTGTATGCATAACGTGCGTGCGTGGGAGAAGGCCAATGGGGAAGAGTGGTGGGCAGTTCACTTTTTCGTATTAACACGCTGGCGGGCGTCACATTTGGAGAGTATAAGGATTATAAAACAGGGTTTCATTTTTATATCAATGAGGGTTTTTATGATTACTGGCAACGTCCACCACCTTGAACTGGTTCCTTATCTGCCTGCAAAACTGCTCGAAGCAATTGAATACGTGAAGCAAAACATTACGGCAGACACGCCGCTGGGCAAGCATGATATCGAAGGCAACAGCGTGTTTGTGCTGATCTCCAACGACAGCACCGATCTGCTGGAAAAACGCCGCGCTGAGTATCACGCCAAATATCTGGACATTCAGATCGTGCTGTCTGGTGTGGAAGGGATGACGTTCAGTAACCTGCCTGCGGGCAAGCCGGATACCGACTGGCTTGCGGATAAAGACATTGCTTTCCTGCCTGCGGGCGAGCAGGAAAAACAGTTTGTGATGCAGGAAGGGGATTTTGTCGTCTTCTTCCCGGGCGAAGTGCATAAACCGCTGTGTGCCGTTGGCGAACCTGCGCACGTGCGCAAAGCCGTGGTGAAAATCGACGCGTCACTGGTGGTGTAAACCGCTGGAAAGCCTATCCCTCCCCGCACTGGGGAGGGAAGTAAACTTTAATCCTGTACTAGCGTAGCGACCATCACCGCTTTGATGGTGTGCATGCGGTTTTCCGCCTGATCGAACACGATGCTGTGCGCGGATTCAAAGACCTCATCCGTGACTTCCATTCCACCGTGCAGACCATATTGCTCCGCCATTTGTTGGCCCATCGTCGTCTGATCGTCGTGGAACGCAGGCAGACAGTGCAGGAACTTCACCTGCGGATTACCCGTTGCGGCGATCATTGCCATGTTCACCTGATAGGGTTTCAGCAGCGCGATGCGCTCTTTCCAGGTCTCTTTCGGTTCCCCCATAGAAACCCAGACGTCGGTATAAATGAAATCTGCGCCCGCGACGCCCGCGGCGATATCTTCCGTCAGCGTAATGCTGCCACCGGTTTGTTCTGCCGCCGCCTGACACTCAGCCACCAGACCGTCATCCGGCCAGCAGGCTTTTGGCGCAACGAGGCGTAAATCCAGCCCGGTCAGCGCTGCCGCTTCCAGCATGGTGTTGCCCATATTGTTGCGCGCATCGCCAACATAGACGAGCGTCATCTCTGACAGCGGTTTACCCGGCAAATGTTCCTGCATCGTCAGCAGATCCGCCAGCAACTGCGTAGGGTGGAATTCATTCGTCAGCCCGTTCCAGACCGGAACGCCCGCGTATTGCGCCAGCGTTTCGACAATTTGCTGGCCGTAGCCGCGATATTGAATGCCGTCGTACATTCTTCCCAGTACGCGTGCAGTATCCTTGATGGATTCTTTATGGCCGATTTGGCTGCCGCTTGGGCCGAGGTAGGTCACTTGCGCGCCCTGATCGTATGCAGCAACTTCGAAAGAGCAGCGAGTACGAGTCGAATCTTTTTCGAAGATGAGTGCGATGTTTTTACCTTGCAGGCGGCGGGCTTCTGTCCCGTTTTTTTTGTCGGCTTTCAGTTTCGTTGACAGGGCTAAAAGATTGGCAATTTCTGCGGGTGTAAAATCCATTAACCTTAAAAAGTGACGCTTATAGAACGGTTGCATGATGTACCTCTCCATGTGGCTCAACACCATTGGTTGAATTAAAATTCACTTTATATGTGTAATTATTCAAATTCAAGTGGTGATATCAAACTTTGTGGTGGAGCAAGCCGCAGGGCTGTGGGACAATAAGTAATATTACGTCGTTTAATGAGGACTGAGGCATGGCAAACCGCGAATTACTGGAAGAGCAACGGGAAGAGACACGCCTGATCATTGAAGAACTGCTGGATGATGGCAGCGATCCTGACGCGCTCTATACCATTGAACACCATTTCTCTGCTGAGAAGTTTGAAGTGTTGGAAAAAGTCGCTGTAGAAGCCTTCAAGCTGGGTTATGAAGTGACGGATGCGGAAGAACTGGAAGTGGAAGATGGCGTGTTGCTGATGTGCTGCGATGCTATCAGTGAAGTTGCGCTAAAGGCGGAGATAATCGACGCGCAGGTAGAACAACTGCTGGCGCTGGCAGAACGCCACGGCGTGAATTACGACGGTTGGGGCACCTACTTCGAAGATCCAGATGGTGAAGGCGAAGAAGACGGGGATGATGAAGATTTTTATGATGAAGATGATGACGGCAAGCGCCACTAATTATTGAGTCATTAACTCGAAAGAATACGCCTCACTGAAAACGCCGCCGGAATCCCTGCGGCGTTTTTTATTCGGTATGACAGCGCGTGATTGTCGTACTTTCAGCCTATTACAGTACCTTCAACATCGTCACTTCACAGTCGGTGTGGCCCGTGTTACCCATTGAGTGGGGAATCAGCTCGAAGCCCAGTGACTCATACAGTCGGATCGCGCTGGTCAGGTGGCCGGTTGTTTCCAGATAGCAGCGGCGAAAGCCGTGCTGACGTGCAAAATCAAGCGCCTGTATCGCCAACTGACGTGCCAGCCCTTTTCCCCGAACGATGGGGAGGAAATACATTTTCTGTAATTCACACACATCTTCTTCACCTGCGACCAGCGGAGCAATGCCGCCACCGCCAACCACGCGGCCTTCATATTCAACCACCCAGTAGGCGCTTTTCGGCTGACTGTAGAGGGCAAACAGCGCGTCCAAATTAGGATCGGAAACGGTGTAGCCTTTATCAGCCGTCAAACCAAATTCAGCAGAAACCTGGCGGATGACCTGAGCGATAGCGGCATCGTCTCTCGCAGTGATTGGGCGTACCTGAAGATTGGCGGAGGTCGCGGTTGTCATAATACGTACTCTTGCTCTTACGGTTTACGAGGGGAATGATCCTGGCCGATTGTAATACCATTTCAGACCACATTGATGCAACGTCTATGCCCTTTCTTCCTGCTGTTCTTCGCGTGGTATCTGCGGTGATTTTTATGCCATATCCACACTAACGCGCCAGCATTTTCTACTGTTAAAGCCATAATATGACACTCTGGAGATTGAATTATCTAAGATATAAGTAAAATTTCCTGCAATCTCTTAAGATATAAATATTTAGGTCGCGCTATTCCTTACGGTTTATAAGACTACTCAGTTGTTTAATTACTGTTAACTTTTATTGTTGTCGTTAACAAGACATGCTTAAATAAGCCGCTTTTTGTATGCCAATAACGTGTCTAATGAAACGTTTATGAGGCTTATTTCTTTTAGGATGAAAGGTCTATGACTATCAATACTTCAGAAAATAGCGCGCAGCATCGCGTGCAGTTTCATGGTAAGGCTGGGGAATATTTTGCAATTTGGCTGGTGAATGGATTATTAACAATAATCACCTTAGGTATTTATTCTGCCTGGGCGACAGTGCGCCGCCGCCGTTATTTTTACGGCAACACGGAAATTAACGGTGACCGTTTTGATTACCACGCACAGCCCATTCAGATCCTCAAAGGACGTTTGCTGGTTATAGCCGGTATTGTTCTGTTTTATATCGTATTAGCAATGTCACCGACGTTAGGAACTATTCTCGCATTGGCATTTGCGGCATTGATTCCGATTATCGTGATCCGCAACTGGCGTTATGACGCTATTATGTCCAGTTACCGTGGCGTCCGTTTTAACTATCACTGCCAGACGGGCCGCGCGTATTGGGTGCTGTTGCTTTGTCCTATCCTGCTGCTGCTGGCGTTTTATGCTGTTTTAGCGGTTGCGATGTTCATTGGTATGCAGAGCGATAGCCCGATTATCATTACACTCATCGTGCTGGCGCTGGTGGTTCCTGGGTTTGCTGCGGTCAATGGCATCATGAAAATGATGCAGCTTGATTTCTATGTTAATAACCTGTTCTTCGGCAAAACGGCGTTTAAAGCGGAGTTGACGAAAGCGGCATTTATTAAATTCGCCCTGATTAGCCTGCTGATTTTTGTTCCTTTCTTAATCGCCGCGCTGTCATTCATGGGGTCGTTCATTTTTACGCTGTATCAGATTATTATGATGGGCGCAGATTCGGACACCATTGCCATGATGCTGCTGAGCAACGTCTTCAATATGGTCATGATGTTCGTTGTGGCGCTGCTGGGTGTGCTGGTTTCCAGCAGTTATCTGGTGGTCGCACAGCGTAATTATCTGTTTAATCAGACGTCGCTGAATGGCGGTGTGAAATTGCACTCTTCCATGCAAACCATGTCTTACATGGGGCTGCTGATAACCAATAGCCTGATCACTATTTTCTCTTTGGGTTGGGCTGCACCGGTGGCAGAGATTCGTCACGCACGCTATATTGCGAATGCGACAGCGGTTGAAGGCGATCTGGCACTGCTGCATGTTCAGGCTCATCAGGACACAGCAAACAGCGCACTGGCCGAAGAAGCCGTGCAGGCGCTCGATTTGGGTGTCGGTCTCTAAGGCAGGAATATGAATATTGAGGGGCATTATCAATACCCCGGATTGGCGGCCCGCGTGGCCGCTTCTCTTCATTTAACGGACAACGGTTCGATGATGGTGTTGAACACCGGGTCATCGAATACGACATTTGCATTAGAGCAGGTCACGGTTTCCGATGCGCTGGGCTCGATTCCTCTAACGCTCACCTTTCCTGACGGTGGTCGCTTTGTTCCTGCCGACGATCCCACTTTTCGCTCGTGGTATTCTGCACGACGTCGCCCAGGACTTGTCCATCGTCTGGAACGCCATAAGCGTGGCGTCATTCTCACACTACTCGCCACAATCTTGCTCGTCATAAACTACGTTTACGTGGTACTGCCGTGGGCAAGCTCCGCGCTGGCGCTACGGATGCCTAGCGTTATCGAACAGCAACTGGGGCAAAATACGCTAAAGCTGTTACGGCACAGTGATTTTAAGCCTTCTGAACTGCCTGTTGAGCGACAGCAGGCGATGCAAACACTGTTTCAACAGGTTATGCCCGCTGACATGCGGGAAGACAAAACGCCACTGCGTCTGGAGATTATGTCTGCGCCTATCGGGCCGAATGCTTTTATGCTGGCAGATGGCACGCTGATTATCAGTGACGATCTGGTGAAGCTGGCGAAAAATGACAACGAGCTGGCCGCGGTGATGCTGCATGAAATGGGGCACCACGCCTATCGCCACCCAATGCGCATGGTGGTGCGTTCATCGCTGGTATCGCTGACGTTCATGTGGATGACGGGAGATGTCAGCGGCGTCGGGGATACCCTGTTGCAGTCTGCCGCTTTTATCAACGAGATGCAGTTTTCTCGCGATATGGAACGGGAAGCCGACGCATGGGCAATAGCCGAAATGCAGCAGCAAGGGCGTTCGCTTCAGTCGATGCAGGCAATGTATCGGGCCTTGATCGCTAACGACCGCAGTCAGGATGAAATTGATTCGCTGGATTTACCGGACTGGCTAAGTACGCACCCGGATATGGATGAGCGGCTGAAAGCCATTGAAAGCGAGATGAATAAGCACTAATCCTCAGTTCTCGATTCTCACCTCCGATCTAACACTGCCTTATGTCAATCGTGTGCGGTGTCACCGCACACGATCTCCTTCTATACTCGTCATACTTCAAGTTACATGTGCGTTGGCTACGTTCAGTCACCCGAATCACTTACCTGAGTAAGCTCATCGGGATTCCTTCGCTTGCCGCCTTCCTGAAACTCGAATTATTTAGAGTATGATTAGATATTTGAGCAAAAAAAGCGCGCTTTGTTGTTTTTATAAACGCGCATGTCGAGTGAAAAGCATGAACTGCGTAGCCGGACGATTAACAGGAATACGTTAAATATCATCCTATTAAAAACTATCTGTAGAATCTCTCGCGATAAATAAAAAAACCAGACAATAATCTCTTTTTATTATTAGTTCGCTTATGTTTATTGGGATTTTTCCTAATAGACATTAAAATCGCGGCTTCACGACTTCATGATTACCGAAGAGTTATTTATGATTAATCGAATTCTATCAGGGGTGGTGGGCGCATTTCTGTTAATGCTGTCACCATTAACGCATGCACAGACCAATTTCCCAGAGCCTAAAGAAGGCGACTGGATTGCGCCAGAATTTACCTTCAACAGCGGCGAAAAATTAAAAGATCTGCGTATTCACTACTACACGATCGGTGATAAAACCAAGCCCGCTGTCTTACTGCTACATGGAACGAACCAGCCGATTAAATCACTGCTAGCAAATGGCTTTGGCGGGGAGCTGTTCGGGCCGGGTCAGGCGCTGGATAGCAGCAAATACTTTATTATCATGCCGGAGAGCATCGGTTCTGGAAAATCGTCCAAACCGTCAGACGGCTTACGGATGAAATTCCCGCAGTACGATTATAACGATATGGTGCAGGCACAATATCGCTTAATCAAAGAAGGGCTGGGCATTAACCACCTGCGTCTGGTGATGGGATATTCCATGGGCGGCATGCAAACCTGGCTCTGGGGTGAAAAATACCCAGACATGATGGATGCGCTGGTGCCAATGGCGTCGCTGCCAAACGAGCTGTCTGGTCGTAACTGGATGATGCGCCGCATCTTGATTGAATCCATCAAGAACGATCCAACGTGGAATAACGGCGATTACACACAGCAGCCGCCAACGCTGAAAACGGCCAGCATTATGTTCAGTATCGCCACCACTGGCGGCACGCTCGCGTATCAGAGCAAAGCGCCGACGCGCGCGCAGGCGGACAAACTGGTAGAAGATCGCCTTGCGGCTCCGTCGACCAGCGATGCGAATGACTTTATTTATATCTGGGGCTCGTCTGCAAATTATAATGCGGCACCGGAACTGAATAAAATTAAGGCACCTGTGCTAGTGATTAACTCTGCGGATGATGAGCGTAATCCTATTGAAACAGGCATCCTGGATAATGAGCTGAAGAAAATTAAGCAGGCGACGTTGTTCCTTATTCCCGCCAGCAAAGATACCAGTGGGCATGGCACTATGATGTCGGCGAAGTTTTATAAAGATGAGCTACAACGTTTCTTAGAAAAGAATCCGTCTCAGAAAAATAATAAAAAATAAATACTCATGACCGGCAGAAAATCTCTTTCTGTCGGTCATCGCTTGCTTGTTACCTTTCTTTATTTTATTACGGTTTTATAACGAATTTATTTCAGTTCGTGGGAATTCACACGTCTGGAAAATGAATAACGACTATTACGTAAATAACGGAACGGCTCTGCTCTGGAGCTGGCGCTCATCCTTTCTTATTTTAGGCCACAGGGATAATTTATGTTTCGTAAGATAAAGATCCGTACTGCACTCAGCATGATGGTGTTTTCGTTAGCGGCGTTACTGCTTTTCGTCGGCGTGTTAGGGTTGGTTGCCGTTCAGTCAGGGAATAAGTCATTTGCTCGCGTCGATATGGAAGTGCTGCCAGGGCTGGTTGCGCTGAATGACAGCTCAGAATTGCTGTTGCGTGGTCGGTTGGATTTGCGTCTGTACGAATCATTAATGGGGAAGGGGGATGTCGAAGCAGCTAAAGTCGCGCTGGGGCGCGCCAGAGGCAAGGTCGACGGTGCCAGTGAAAAGTGGCAGGAATACCTGAAATACCCACAGTCCGAAGCGGAAAAAACCATTTCTTCGGACATGGCCGAGAAACGCAATACGTTGATGCAGGAGTTTATCGATCCGGCATTTGCGGCGCTTAACGCAGGGAATCTGGATGAATATCGCCAGCGCGCCGGGAAATCGACAGTGCTGTATGCCGCGTTTGATAAATCCTCTAAAGCGTTGGTTGCCTTCAAGCTGAAGAGCATTGATGAGGCCTACGCGGATTCAAATGGGCGTGTGCAACTGATGGAAACTATCCTGTACGGCGCGATCGCCTGTGCGCTGCTGCTGGCGGCACTGGCCTGGTCTGTGATGACCAACATGATCGTGAAACCGCTGAATCAGGCGATTTCCGTCTTTGACCGCATCGCCGAAGGCGACCTGCGGGCGCAGATTGATAGCAGCGGAAAAAATGAGATCGCGCACCTGTTTGCTGCGGTTCAACGTATGCGCGACGGGCTGGAAAATATGGTGCGCGTGGTGCGTAACGGAACCGATGCGATCAGCGTCGGTGTTGAGGAAATTGCCTCCGGCAACATCGATCTTTCCAGCCGTACTGAACAGCAGGCGGCCTCGCTGGATGAAACCGCTTCAAGCATGGAACAGATCATGTCGACGGTGAAAAACAACGAAGACAACACGCGTAAAGCCAACGATCTGGCGCTGAAAGCCTCTAATTCCGCGTCTCGCGGTGGGAATGTTGTCTCCGAAGTGGTGGATACCATGCGTTCCATCAAGCAGAGTTCTGCCAAGATCTCCGACATTGTTGGCGTGATCGATGGCATTGCCTTCCAGACTAACCTGCTGGCGCTGAACGCTGCGGTAGAATCTGCGCGTGCGGGCCAGTACGGTAAAGGCTTTGCGGTGGTGGCTTCCGAAGTGCGGATGCTGGCTGCGCGCAGTGCGACGGCAGCGAAAGAAATTGGCACCATGATCGATGATTCTCTCAGCCGCATTGAGAAGGGCGCTGGGCTGGTTGAAGTCGCCGGTAACACCATGGACGAAGTGCTGATGGATGTGAAAAAAGTGGTCGATATCATGGATGAGATCACGTTGGCTTCCAGCGAGCAGAGCCGCGGCATTTCGCAGATCAATATTGCCATCAATCAGATGGATGGTGTGACCCAGCAGAATGCGTCCTTGGTATCAGAAGTGGCGACCTCTGCGAATTCACTTCAGGAGCAGGTTGTTAATCTGCAACAGTCCGTTTCCCGTTTCCAGATCGCAAGGGAAAACATGGAGTTGGACAACGTGCTGCCCGGCTTGCGTCAGAACATCGCGCTGGCCGATGCCCGCTAATCGTTAAATGACCTTATCACCTGTTTTCGCTAATGTTATGTGGAGAGCGAAGACAGGTGATTCATGTACGCACTCATCAATCCATAAATGGTGTGGTATGGATAAACGGCACGGGAACCGTCAACGTTAACCATACGCCGTTATCCGCCTGATAAAGTAAAAAGCCTCGTTTTTCAACGAGGCTTTCGTACTTACCGTACTACCGCTAGAAAATCGGTGAGCGTTACAGCGCAGCGATGACTGCGTGCTGCTCCAGCAGTTTGGCTTTCGCTACGGCGTAACCGTCCAGCTTCTCACGCTCTTTGGTGACGACCGCTTCCGGTGCGCGTGCCACAAAGCCTTCGTTGGACAGCTTGCTTTCGATGCGCTCAATCTCTGCTTCGATTTTCGCTACTTCTTTCGTCAGACGATCCAGCTCTGCCGCTTTATCGATCAGGCCTGCCATCGGAATTAACAGCTCGGCACCATCAATGAGTTTAGTGACGGAAACCGGACCTTTATCGCCCGCAGGCAGCAGCGTAATGCTTTCCAGACGCGCCAGCGTTTGGATAAAGCTGCGGTTCTCTTCCACGCGACGCTGTGCTTCACCAGTGACATCACGCAGTAAGACTTCCAGCGGTTTGCCCGGCGCGATGTTCATTTCCGCACGAATGTTACGTACAGCGATAATCGCCTGCTTAATCCATTCCAGATCGTTCAGCGCCAGCGTATCTTCCTGCGCGGCATCAAATTCAGGGAACGGCTGCAACATGATCGTGTCGGCGTTAATGCCTTTCAGCGCTTTAACGCGTAGCCAGATGGTTTCGGTAATGAACGGAATAATTGGATGTGCCAGACGCAGCAATGCTTCCAGTACGGTAACTAACGTGTGACGCGTACCGCGCAATTCCGCTTCTGAACCGCCATTCATCACAGGCTTCGTCAGCTCCAGATACCAGTCGCAGAACTGGTTCCAGGTGAACTCGTACAGAATGTTGGCCGCGATATCAAAGCGGTAACCATCCAATGCCTCACGGTAGGCTTTCACCGTGCGGTTGAATTCTGCCAGAACCCAGCGGTCAGCCAGTGACAGCACTTTCTCGCCTGCGCCAAAACCGCAATCCTGATCTTCAGTGTTCATCAGCACAAAACGGCTGGCGTTCCACAGCTTGTTACAGAAGTTGCGGTAACCTTCCAGACGTTTCATGTCCCAGTTGATGTCGCGGCCGGTAGAGGCCAGCGCCGCCAGCGTGAAGCGCAGAGCATCCGTACCGTGCGGCTCGATGCCGTTCGGGAACTGTTTCTCGGTGCGCTTGCGGATTTTTTCCGCTAGCTGCGGCTGCATCATATTGCCGGTACGTTTTTCCAGCAGCGCTTCCAGCGAAATGCCGTCGACCATATCCAGCGGGTCGATCACGTTCCCTTTGGATTTGGACATCTTCTGACCTTCATCATCACGGATCAGGCCGGTCATGTAGACGGTATGGAATGGCACTTGGGGTTTGCCGTCTTTATCTTTGATGAAGTGCATGGTCAGCATGATCATGCGGGCAATCCAGAAGAAGATGATGTCGAAGCCGCTGACCATCACGCTGCTTGGGTGGAATGCTTTCAGATCGGGCGTTTGCTCTGGCCAACCCAGCGTAGAGAACGTCCACAGCCCAGATGAGAACCAGGTATCCAGTACGTCTTCGTCCTGATTCAGAACGACATCGTCAGCGAGGTTGTTTTCACTGCGTACTTCCGCTTCGGTACGGCCTACATAGACGTTGCCGTTAGCATCGTACCAGGCCGGAATGCGGTGACCCCACCACAGCTGACGGGAGATACACCAGTCCTGAATGTCGCGCATCCAGCTGAAGTACATGTTTTCGTACTGTTTTGGTACGAACTGGATGCGGCCATCTTCTACCGCTTCCACCGCCGGTTTAGCTAACACGGCAGCCCGTACATACCACTGGTCGGTCAGCATCGGCTCAATGACAACGCCGCCACGGTCGCCGTAAGGAACGGTCAGATCGTGCGCTTTGATCTCTTCCAGAAGACCAAGCTCATCGAATGCGGCGACGAGCGCTTTACGCGCGGCAAAACGCTCCAGACCCTGGAAGGCTTCTGGAATGTCGCTGCTGCAAGCGGTGCTGGCTTCGCCATTGGTATCAAAAACTTCAGCGCTCTGACGGATATCGCCGTCGAACGTCAGGATATTGACCATCGGCAACTGGTGGCGTTTACCGACTTCGTAGTCGTTGAAGTCGTGCGCTGGCGTGATCTTCACACAGCCGGTGCCTTTTTCCATATCGGCATGTTCGTCGCCAACGATCGGAATACGACGGCCAATCAGTGGCAGGATCACCTCTTTGCCGATCAGATCTTTATAACGCGGATCTTCCGGGTTAACGGCGACGCCAGTATCACCCAGCACGGTTTCCGGGCGGGTAGTCGCGACGACCAGATAGTCTTTCCCGTCAGCGGTTTTCACGCCATCGGCCAGCGGATAGCGCAGGTGCCACATCGACCCTTTCACTTCGCGGTTTTCGACTTCCAGATCGGAAATTGCAGTACGCAGTTTTGGATCCCAGTTCACCAGACGCTTGCCACGGTAAATCAGGTCTTCTTTATACAGACGGACGAAAACTTCTTTCACCGCGTTGGACAGGCCTTCATCCATGGTGAAGCGCTCGCGCTCCCAGTCAACGGAGTTGCCCAGACGGCGCATCTGATTGGTGATGTTGCCACCGGATTCGCCTTTCCACTGCCAGATTTTGTCGATGAACGCTTCGCGGCCGTAATCGTGGCGAGTTTTGCCTTCTTCTGCGGCGATCTTGCGCTCAACGACCATCTGCGTGGCGATACCGGCGTGGTCGGTGCCTGCCTGCCACAGGGTATTTTTACCCTGCATACGCTGATAGCGAATCAACGTATCCATAATGGTTTGCTGGAAAGCGTGACCCATATGCAAGCTGCCGGTGACGTTGGGCGGCGGGATCATGATGCTGAAGCTGTCTTTACTCGTGTCGCCGTGCGGCTTGAAGTAGCCTTGCTTTTCCCAGTGTTCGTAGAGCGGCTGCTCGATATCTTGCGGGTTATATTTCGTTTCCATTATGCTCAAAATTCAGTGAGTTGGCGGCGTAGCCGTGGTCAATTGGAAGCCGACGCTGCGATAGGTTTTATAGCGGTCGCGCGCCAACTGTTTCAAGGATTCTTCGTAAGGGACAAAGTCTATCACTTCATGGAAAGCGGTGGCAAAATCTGCGAACTGCGGCAATAGGCTGATCAGCAGATCCCGTGGCGCGTTGCCACGCCGTTGCGGCCAGGCCAGTTCGACCGGCGCACCGTGACGCGGCCCTTCGCCTGCCAGATTGTGCGGCACGAATGCGTTGGGATCGCGCTGCCACAATGCTTCGTCCAGTCTGATGGCCTGCTGCTCGTCTTCACAGGCAATCAGCACGCGCTTTCCTGCTCGCCAACGTTCTGCCGCCAGATCGCATGCCAGTGCCTCATGGGCGCTGAGCTCACCGCTTTTGCTGTCGTGTTCGAGAAGATAGAACGTTGCGTTTTTCATTGTTTACACTATTGATTGCTAAGAGCCAGAAAGTGATAAGGGCCGGAAGTCCGGCCCGATAGACAATTACCTTATAAGGATAAGGCAATCGCTGGCTTTGGTCATCGCCGTTGACGTGAAAGTCTTATTCTACGTCGTTCTGTCCGGCGCGGTTAAGCAGGAACTGTGATAACAGCGCGACCGGGCGACCCGTTGCGCCTTTGGCTTTACCAGAGCGCCAGGCGGTACCTGCGATATCCAGATGCGCCCAGCTGTACTTACGCGTAAAGCGCGACAGGAAGCAGCCTGCGGTAATCGCACCGCCTGGACGACCGCCAATATTCGCCATATCGGCAAAATTGGATTCCAGCTGTTCCTGGAATTCGTCGGTCAGCGGCAGACGCCATGCGCGGTCGCCAGACTGCTCGGACGCGCTCAACAGCTCGTGCGCCAGCGGATTGTGGTTCGCCATCAGCCCAGTGATGTGGTGCCCCAGCGCAATCACGCACGCGCCGGTCAGCGTTGCGACGTCAATGACGACGTCCGGCTCATAGCGCTCCACGTAGGTCAGCGTATCACACAAGACCAGACGGCCCTCCGCATCGGTGTTCAGCACTTCAACCGTTTGGCCGGACATCGTGGTCAGTACGTCGCCCGGACGGTATGCGCGCCCATCGACCATGTTTTCACAACCCGCCAGCACGCCGATGATATTCAACGGCAGCGCCAGTTCGGCCGCCATGCGCATCACGCCGTAGACCGTGGCCGCGCCGCACATGTCGTATTTCATTTCGTCCATGCTGTCGGCAGGTTTGATGGAGATGCCGCCGGAATCGAACGTCAGCCCTTTACCGACCAGCACAATCGGGCGGGTTTCCGGGTTTGGGTCGCCTTTATATTCGATCACGGACATCAGCGATTCATTCTGCGAGCCCTGACCCACGGCCAGATAGGCATTCATGCCCAGCTCTTTCATCTGCTGCTCGCCAATCACGCGCGTGATGATGTTCTGGCTATAGGTATCGGCCAGTTGACGCGCTTGCGAAGCCAGATACGCGGCATTACAGATATTCGGCGGCATGTTGCCGAGATCTTTCGCGGCTTTGATACCCGCAGCAATCGCCAGACCGTGCTGAATGGCACGCTCGCCGCTGGTCAGCTCACGGCGTGTCGGCACGTTGAAGACCATTTTGCGCAGCGGACGGCGCAGCTCGACCTTGTTGCTCTTAAGCTGATCGAAGGTGTACAGCGTCTCTTTTGCGGTTTCGACTGCCTGACGCACTTTCCAGTACGTGTTACGGCCTTTCACGTGCAGCTCGGTCAGGAAGCAGACCGCTTCCATTGAACCGGTTTCGTTCAGGGCGTTGATCGTTTTCTGAATCACCTGTTTGTACTGGCGTTCATCAAGTTCGCGCTCTTTACCGCAACCAATCAGCAGAATGCGCTCGGAAAGAATGTTAGGTACATGGTGCAAAAGCAGTGATTGCCCCACTTTGCCTTCTAATTCACCACGGCGAAGCAACGCGCTGATGTAGCCGTCGCTGATTTTATCGAGTTGTTCGGCAATAGGGGACAGACGACGCGGTTCAAACACGCCGACGACAATGCAGGCACTGCGTTGTTTTTCCGGGCTACCGCTTTTTACGCTGAACTCCATGTACTCTCCTGAATCTTAAAGACAACAGCGGGGGCAACGGCTAGAATGTGACACTCCGTAATACTTCCCGCCGTTGCGTTAACATAACCTGTGTTAATCTTAACGACGTAACGAACCTGTTTTAGTGACTAATAAGCAGGTTCTGATACAACAGCTCAAACGCAGTGTGTTGTAATACAGTTTTAGCTAAGAGGGCAGCCAAAAATGAGTATAAATGGCGCGTTAGCGAAGAAACTATCGATTTTCCTGCAAAAAGACAAGTTTTCACAGGCGTAATTA
Organism: Pectobacterium sp. HCp5_1; assembly: GCF_032905925.1. Classification (NCBI taxonomy): domain Bacteria; kingdom Pseudomonadati; phylum Pseudomonadota; class Gammaproteobacteria; order Enterobacterales; family Pectobacteriaceae; genus Pectobacterium; species Pectobacterium sp. HCp5_1. The sequence continues at coordinate 100,366 of NZ_JAUMIO010000015.1, forward strand.
AGCGTGATCATCATTCGATATCTGGTACGGGAAACCTTTAAGAGTCAACTGGCCATCCTTTTCATTCTGTTACTGATTTTCTTTTGCCAGAAATTAGTGCGGATACTGGGCGCCGCTGTTGATGGTGAAATCCCGACAAATTTGGTTATCTCTCTGTTGGGATTGGGCGTGCCAGAAATGGTGCAGCTCATCCTGCCATTAAGTCTATTTCTTGGCGTATTGATGACGTTTGGCCGCCTCTATGCGGAAAGCGAGATCACCGTCATGCACGCCTGCGGGTTGGGCAAACGCGTGCTGCTGAAAGCTGCACTGGTCCTGGCCGTGTTCACTGCCATCGTCGCAACGATTAACGTCATGTGGCTCAGCCCATGGTCGTCACGGCATCAGGAAGAAGTGTTGGCGGAAGCGAAGGCGAACCCTGGTATGGCAGCATTGGTTGAAGGGCAGTTCCAGTCCGCACAGGGTGGCAACGCGGTGCTGTTTGTCGGCAATGTCAAAGGGGCAGAGTTTGAGCACGTCTTTCTGGCACAGCTGCGCCCCAGCGGTAACGCACGGCCTTCTGTCGTCGTCGCCGATCGCGGCCATATCAAGCAAAACGAAGATGGTGCGCAGGTTGTGACGTTGGATAACGGTTCGCGTTACGAAGGCACGGCGCTGCTGCGTGATTTTCGTATCACCGATTTCACCAACTATCAGGCCGTGATTGGTCACCAGAGCGTGACGCTAAATAATAGCGACGTGCAACAAATGGATATGAAGACCCTGTGGCATTCGGATGCACATGATGCGCGTGCGGAGTTCCACTGGCGGCTGACGTTGATTCTTTCGGTACTGATCATGGCGCTGATGGTGGTGCCGCTGAGTGTGGTGAATCCACGTCAGGGCAGGGTACTGAGCATGCTGCCTGCGATGCTGCTGTACCTGATTTTCTTCTTGCTGCAAAGCTCGCTGCGTTCTAACGCCAGCAAAGGAAAAATCGATCCGATGGTATGGGTCTGGCTGACCAACCTGATGTACTTCGGTATCGCGGTCATGCTTAACCTCTGGGATACCGTGCCGATGCGCAAAGTGCGCGCCCGCTTTAAGCCTCGTACCCTTAAAACACAAGGAGCGGCCTGATGTTTGGTGTATTAGACCGCTATATCGGCAAAACGATTTTTACCACCATCATGACGACGTTGTTCATGCTGGTGTCGCTCTCCGGCATCATCAAGTTTGTCGACCAGTTGCGTAAAGTCGGGCAGGGCGAGTATTCGGCGCTGGGCGCAGGGTTGTACACGCTGCTCAGCGTACCCAAAGATATTGAGATCTTCTTCCCGATGGCGGCGCTGCTGGGCGCGTTGCTCGGGCTGGGCCAGCTTGCAACCCGCAGCGAACTAGTGGTGATGCAGGCTTCTGGCTTTACCCGCTTGCAGATTGCGACGGCCGTGATGAAAACTGCGATCCCGCTGGTGCTGCTGACGATGGCGATTGGCGAGTGGGTGTCTCCGCAAGGGGAACAGATGGCACGCAACTACCGCTCTCAGATGATTTCCGGTGGGTCGATGATCTCTACGCAGGGCGGACTGTGGGCAAAAGACGGCAATGACTTTATCTATATCGAACGAGTGACGGGCGATAAAGAACTGTCTGGCGTCAACATCTACCACTTCGACGATAAGAACAAGCTGCTATCTGTGCGCTATGCGGCCTCTGCCGAGTTTGAAGATGACAGGAATGTCTGGAAGCTCTCGCAGGTTGATGAATCTGATTTGAGCGACGGTAAACAGATTGGTGGCAGCCAGACGTTCAGCGGAGAATGGAAAACCAACCTGACGCCGGATAAGCTCGGCGTGGTGGCGCTGGAGCCGGATGCGCTGTCGATCCGTGGGCTACACAATTATGCCAAATACCTGAAACAAAGCGGGCAAGAGTCGAACCGCTACCAGCTGAACATGTGGAGCAAAATCTTTGCCCCGGTCTCAGTGGCGGTGATGATGCTCATGGCGGTCTCTTTCATCTTCGGCCCGCTGCGCAGCGTGTCGGCGGGTTCACGCATCGTGATCGGTATCAGCTTCGGCTTCCTCTTCTACCTGCTGAATGAGATATTCCGCCCACTCAGTCTGGTCTATGGCATCCCGCCGATCCTGGGCGCGATCTTGCCGAGCTCGGTGTTTCTGTTCATCAGCGTAGCGCTGCTGCTAAAACGCCGATAGGACCCAGTCATTCCAAAAAAGCGCCGAGCGGATAGCCCCTTGGCGCTTTTTTATTGGTCGTGACAAATTGCCCTCGGCAACGTTCATTACCACTTTATATTAAGGTGAAGCGGGCATAACACGTTGCTAGAGATGATTTTTTCAGCACTTAAGCGAATGCAGAGTGGATTAACGTTGCGCGTGGGCCGTCAAACGGTATAATGCACCCGTTTTCCGCATACTACTTCTGTGCCGAAGTGGCGAAATCGGTAGACGCAGTTGATTCAAAATCAACCGCCGCAAGGTGTGCCGGTTCGAGTCCGGCCTTCGGCACCATCGTATGAAAATCAAGTCACCTCAGGGTGGCTTTTTTTATGTCCAAAATCGTCCAGTAACGTCCATATCTATCTGTAAAATAACAATTTTAATTTCATTTCCATCTATGGGTTTTTGTCTGTTTTATCCACGATGGTCTTTTTTCATCCATTGACATCCAGAGGATTTGGGGGTCAAGATAAGGGTCAATTCACTTCGATTATGAGTTGACCCCCAAATTATGGCACTGACCGACGTTGTTGCCCGTACCGCCAAGCCCCGCGAGAAAGCCTATAAGCTCGCGGACGCGCACGGCCTGTATCTTTTGGTGAGTCCTAACGGCTCTAAGCGCTGGTATCTCAAATATCGCTTTGAAGGTAAGGAAAGCCGGATTGCGTTCGGTGCCTATCCGCTAGTCTCGCTGGCAAAGGCCAGAGAGAAGCGTGATGAGATACGATTGCTGCTGTTGGAGGGCATTCACCCAACGGAAAAGCGCGAAGAAGAAAAAGAGCAGGCGCAAGAGGCGTTGAATACTTTTGCGAAGGTCGCGCAGGACTGGCACCGAAACATTAGCCAAAATCGGTGGTCAGAAACACACGCCGGACGGGTATGGCGCGATATGGAACGAAATCTACTGCCTGCTATCGGGCATCGCCATATTGCCGACCTGAAAACTAAAGACCTGCTGGAGCCGCTGAAAGTCGTCGAACAGAACGGCCATCTTGATTTGGCGTCACGGCTGCGCCAGCGCGTCACCGATATTATGCGTTATGCGGTGCAGAACGATCTGATAGAGCGTAACCCCGCGCAAGACCTCTCTGGCGCGATAGCTGCGCCCAAGGCCACTCACCGACCTGCCCTGAAACTGAATAAACTGCCGGATTTTCTGGCACGGATAGAACGCCACAAAGGGCGGGCGTTAACCAGACTGGCCTTAAAACTCACGCTGTGCGTTTTTATCCGCTCCAGTGAGCTACGTTTTGCCCGCTGGCCGGAAATCGATTTTAAACGTGCCATGTGGACGATACCGGCTGAACGTGAAGCCATTCCCGGCGTGAAGCATTCGCAGCGCGGCGCAAAGATGCGCTCTGAACATCTGGTGCCGTTATCCCGACAGGCTTTAGCGCTGCTGGAAGAGATTAAGGCCATCAGCGGTGCTCATGAACTGATTTTCCCCGGCGATCATCGACCAACCAAACCGATGAGCGAAAACACCGTCAACAACGCATTACGAACCATGGGATATGACACCACTACAGAGATTTGCGGACATGGCTTTCGCACCATGGCCTGTAGCGCACTGGTGGAGTCCGGCCAGTGGTCGCGGGATGCGGTAGAGCGCCAGATGAGTCATCAGGAACGCAACGGCGTCCGTGCTGCCTATATCCACAAAGCGGAGCATCTGGATGAGCGTAGACTGATGCTGCAATGGTGGGCGGATTATCTGGATGCGAACCGGAAAGAGTATGTGGTGCCGTATGAGTTTAAAAATATTTGATTCATTAGAGATCTGGCGATGAAAGAAACGAAAAAACCAGCGGTAGCGCTCACTTCTCTGATTGAGGAGGCAGAACAGCGTCATCAGAGGGTCTTACAAGGACTTGCCGATGTTGATGCAGGGCGTGTTGTTAATCACGTTGATATGCAGGCGTTTATCGCCAGACTGAAAAAAGCATAATCGATAGAAATACGGGGCGTATCCTGTATCTAAAGCCCATGCATTAAGCTCCGCACCAGCCCCTTTTTTGGGAGGGGCTGGCGCTCATTTTTCTTATGTAGATGATTTTTCCTGCTGTTCATAATACCCAAGTATCATTTCTGCCAGATCGTCTTCCACCGTATAGAAATAGCAAGCCGGGACGTGCAGCACTGATGCTAAGCGGCAGGCCAGTGCAAAATCCGGCTTATGAATACCGCGCGAATCTTAACCCAGTGACAGTTTAAGCTGCATCCCACAAGCAGCGGCATACCGTTGTAAGGTTGAGATACTCGCACTGGAAACATTTCTCTCAAGGCGGCTCACCGCAGGTTGGCTTACACCCATGCGAGCGGCAATTTCTGTACTTGTCAGACCTGACTTGGACTTCATTTCGATCAGAACAGCGCGAAGCTCTTCTTCTTGAGTTTCGTCCTCATACGCTTTTTTAACTTCAGGATTAGAAAGCGCTTTCGCTTTAACTTCAGAGAAGTTGATACCTTTAACTGCCATCTTTCAATTCCTCCCATCTTGACTTTGCCAGCGCTATTTCAGCTTTCGGGGTCTTAGGGGTTTTCTTTACGAATGTCCTTAAAATATAGATCTTACGTCCTTTTGCGTAAGCAAAAAACGTTCTGCTTATGTCTTTTCTACCAACCCGTAGCTCAAATAATCCACCTTCGATGATGTCCGTGTCTGGATATCTTAGCTCGGGCCCTTTAGCTTCAAGTTTTTCAAGCCCTTTAAGCGCTTTTGCCTGCATAATAGGTTCGAGGTCATAAATTTCGCTTGCAGCTTCGGGGTGAAAAATCAATTCATACATGTCAGTCCCCTTATTAACGGGGAATATAACCCATAAGTTATAATAACTCAAATGTTATATTTGACGTGTGTCGGCAGAGTAAGCGATTAGCAGGCATCCCCCACCTTTCCCCCACTTACTCAGGGATCACGGCTTCCCCCACCTGATTTTCACCACTTTGTTAAAAATGTTTATTTATTATTGAGTTAAGTCATTCCCCCACTTCGCACCTATATATGCGTGGAAAGTGGGGGAAAATGCCGGATAGAAGGACTTCTTATCCGTTCGCCCCCACTTTCCCCCATTTAATCCCCCGCCTTATTCCGTTGCGAGAGTGGCGTGATCCGTTCCCCCTCAAAGGCGATCAGGCCATCCTTTTCCAGTTTGTCCAGCCAGCGGGTGAACTTCTTGTTCACATCAAAGCCCATTGCCCGCATATCATCCCGCACTAATGAACGGGTGCAGCCTTCGCCGACAACATAAATCACCACACCCTGTGTCACCAGCTTGCCTGCCATGGTTTGCCAGTGGCGATGTGGCATCCCCACGATACAGCTGTAACCACACAGATAATCACAATCGCCATGCAGAGAGTCGTGTACCGAAAGGCGGATTGTGCTTATGCTGAACGGGCGAGTGTATGGAAGCTCGGGAATCGCTGAAACCAGATTTCTTCTAAGCGTTATTTATACAAGTCATGCATTTTTAATAAACAGGAACCGAGGAGGACGAATGGAGTTAATCGTGACGCACGAAATCGCTGATAACGATCGGGAAGCACTTTTTGCTGGCCTGAGGAGTTACAACCATCGGTTTATTAATCCTGCTTCTTTTGGGCAAATCGGTATTTTTCACCGAAATAGCGCCGGAGTGATGACGGGCGGGTTGATCGCCATGCGTAAAGGATTATGGCTGTGTATTGATTATTTGTGGGTGAGCGAGGAATCCAGAGGTCTGAAGCTCGGCAGCGCGTTGATGAAAGAAGCAGAGCAGGAGGCGATACGTCTTGGGTGCCGTCATGCTCTTGTGGATACCTTTAGTTTTCAGGCACTTCCTTTCTATGAAAAGCAAGGTTATCAACTGCAAATGTCTTTACCCGATTTTCCTGAAGAAGGCATGTTTAGGCACTATCTAATAAAGCAAAATATGCAGTCTGCATGATAGTTATCCGCCCATTGACCAATGACAAGGTAGCGCTGGTAGCCCCTTCTTTATAATCAGGCCCGTTTCTCTTCTCACTGGTGTGGACGCATGGCTTACCAACTTAACCTTAACTGGCCCGAATTCTTAGAAAAATACTGGCAAAAACAACCTGTTGTATTGAAAAATGCTTTCCCGAATTTCGTCGATCCGATTACGCCGGATGAGCTGGCGGGTCTGGCGATGGAGCCGGAGGTCGATAGCCGTTTGGTCAGCCATAACAATGGTCAGTGGCAGGCCAGCAACGGGCCGTTTGAGCATTTTGATAATCTGGGTGAAACCGGCTGGTCGCTGCTGGCTCAGGCGGTGAATCACTGGCATGCGCCGTCTGCTGAACTCGTGAGCCCGTTCCGCGTGTTGCCGGACTGGCGTTTAGATGACCTGATGATCTCCTTTTCCGTACCGGGCGGCGGCGTGGGTCCGCATATCGATCAGTACGATGTCTTCATCATTCAGGGGATGGGTAGCCGCCGTTGGCGCGTGGGTGACAAGCTGCCGATGCGTCAGTTTTGCTCGCATCCTGCGTTGCTGCATGTCGATCCTTTCCCGCCGATCATTGATGAGGATCTTGAGCCGGGCGATATTCTCTATATTCCACCAGGCTTCCCGCACGATGGCTTCACGCATGAAACCGCACTTAACTACTCCGTGGGGTTCCGTGGGCCGAACGGCAGAGACTTAATCAGCAGCTTTGCTGACTATGTGCTGGAGAACGATCTCGGCGGTGAGCACTACAGCGACCCTGATTTGACCTGTCGGGAACATCCGGGGCGGGTTGAGGACTATGAGTTTGACCGTCTGCGCGAGATGATGATCGACGTGATCAATCAGCCAGAAGCGTTGAAGCAGTGGTTCGGTCGCTTTGTGACGACGCCGCGCCACGAGCTGGATATCGCACCGGCAGAACCGCCCTACAAGCCGGATGAGGTTGTGCGGGCGTTGATGGACGGTGGTGTGTTGACGCGTTTGAGCGGCCTGCGCGTTCTTGAAGTCGGCGGTAGCTACTTCATCAACAGCGAACGATTGGACACGGTCGATCCGAAAGCGGCGGATGCGCTGTGTCGTTACACCGTTCTTGGTAAAAAAGAGCTGGGTGCGGCGCTGAAAAATCCGGCATTTGTGGCTGAATTAACCGGGTTGGTTAATCAAGGATATTGGTTCTTCGACGAATAACACTCTTCTTAGTTGCGGCCTCCGAGAGCATTCTTGCATGGTGTGGTTTGAGGCCGCCTCCTATAGTATGAAGGGTCTTCTATTGCTAGCAATTAGTGATTTATTGAATTAATTGGTAATGGATAATTGAGCTATCTTCTAAATAGCTTTGCATATTACCGCTCCACTTTAGCCAAACCATGTTGATTTCCGGGGAACGGCGAAGCGGCATTCATAAATCGCTTTACCTGTTCCAGTAACTGCCACATATACCGGCACTGA
>NZ_JAUMIO010000016.1:0-105156 GCF_032905925.1 Pectobacterium sp. HCp5_1
CTGAATCGTAAAACTATCGGGTACTCAAAATCAGTGGAAATGCATGACAAGATAATCGGCACATTCATCGAACGTGAACATTATCTGCAATGACCTGATCTACATATTGAATACGTGACCAGAAAAACTAAGGTCGCATTCGTTGATAATATCATTGAATTTATTCATGGTTTATCAGTACATATTCTCAGTTAATATGCTGTATCCCGATGTCCCTGCAATATTGTGTTGGCAGGTAATGCTTTCATAACGCAGGCTCAGGGTTTCAAATGGCTGCATATCGCTATGCGTCAATGAGTTGGGGTTCTGATTAGAGATATTGACAATAGAGGCATCCCTTAATGTGATTGTCATGTAGTTCTCTTGCGTCCCGCTGGCGGAGGTGCGGTAATATCTCAACTCAATTTCCAGTAGTTCATTATTAGCGATGCTAGTTAGGACTAACGGTGTAGACTTATCAACGACTTTGGTTACGGAAAAGGGGTGATGATTGACGTGTCGATCTCTTGATAAGTCGTAATTTGTTGCATAAACAAAAATCTCATCTTCGTGACCAGATATATGTTTATTTCCTACAGAATCGATACTTAAACACCCTTCAGAGATCAGTCCCTGAATTTTTCCGGTGATCTTCATAAAAATAGAATTAGCCATTCGTGTAACTCCCTGTTAAACAATCCTTGTTAGAGACGTTATAACGTAAATCTTTATTAAATAAAAGAAGAACTCGGCTATTTAATAAGAAATAGGATTTCTGTCAGGAAGATATCCTTTCCAAAATTCCATAATTTATTGTTTTAAATGATAATTAGTTGTGTGGGGCGGTTTTTATTACTCTGCTAATTATGTTTTGATGATGGTTTTATTATATAAACAAAAAATAATGATCGCTTAAATAACAAAGGCGATAGCTAAAGAAATTAGTGATTTAATTAAGATGAAAGCGTTATTGATAACTCGCCGCTTAAGCGGCGATATTATCTATTCTGGTTTTATTATTTCCCGACGTTAAGCCAGTCTGGCAGATCGTGTAATCCCATTGCCTGACGTACCAGTGTGGGTTTAATGCCGGGCAGTTTATCCGCCAGAACCAGACCGACATCACGCAGCAGCTTTTTCGCCGGATTATCGCCGTTAAACAGCTCGCGGAACCCCTGCATGCTGGCGAGCATCACTGCGGCGCTGTGTTTGCGGCGGCGTTCATAGCGTCGCAGATAAAGGTGTTGGCCGATATCTTTGCCCTGCGCCTGTAAGCGCTTCACTTCCGCAATCAGTTCGGCGACATCCATGAAACCCAGATTGACGCCTTGCCCCGCCAGCGGATGAATGGTGTGCGCTGCGTCGCCGACCAGCACCAGCCGGTGTGCCGCGAAGCTGCGAGCGTAGCGTCCGGTCAGTGGGAAAGTCTGGCGTTCGCTTTCTAGTTCACATAGCCCTAGGCGCATATCAAACGCCATCGCGACCTGACGATTGAATTCTGCTGCTGGCAAGCTCTGCATCGCCTGAGCCTGTTCCGGTGACAGCGACCAGACAATTGAACAAAGGTGAGGCTCGTCCAGCGGCAAGAACGCCAGAATACCGTCACCATGAAACGTCTGACGCGCAACGGATTGATGAGGGTGTTCAGTTCGAATATTGGCGACCAGCGCGTGATGGCCATAGTCCCAAAAGGTCAGCGGAATATCCGCATGCTGGCGCAGCCACGAATGTGCACCGTCCGCGGCGACCACTAGCCGAGCGGTCAGCATGCTGCCGTCCTGCAACGTAATAAAGGCTTCGTTCTCGCCCCAGGCGACCTGTTTTAACGAGGCGGGGGAGAGCAGGGTGATATCGCTTAACTGGGAGGCGCGTTGCCACAGCACCTGCTGAATCACTGGGTTTTCAATGATATGCCCAAGGTGGGAAAAGCCGAATTCTTCACCGCTAAAACTGATTTTTCCGAAGCTGTCTTTGTCCCATACCTGCATATCGTTGTAAGGGCTGACGCGTTGCGCCACGAGATTTTCCCAGACGCCGATATGGCGCAGGAGGCATTCGCTGGCGGCATTGATGGCGGAGACGCGCAGGGCATGGTCTTTCTCGAGCGGCTGAGGTTCGGCCGCTTGTTTCTCCAGCACGGCGATACGCAGGCCGCTGCCTTGTAAACCGCAGGCTAGCGCCAGACCGACCATACCGCCACCGGCAATAACCACGTCGAATGATTGCATTTCCGTCTTTTCCTGTTGGCGAGCTTAATTAACGTTCTACCCAGCCCAGCGTGCGACGAGCAAAGGCGTCGCGCATCAGCGGCAGGTTATTCATGGCGATCAGACCCAGATTACGGCTGATTGTCAGCGCGGCATAGCGGTTAGCGAACAGCCTGACCAGTCCATCGGTGATCGCCACCGTGCTGTGTTGATCGGGCGTGCGCCGTTGTTGATAGCGGTTGAGTACCGTGTACTGGCCGATATCCTGCTGGTTTTTTGCTGCATCGACGAGGGTTTCCGCCAGCGACATCACATCGCGAATCCCCAGATTAAAGCCCTGTCCGGCAATCGGGTGCAGCGTTTGTGCCGCATTGCCCACCAGCGCTAGCCGATGACTAACATGTTGGCTGGCCGTGAGTAAGCGCAGCGGATAGCTGTGGCGTTCGCCGATATGGGTGAACTGTCCCAGACGCCAGCCGAAAGCCTGCTGTAGCTGTTGGCGAAATTCGGCTTCGTTCCATCCATCGACCTCATGTTGACGGTGTTTGTCATGGCACCAGACGAGCGAGCAGCGTCCGTTGCTCATCGGCAAGAGCGCCAGCGGGCCGTGCGGGGTAAATCGCTCGAATGCCCGGCCGCGATGGGGTTCGGCAGTCGTCACATTGGCGATGGTCGCGATCTGATCATAATCATGCTGCTGCCATTGAATGCCGCAGGACTGTGACAGCATGGAGCGCGAACCGTCGGCGGCAACCAGTAGTTGACCCGTTAGCTCAGTGCCGTCGTCCAGCGTGAGCGTCGCATTATCCTGCGTCCGCATGACGGCCACGACTTTGGCCGGGCAGTGCAGGCGCACGCCCGGTGCCTGTTGCAGCAGGGAAAACAGGCGTTGTCCGACGTCGTGCAGTTCAACCACGTGGCCTAATGCCTGAACGTGATAGTCCGAGGCCTTCAGGTTCACCACGCTGGCGTGCCCGCGTTCGCTGACGTGAATGTCGGTTATCGCCGTTGCATTACCCGACAGCGCTTGCCAGATGCCCAGCGCTGCGAGCTGCTGACGTGTGCCATCAGACAGCGCGAGGGCGCGTGCGTCAAAACCCGGATGTTCCTTGTCGAGTGGCGAGTGTGCCTCGATCAGGTCAACCGAGATTGCGCCCTGCGAAAGCCGCGATATTGCCAGCGCCAGCGTTGCGCCCGCCATCCCGCCACCGACAATCATGACCGCCATGCTGTTGTCCTTTGCAATTATGCCATTGTCCTTTGAAAGGAATTGTCCTTTGAAAGGGCTGCCTAGTGTTGTTTATCATGCCGTTGCGCCATGAGCGCTTCGATGGCATCAGCGTCTTTGATTACGCCAGCCGTCAGGTTTTCATTGCCGTTTTCGGTGATCACGATGTTATCTTCGATACGCACGCCGATTCCACGGTACTGCTGTGGCACTTTGGCATCAGGCGCGATGTAAAGACCCGGCTCGATGGTCAGTACCATACCCGGTTCAAGCGGGCGGCCCCGATCGGTGGTGCCGTAATTGCCTACATCGTGTACGTCCAGACCCAGCCAGTGGCTGAGGCCGTGCATGAAGAACTGGCGATGTGCCTGCTCGGCAATCAACTCTTCCACTTCACCTTTTAGCACGCCGAGCTTGATAAGCCCGCTGACCATGATGCGCACCACTTCTTCGTTCACTTCACGGATGCTGCGACCCGGACCAAACAGCTCCAGCGCGCGCAGCTGTGAGCGCAGCACGATGTCGTAAATAGCACGCTGCGGCGCGGTAAATTTACCGTTCACGGGGAAGGTGCGGGTAATGTCGCCAGCATAGCTTTTGTATTCACAGCCAGCGTCAATCAGCACCAGATCGCCGTCGCGCATTTGTGTTTCATTTTCGGTGTAATGCAGGATACAGGCGTTTTCGCCGCTGCCGACGATGGTGTTGTAAGAAGGATAGCGTGCGCCGTGACGGGTAAATTCGTGGTGAATTTCGCCTTCAAGCTGATATTCATACATGCCGGGGCGACATTTCTGCATGGCGCGTGTGTGGGCCAGCGCGGTAATTTCACAGGCGCGGCGCATTACGCTGATTTCTTCCGGTGATTTAAACAGGCGCATCTCATGTACCCATGGGCGCCAGTCGGTCAGCGTTGCAGGGGCAGCAAAGCCCTGACGGGTGCCGTTGCGCAAGGTGTCCAGCGCGGCGAAGACCAGCTTGTCGGCATAATCGTACTGCCCTTGCGCGTGGTACACCACGTCCAACCCATTCAATAAGAGATGCAGCTGTGCGCCGATTTCGCCAAACGGCAGGGCGCGGTCAACGCCGAGTTTGGCGGGTGCCGCTTCCTGACCGAGACGGCGACCAAACCAGATTTCGGCCGTCAGATCGCGTACGCGGTTGAAGATCACGCTGTGATGATGTTTGGCATCGCTTTTTACCAGCAGCAGCACGGCTTCCGGCTCGTTGAAGCCGGTGAAATACCAGAAATCGCTATTTTGACGATAAGGATAGTCACTGTCGGCATTGCGCTGCGCTTCCGGCGCAGAAAAAATAATCACCGCGCTGCCCGGTGCCATTTTTTCCAACAGTACCTGACGACGACGAAGAAATTCTTGTGGATTCATCACCTGCTCCTGAAAATAGTCCGTGCGGTTACCTTTCCCTTCTGCCTTGCATAACAATCAATGCAGCGTCGGTTTTTGCTGCTCGGGCGCAGTCACAACGCGCTGGCTGGTAAACTCGGTATGGCACAAAATGGCAGAAACGCGAACATACTCAATCACTTCTTCCAGCGATTGCTCCAGCTCTTCCTGATCTTCATCTTCGTCGTAGCCAAGCTGTGCGATGTTGCGTAAATCTTCGATGGCTTCTTTCAGCTCACCTTTGGCTTTGTTCAACTGCGGTTGAGCCACGCCCAGCCCAAGCAGGAAGTGGTTGACCCAGCCTGCCAGCGCGTCGGCGCGATCGAAAACGCTCACGCTATCCAGCGAATCGTCCGGCAGGAAAAGCTGGAACAGAAAACCATCATCTTCCAGCGCTTCACGCGTAGTCTGGTACAGGTCCTGAAGCGGCTGCGACAGCGTCTGGGTAAACGCCATGCCTTCATTAGTCAGTTCAAAAACCAGCGTTCTCCAGCTATCGTCATGGTTTCCACCACACAGCATCCCACTGATCAAACCGTGCATTTCTGCTGCGGTCAGCGCGACTTGCTGTTGGTGAAGCAGTTGGTCAAGGCCTTCATAGGCGGGAAACGTATTCTCTATAGACATGCGGATTCGTCATCGTTGGCTGGATTGGTTCATGCTATGCTACCACCAAGCTCCCTTTCGATACCAGAAAGGGCTTGTATCTTAGATCTCGGCTATATATAGTTGCGCCCGCTTTAACGAGCCCGATGTAACGGGTAATGCTCATGCTATGCGGCACGCAGGCGCAAGAACGACAAAAGGCAGGAAGGTGGTATGTCTGCACAACCAGTAGATATTCAAATTTTTGGCCGTTCGTTAAGAGTGAATTGCCCGCCAGAACAACAGGATGCGTTGAATCAGGCTGCGGAAGATCTTAACCAGCGGTTGCAAGATCTTAAAGTTCGCACTAGAGTCACAAACACTGAGCAACTGGTGTTTATTGCCGCGCTGAACGTGTGCCATGAGCTGGCGCAGGAACGGGGTAAGACGCGTGATTATGCGTCGAATATGGAACAGCGTATTCGTATGTTGCAGCAGACCATCGAACAGGCGTTGCTGGAGCAGGGCAAGATCACCGAACGTCAGGGTGCACAATTTGAATAACGTCGTATTTTGACAAAAGTACGGTGTTTTTACGTGATAAGACGTGCTAAGGTTTATCGCGAGTAACGAATAAAATTTCTCTGAGGTGTTCGTCAGCGGGCCAGTCCCCTGAGCCGATATTTCATACCAACAGAATGTAATGCTCTGCGGTTGGTGAGCACGCTCGGTTCGTCCGAGAAGCCTTAAGACTGCGACGTTATGTTCACCTTGAACCAAGGGTTCAAGGGTTACAGCCTGCGGCGGCATCTCGGAGATTCCCTTTCTTTTATCATTCTTGACCCGTGGCGAATGTAGCCCATGTCATCTTCTGATTCATTTTCATCGGCACTTCCCGATACCTCACTCTCTTCTACGACAGCATCGCGTCAGCAAATTCGTCAGGCTGTGCGGCAGAATCGACGTTTACTGACGTCAGAGCAGCAGTCGCGTTTTGCGCAACAGGCGTGTGAGCGCGTCATGACACATCCGAAAATCATACAGGCAGATAGCGTGGCGGTATTTCTGTCATTTGATGGCGAGCTGGATACGACCCCGCTGATTCAACAGCTGTGGCGGCAGGAGAAACGCGTGTATTTGCCGGTTCTGCATCCGTTTCGCACCGGGCATCTGCTGTTCCTGCGCTATGCGCCGGACACCGAGCTGGTACGCAATCGTCTGAAGATTATGGAGCCGCGTCTGGATGTGCGTCAGGTGCTACCGTTACCGCAGTTAGACGTCCTGCTGACGCCGCTGGTGGCGTTTGATCATCTGGGGCAGCGGCTTGGTATGGGGGGCGGGTTTTACGACCGTACGTTGCAGTATCGCAGCCAGATGTCGCGTGGGCCTTACCCGATCGGTCTGGCCCACGATTGTCAGCAGGTTGACGCACTGCCAGTGGAAAGCTGGGATATTCCGCTGCCGGAAATCATTACCCCCTCCCGCCATTGGCAGTGGGATACACGCTAGCTTTTGAGCGGTTCAGGCGAGTGATCGTGGCCCAACATCTGTTGTACCAATTCCACGCAGTGCAGGAAACGCGAATCGTAGTCCGACTCTTTGATGTAAACGTACGGGATATTATTGTTAGCCAGCATTGTTTTCAGCAGATCCTGGAACTCCGAGCGGGCGGTGGTGCTGCCTAAGCTACGCAGTCCGTCGGCCACCCACGGCGTGTTGTTTTCCAGCAAAATCACCAGATCGAAGCGGTATTCATCGATCAGCGCCTGAACGAACGGGTGCTCACGACCCTCGTATTTCTTGCAGAATGCTTGCGTGGTGACAAAATCGGTGTCGATAAAGGCCACTTTATTGGCATATTTTACTGCAAAATCAATGTACTGTGCCTGACCTAGCGCGATCTTGTCGTAGTCGGAATACTGCAACGCCATCTCGTCACCGCCCAGATGGGAGAACACGTAATCGCGGCCATATTCCCAGGCGCTGGTGGTGTTGAAGATATTCGCCAGTTTGTTCACCAGCGTGGATTTACCGCTGGATTCGCCGCCAAGAATGGCAACGGTACGCACAAAGAACGGCTTCACTTCGGTCGGGATATAGTCCCAGTAGCGGAAGGGATCGTGACGAATTTGCGAACCGCTGATGTTCATAAAGGAGCGCTGCGGGTCGATCAGGACGGCCTCAATGCCCAGCTGTTCACGGTATTGTGCGGCATCCTGTTCTTCGCTGGTGTAAACGAAATTCGGCGTGATGCTTTTTTCCTGCATAAACGCCTGAATTCCTTTGCTCCACACATCCCAGCCGTGCGGGTAAGGCTCCATTCCTTGCTCATTGAAGGCGTGAATATGAATATTTTTCTGATATTTAAAGGTCTGCAATAGCCAGCGCAGGCGATCGCTGACGGTGGGCTGCTGTGACATCGAGCTGTTCTCAAACAGCAGACGGTCGCGCGGTTCGTCGTAGCCTAAAATTACATGCAGTTCATCGACCTGGCTACAGGCACGCTGAATCAGATAAATGTGGCCAGTGTGTAGCGGATAGAACTTACCGAAGACGACACCAATGCTCTTTTCGTAGCGCGGGAATTCCAGTTCAAGAAAGCGATGCAGCGCTTCCAGCTTCTGGGCGCTAGGGCTTTTGATTTTGGCATTAAGTAATTGACTGAGATAGCCTTTGGTCATATCGGTCGCGTCAGCAACCTGCTGTAGGGTGCAACCCTTCTGCCGGATAGCGGATTTCAGGTAATCAAATGATGACATGGTGCAGCACTCTTGTTTAGCTTACTAAACAAAATACCACAGAACAGGGCAACATCCGCTACTCTTTCCCCCTGTTTAGTTCAGGATGGAAGCGAGCGGATGGCCTTCTGTGGTCCGTTTAGAGATCGTCGAGGATCGCCAGCGCGTCGGCCAGCTTTTTCACGCCGAACACCTGCATGCTGGCAGGGACTTTCTTCGGCATATTGGCATGAGGAACGATGGCGCGTTTGAAGCCGTGCTTGGCGGCTTCGGTAATCCGCTCTTGGCCGCTGGGAACCGGGCGGATTTCACCCGCCAGACCGACTTCACCGAAGATGACAAGATCCTGCGGTAACGGGCGGTCGCGGAAGCTGGAGACCAGCGAGAGCAGCAGCGCCAGGTCGGCGCTGGTTTCGGTGACTTTAACGCCGCCGACGACATTCACGAATACATCCTGATCGGACATCTGCAAGCCGCCGTGGCGATGTAATACCGCCAGCAGGATCGCCAGACGATTTTGTTCCAGCCCGACCGCCACGCGACGCGGGTTAGCCATCATCGATTGATCCACCAGCGCCTGAATTTCGACCAGCAGCGGACGCGTACCTTCCCACACCACCATGACCGAACTGCCGGACGTGATTTCGTCCCCGCGACTGAGGAAAATTGCCGACGGATTGCTGATCTCGCGTAGACCCTGTTCCGTCATCGCGAACACGCCCAGCTCGTTAACGGCACCGAAACGGTTTTTATGGCTGCGCAGGGTGCGAAAGCGGGAATCGGCATCGCCATCCAGCAGCACGGAGCAGTCGATGCAGTGTTCCAATACTTTTGGCCCGGCGAGCGAACCGTCTTTGGTGACGTGGCCGACCATCACGATGGCGACGCCGCGCGTTTTTGCAAAGCGCGTCAGGTAGGCGGCGGTTTCACGCACCTGCGCCACGCTACCGGGTGACGATTGAATATCAGCGAGATGCATGACCTGAATGGAGTCGATCACCATCAGCTTCGGCTGTTCCTGCTCGGCAATCAGGCAAATCTGTTCGATGCTGGTTTCTGACAGCATATTGAGATTCTGGGTCGGCAGGTTGAGACGATGCGCCCGCATCGCCACCTGTTGTAATGATTCTTCCCCGGTGACGTACAGGGTTTTCATGTTCTCTGACAGCTTGCAGAGCGTTTGCAGCAGTAAGGTACTTTTACCCGCGCCGGGGTTACCGCCGATCAGAATCGCACTGCCGGGGACGACGCCGCCGCCCAGAACGCGGTCAAACTCCTGAAAGCCGGTAGAAAAGCGCGGCAGAGCTTCGAGACTGATTTCCGAGAGCTTTTGTACCCGGCTGACGCCAGCGCTTTCGCCCGCATAGCCAGTGAGACGGTCGGAACGTGATACTGACGCCGAGGCCAGACGGACTTCGGTAATGGTGTTCCAGGCATGGCAGGCGCTGCACTGCCCTTGCCAGCGCGGGTAGTCAGCCCCGCATTCATTACATACAAACGCCCGTTTGACGGCTTTTGCCACGTATCACCTCCCACTGATTAACGCTTTTCGTGTCTCATGCTACCGCTAAGGATGCACAGCACGCCGGTCAGATCGGCATGACGGATGGTCACCGCAGACTGTTCATTGACCTTCGGTTTGGCGTGATAGGCAATGCCTAAGCTGGCTGCCTTGATCATCGGCAGATCGTTCGCGCCGTCACCAATCGCAACGGTCTGATGCATGGGGATTTCCAGCTTTTCCGCCAGTTGTTGCAGCGTGGTCGCTTTATATTTTGCATCGACAATCGTGCCGATGACATCGCCGGTCAGCTTGCCGTCTTGCATGCCTAATTCGTTGGCAACGGCGGCGACCAGACCTAATTCATCACGCAAATAATCGGCAAAGTAGGTAAACCCGCCTGATGCAATCGCGACGTGCCAGCCTGCTTCCTGAAGCTGGCTAACCATATTACGCAGGCCCGGCATCAGTGGCAGTGTTTTACGCACCGTCTGTAAAATATTGGCGTCGGCACCTTTTAGTGTCCCTACGCGCTGACGCAGGCTGTCAGCGAAATCCAGCTCGCCGCGCATCGCGCGTTCGGTGACTTCAGCGACCAGTTCACCCGTGCCCGCCAGTTTGGCAATTTCATCAATACATTCGATCTGAATCGCGGTGGAATCCATGTCCATCACCAGTAAACCCGGCGAACGCAGCGTTGGCGCATTACGCATGGCTGCGACATCGATACCCAGTTCGTGGGCCAGCTTGGTTGCGCGTGGCGTCAGCGTGCCGGCTAAACGCACGACCTGATAATCGCCTACGTTCCAGGCGCTCACGATCACCATCGCGCTCCCCAGCTTACGCTGGTAGCGGGAAATCAGGTTCTTATCGAGAACGTCGCTGTAGATCAACCAGCCGGTGTCGCCAGCGCGGTAGTCAAGCGGCATCACTTCGTCACCGCTCAGTGATAGTGGCAGTCCCGGCCAACAGTTGATCTCATCAGGGAGATCACGATAGGTCAGACTATTCGACATGGAGTAAATCCTCTGCTGGCAGTAGTGCGATAAAGTCGTGCGATAAAGAGGGATGCGGCGTCGACCAAACATATCCCTCCAAAAACTGGGCAACAAGCTATCCTATCGTCGGCGCTTCTGGCAACATGAAAGTATCCAAATCGTGTAAGGATTATCATGGTTCGCGCCCGGGTGAAATTTCGTCTACACCGCACGGCAATTGTGCTGATTTGCCTCGCTCTGCTAGTGGTATTAATGCAAGGGGCATCCTATTTCAGTTTGAGCCACCAGATGGCGCGATCTGAACAGGTTGAAGATCTGGCGCGTACGCTTTCCAGACAGGTGGCTTACAGCCTTTCGCCGCTGATGGGCAGCGTGGACGATAATAGTCAAAAAATTAATACCATCCTCACACAGCTTACCGATCACAGCCGCATTCTGGATGCCGGTGTGTATCAGCAGGACGGCTCGCTGGTGGCGCATATCGGTGAGCAGGTGCAGCTGAGAGACAGGCTGGCGCTGGATGGCAATCGGGTCGGTAGCTACTTTAACCATCAACTGGTGCAGCCGATTGAGGGAAAAGAAGGGCCGATCGGCTTCCTGCGGATTACCTTAGATACCCATGTACTGGCGACCGAAGCCAGACAGGTCGATAACACCACCAATATTCTGCGTCTGATGATTTTGCTTTCACTGGCTATCGGCATCATTCTGACCCGCACGCTCTTGCAGAATCGCCGTACCCGCTGGCAGCAGTCGCCTTACCTTCTCACGGCGAGTACGCCAGTGAAAGAAGAAGGGGATGAGGCAGAGAGCGATACGCGGCCGAACGACGGGACGGTAGTGAAAAAAGACGGGGAAGAGAAAAGCCTCTGACACGCAATGGCCCCCGTACAAACCGAGCGTTTGTACGGGGAGTGTGTGCTATTTCAACTGCTGCTGGAACTGCAACCAGTGAGACTGGAATTTGCTGATGACGGAGAGATGATCGTTTTGGGTATAGCGGTCAGACGCCGTTGCAGAGATATAGTTACGAAGGCTGTCAAACAGTGAATTAGCAGGTGCTGAGTCTGCAAGAGAAAAGATTTGCTGCCGTTGAACCTGCGTGGCCGATGTGCCTTCCGCATTTTTCTGTAGTTCCAGGAACGTCGCGTTTGTCTTCTCGGTGTCTCCCGCGTCAACGCTGCGCTGATACTCATCTTGCAGAATGTTTTTTTCCAGATTACTCAGCGCGTCAGACTGGTATTTGATGAAATCCTGAATATCTTTATCGGCTTTCTGGTGAGCGCTGCTATCCACATAGCGGTTTTTCAGTTCTTCTAACTTCGCCGCTTTTAGCGTGATTTCTACGCTATCGGTCGCATAGCTCCATGTTGTCACGTTAGACGGTTTCGACAGTGCTTGATGAATCAGACCGACAAACTCTTCTTTACTGATGCCGCTGTCTTCTTTGAGATTATTTGACCAGAGCTCAAGCGCCATTTCGTTTGTGCCAATGGGATCAACCGATAGATTGATATTCGGGTTGGGACTGGAGACGTTTCTTTGCCGCGCGAGATCTTGGGCTTGGGCCTCCGTCCGCTGCGCATTTTCATCTATCTTAGTCACGCTAGGGTGTAGGGGCTTTCCGGCATTTTCTTTCAATCGTGCCATCGCTTCCTCAGAGATTTTTATATTGGTGGGGAAGCTGACGGTTTTTCCGGTAATCGGATCGACGACTTTTATGCTGCCACTGTTTGTTGTGATGGACTCTGCCGTTGTCGATTTTTCTGTCGCTGACTGTGCTGTAGTCGATGATGTCGCGGTGCTTTGGGCCTGAGAATTGCCATAACCCGTATTATTTACAGACAAGCTCATACTCTCTCCTTAAGTGCGATCAAATGGTTAAATATTGACCCAAATATTATCGGCAAAGATAAATGATAACTTTATAAATGATTTATGGCGTAATTGTTGATGGTGGTATCAGAACGGTGACGGCGAGCATGATGTCTCCGCGTTGTTTATGCCATCACCGATTGTGTCTGCACGTTAAATCAGGGAAAATACTCGGCTACAGTTTATTTCCGCTTTGCCTGACGATCTGACATCGGTGTGTTGTTGACTTGATGCTGACGCCGGGTGGCTAACAAAAGAAACCTGAAAATCATGTCTCCAAGTGAATACGCCCGCGAAGTCTCCAAAAGAAGAACGTTCGCTATCATTTCTCACCCCGATGCCGGTAAAACCACGATTACCGAAAAGGTCCTGCTGTTCGGACAGGCGATCCAGACTGCCGGTACGGTAAAAGGGCGTGGTTCGAACCAGCATGCGAAATCCGACTGGATGGAGATGGAAAAGCAGCGTGGTATCTCCATCACCACGTCCGTGATGCAGTTTCCCTACCGTGATTGCCTGGTGAATCTGCTCGATACCCCAGGGCACGAAGACTTCTCCGAAGATACCTATCGCACGCTGACGGCGGTGGACTGCTGCCTGATGGTGATCGATGCCGCAAAAGGCGTCGAAGATCGTACGCGTAAGCTGATGGAAGTCACTCGTCTGCGCGACACCCCGATTCTGACGTTCATGAACAAACTTGACCGTGACATCCGCGATCCGATGGAAGTGCTGGATGAAGTCGAGAGTGAGCTTAAGATTGCCTGTGCGCCAATTACCTGGCCGATTGGCTGCGGCAAACTGTTCAAGGGCGTGTACCACCTTTATAAAGACGAAACCTATCTGTATCAGACCGGTAAAGGCCATACGATTCAGGAAGTGCGCATCGTTAAAGGGTTGGATAACCCGGAACTGGATACTGCCGTTGGCGAAGAGCTGGCTGCGCAATTGCGTGACGAGCTGGAGCTGGTTAAAGGAGCATCGCACGAATTTGAGCTGGACGCGTTTCTGGCTGGTGAACTGACGCCGGTCTTCTTTGGTACGGCACTGGGTAACTTCGGCGTTGACCACATGCTGGACGGTTTAGTCGCCTGGGCTCCTGCGCCGATGCCGCGTAAAACGGATACCCGTGAAGTAACGGCGGCAGAAGAGAAATTCACCGGTTTTGTGTTCAAGATTCAGGCCAATATGGACCCGAAACACCGTGACCGCGTGGCGTTTATGCGCGTGGTGTCCGGGAGATATGAAAAGAGCATGAAGCTGCGTCAGGTACGTACGGGCAAAGACGTGGTGATTTCAGATGCGCTGACCTTTATGGCGGGCGACCGTTCCCACATTGAAGAGGCCTACCCCGGCGATATCATCGGGTTACATAACCACGGCACTATCCAGATTGGCGATACGTTTACACAGGGTGAAGACATGAAATTCACCGGTATCCCCAACTTTGCGCCGGAACTGTTCCGTCGTATCCGCCTGCGTGACCCGCTCAAGCAGAAACAGCTGCTTAAAGGGCTGGTACAGCTGTCTGAGGAAGGCGCGGTGCAGGTCTTCCGTCCACTGACCAACAACGACCTGATCGTTGGGGCTGTCGGCGTGCTGCAGTTTGATGTGGTCGTTGCCCGTCTGAAAACGGAATACAACGTTGAGGCGATTTACGAATCGGTGAACGTTTCTACCGCGCGCTGGGTTGAGTGCAGCGATGTGAAGAAATTCGAGGAATTTAAGCGTAAGAACGAACTGCATCTGGCACTCGATGGCGGTGATAATCTAGCCTATATCGCACCGACGATGGTAAACCTGAACCTGACGCGGGAACGCTATCCAGAAGTGACGTTCCACCAAACGCGCGAGCATTAATTTTGAACGGTGACGCTACGGTTTCATGAAAATTATCGTGACTGTGGCGTTTACATCGTGATCACATTGTTAAAATAATCATCACCCGGTTATGCTTGGCTTTCGGCCAAAATTGCCGGGTGTTTTTATTTTTAAATGTATTTAAAAACAATGTATTACCCTGGTTTTTTCCCTGCTGTGATTTCTCGCTTCAGTGCAACAGACAAATCTGAATTGCTGCGCATATTCCCTTGCTCCCCTGTGATTTTCCATTCTGTAGGCTATAGTTAACAGCGTGTTAACTGATTTAGCTTGTTCAACTGTTAGTACAATTTAAGTTGGTTCATTATTTTGATTTGTTTCGTCTTTGCAATTCAATACTCTGATTTTTTATGCAAGTAGAGGGAATTATCGGAGTATTGATAACGTCATTATCACCTTGATTTGCTGATGACGGTGCAGGCGTTAACGTGACCCAAATCGGTTATTTCGGGTTTATAGAAGAGCATAAGAAGGAAGACATCGATGAAAAAGACCAAATTGACACAATCGCTGATCGTAGTTGCTCTGGGTTCTATTCTGGCTGGCGGTGCCATGGCTGAGGAAACGTTGGGGCAGAAAGTAGAACGTATCGCGGACACAACTGGTGCAAAAATCGATAGCTCCGCCAATAAAGCATCTGACTACGTCAGTGACAGCGCGATCACAGCAAAAGTGAAGAGTGCGTTGTTGGAAGACAAATCGATTACCAGCAGCGACATTTCCGTTGAAACATCAAATGGCGTCGTCACGCTGAGCGGCTTTGTCGGTAGTCAGGAATTGAGCACCCGTGCGGTGCAAATCGCGACGCAGGTTGAGGGCGTCCAGTCCGTCAGCGATAAACTGCAGGTGAAAGATTCCCAATCACAATCGGTTGGCGCTTATGCCGATGATGCTGTGATTACCAGCACGATTAAAGCCAAACTGCTGGCAGATGACATTGTTCCGTCCCGTAAAGTGAAAGTCGAAACGCAGGCTGGCGTCGTGCAGCTGAGCGGCGAGGTGGACAGCAAAGCGCAGTCTGATCGGGCTGAAAGTATTGCGAAGGCCGTTGACGGCGTGAAAAGCGTCAAGAACGACCTAGCAGTGAAATAACCGTCGCCATACCGTACAGGGTTATCCGTAATCGCGGATAACCCTACCTAATCCGCACAATAAAACACCACTTGTGGATACGCAGTCAGGACGCATGAAGCGCGTCAGGATGACCACCATGATTTTTCATTTTTTGTCTGGTAAGGAGAGCGTATGTTTCGTTGGGGCATTATATTTTTAGTCATCGCACTGATCGCGGCAGCACTGGGCTTCGGCGGATTGGCCGGTACAGCAGCTGGCGCGGCGAAAATCGTCTTTGTAGTCGGTATTATTCTGTTTCTGGTTAGCTTGTTCACGGGTCGAAAACGGCCGTAGCACAGCACCTTCTTTCATTCTTTCTCCACGGAAAGAAATGTCATACAGAGCACACAGCCGCGCCACGCGGCTGTCATATTTTACCGGCACATGATACAAATCTTTGACTAATACGACCCGCGTATTTGCTGCATTTCGACAGTTTATCAGGAGGGTTATGATGAATAGCGATATCGTTGTTGGCAAATGGAAACAGTGGAAAGGGAATTTCCTGGCACTGTGGGCTGATTGGTTTGACAGCGACTGTGCCTGGCTGGAAGGGAGTAATGATTACCTGTCCGGCGTCTTGCAAGAGGGTTACGGAAAAGCGCACGAAGAGGTATCCTCAGAGAAAACCACGCTACACTGAGGCCTCACCGCAACGACCAGTCCGATTCTGCCATGAGGCTTTGGCAGGGTATTACTTGGGCGTAGATTAGGTCGCCTCATCTTGACGGGCCTAATCTTGACGGAGAGAAGCAACGTGCTTTCTGAACGACACCGCTTTATCGATACCCACTGCCATTTCGATTTCCCCTTATTCTATGATGATGCACCGGAAAGCTTACGTCTGGCGCAAGACGCTGGGGTTGAGCGCATCATTATTCCGGCTGTGGCTTCTCAGCATTTTGAGCGCGTGTTGACGCTCGCTCGTACCTACTCTCCACTTTATGCCGCACTGGGTCTTCACCCGCTTTATATCGCTGAACATCAGGAAAGCGACCTGCTCCGTCTGGAAGAGGAACTGCGCCAGTTGCCTGTAACGCTGGTGGCGGTGGGGGAGATTGGGTTGGATCTCTATATGCCGGAACCGCAGTTTGAGCGACAGCTTACCTTTCTTGAGGCTCAGCTTCGGCTGGCGAAAAAATACGATCTCCCGACGATCCTGCACTCGCGACGTAGCCACGACAGGCTGGCGCAATTGCTCCGCCGTATCGACGTGCCGCGTACTGGCGTAGTTCATGGGTTTGCAGGCAGCCTGGCGCAGGCGCAGGCCTTTATCCGGCTGGGTTATTACATCGGCGTGGGGGGAACCATTACCTATGACAGAGCGAACAAAACGCGCCAGGCGATCGCGCGGTTGCCGTTAGATCGGTTGCTGCTGGAAACTGACGCGCCCGATATGCCGATGAGTGGCTATCAGGGGCAGCCCAACCGACCCGAGCGTATTTCGTGCGCGTTTCAAACGCTGTGTGAGCTACGTGCAGAACCGCCTGAAGAGATTGCCGAGGCGCTGTGGCAGAATTCATTCAAACTGTTTGGGCGGCTCACTCCGACATAACACCGCTACCGTTATGCTGCAACCATTCCCCGAAAGAGGAAGCCTGTTTGCTTCCGCTTTTCTCTTATTTCTGTGCAACAGCAGACAGAACAGTCATTCCGATTTCATATATCATCCATCAAATTGTGACGTAGATCACTTTTCAGCATTTTTGACTGTTCGATGTTGTGTGTATTTGTGACATAAATTAGCGACCTTTTCGGGCCACTCTTTATAATCGGCTCGCCAGGGCGTACTTACCGTTCTGGCGAAATGATTTTTTATTCTGTTTTCACTTTTTTCACGCGTTATAGGGAACTGCACATGCAACTCGTTATGAGTCTCATCGGCATGCTTGTTCTGATTTTGTTCGCGGTTATGTTGTCCAGTAATCGTAAAGCGATCAGATTGCGCACCGTAGTTGGTGCTTTCATTCTTCAGATTGGTATCGGTGCGCTGGTGTTGTATGTGCCAGTAGGACGCAAAATTCTGGAAGGACTGACGGGCGGTGTAGCAAACGTTATCGCCTACGGAAACCAAGGGGTTTCATTCATTTTTGGCGGTCTGGTTTCCGACAAAATGTTCGAAGTCTTTGGCGGTGGTGGGTTTGTTTTCGCATTCCGTGTTTTACCGATCATCGTCTTTTTCTCTTCCCTTGTGGCGGTACTGTATTACATGGGTGTGATGCAGTGGGTCATCCGTCTATTAGGCGGCGGGTTGCAGAAACTGTTGGGAACCTCCCGTACTGAATCGCTCTCTGCAACAGCCAACATCTTTGTTGGTCAAACGGAAGCGCCGCTGGTGGTTCGTCCCTATATCGCCAACATGACGCGTTCTGAGCTGTTTGCGGTGATGTGCGGTGGATTGGCTTCCATTGCGGGATCGGTGATGGCGGGTTATGCCCAGATGGGCGTGCCGCTGGACTACCTGATTGCGGCCTCCTTTATGGCGGCACCGGGTGGATTGCTGTTCGCCAAACTGATGGTGCCGGAAACGGAGAAAACGCACGATCATGACGAGATGGTTGGCTTTGTCGATGAAGACGATCGCCCGGCTAACGTCATCGATGCAGCGGCAAGCGGCGCGGCGTCCGGTATGCAACTGGCGCTGAATGTGGGCGCGATGCTGCTGGCTTTTGTCGCGTTGATTGCTCTTCTTAACGGCATTCTGGGCGGTATCGGTGGCTGGTTTGATTATCCGCAACTGTCGCTGCAACTGATTCTGGGATGGGTGTTCTCGCCCGTCGCTTTCTTGATCGGTGTACCGTGGCATGAAGCAACGGTTGCGGGCTCGTTCATTGGGCAAAAACTGATCGTCAACGAGTTCGTCGCTTACATGAATTTCAGCGAGTACCTGAAGGCAGATGATGTGGTTGCCGCTGCGGGCTTGCAGGTTCTGTCGGATCATACCAAAGCTGTGATTTCGTTCGCGCTGTGCGGCTTTGCTAACCTTTCGTCTATTGCTATCCTTATTGGAGGTTTGGGCAGTATGGCACCGACTCGGCGTCAGGATATTGCCCGCTTGGGTTTGAAAGCGGTTGCGGCAGGTACGCTTTCTAACCTGATGAGCGCCTGCATCGCAGGGTTCTTCCTGACCCTGTAAATGTAACCAGGCATTCTTGCAGTAGCGAGATGATGGGCGGCGAAAGTCGCCCATTGTTCGTTTAAGTCCCTACATTTTTCAGGGATTAAACGTGGCCTATGCAGCATTTACCGAATGCAGGTGCGATATGCTTGCCTGAGTTGGAGCAACATGCTTTCTGCTTTTATTGATGATGTTGAATGGATTACTTTTCCACGGGCAACGGACGGTGCCGCCTACCCAGGTATTACTGCTCGCTGCCATTTCCATTTGTCTGCCTACGACGACGCGCTTTTTGCCGAGGCGAACATTCCTTTCTCCGACGCGCTAGAACGCGCCGTACCGAAACGCCGCGCCGAATTTCTGGCCGGGCGCTGTGTCGCCAAACACGTGTTAAATAAGCTGGAACACCCTGATTTTGTTCTGCATAGCGGGGAAGACCGCTCGCCGCAGTGGCCGGGTAATATTGCCGGTTCGCTGAGCCATAACAAAGACAGCGTACTCTGCGCCGCACATTTACGGAGCGATGCGCTATCGTGCGTGGGGGTGGATATCGAAGGATTTATGTCTGACGAACGTGCGCAATCGCTGTGGCCCGGCATCATTGGTGATGAAGAATTCCAGTGGTTTCAGGAGCGGGAAGAAGCATTTAGCTGTTTGCTGACAATCAGCTTCTCAGCGAAGGAGAGCCTGTTTAAGGCGCTTTACCCGCAGGTCAGGCACTATTTCGATTTTCTGGATGCCAGACTAGTGGCGCTGGATATCACTAAACGCGAGTTTGAGCTGGAACTGCTGACCGATCTGACGCCGACGTTTTACGCCGGACGCCGTTTTAAAGGCGCGTATTTGTTAAGAGAGTACGATGTCACCACGTTTCTCTGCTGCTAAAAAAGCCCGCGTTAGCGGGCTAGAGTTATTGATCAGAACTTATAGCTCACGCCGCCGTACACCGTACGTCCAGACAGGAAATAGTCGTTGTCGGTAGCAACATAGTCCCGTTTTTCGTTAGTCAGGTTCGTGAGGCCCAGTTTCAGGTCTACGTTTTTAACCGGCGTATAGGTGGCACCGATATCCACGGTATTGAAGCCTCTGGTTCTAAGTACTTCTTTATCGCGCAGATATTGGTTACTGGTGTACTGATAGGACACATAGGTTGAGAGGTTATCCAGTGCCTGCCAGTTCAACTGCGTGTTAACCGTATTTTTCGGGGTTTGCTTCAGGCGTTTTCTGGTGGTGCGATCTTCGGCATCGACAACCGTCCAGTTGGTGGTCCAGTTCAAATCCTCTGTCAGATCGATCCAGAATGAAGTTTCAATCCCCTGAATTCGTGCTTTACTCACGTTGTAATAAGTAAGATTGGCTGGAGGAGTAGACCTGACACCATTCCAAGCCTCAGCTTGGATCATATCCTTGATATCATTATTAAATAAGGTAACGCCTCCGCCGAAGCGCTCAGCTTCATAGGCAGTACCGATTTCATAACTGATAGAGGTTTCTGCTTTGAGGTCTGGATTGCCTATGCGCCGGCAGAACATGCGGCAGTCCGCTTTGGAATAGCCTTTGGTAAATTGAGCCAGCGTTGGGGCTTTAAATGCCTTATTCACGCCGCCTTTGATCACCCAGTTGTCGGTTAAACTATAAGTGGCGTAAGCACGTGGGCTGAACTCGGTTCCATAAACCTCATGGTGATCGACGCGGCCACCAAACGTGAGCGCTAAATCAGCAATCTTGAACTCGTCCTGCAGGAAAAGGGCGCTTTGATTGACGTCTACTTTACCGCCTTTCATGTTCATGCTGTGTTCCAATGACGTTATGCGATATTCGCCGCCGCCGGTCAGAAGATGGTCTCCTAGATAGCCAGAAATCTGCCCATCAACCGTCTGATTATTCTGGGTAATGTCGGCTACGCTTTCATTGAGCTGAGAGTTGTCCATTAAGTCGATGTTTTCGTAGTAGTAGCGCAGCCGCGTATCGAAATTATCCCAGCTACCGTTATGTGTGAGTCCCAGAGCGAGGCGATCGATTTTTTGTGTATTATGAGCAGTGGCACCAAAGTTATTCCAGTCGACGAAACGGTCATCTTTGGTATAAGTCGCATCAAAATCCAGACTCTGCTGGGAATCGATCAACCACGTCAGGTTACCCAGCACGCTGTAGTTATCGCGTTTTTCCAAGGCATCTGAGTTGCGATTCTTAGATTGTTCGGTACGCCACGCATCGCGCTTGCCACCATCAACAATCAAACTACCCAGCAACGTATTTTCTATTAATGGCCCGCTGACGTAGCCATTCAAACGATTATTATCGCCGCCGGAGCCTTCTGTCGGTGCCTGAAAGTTATAGCCGATCTCACCAGCAACGTTCTCCCCCGGCTGACGCAGGATCACGTTTACCACACCGCCCAGCGCATCGGCACCGTACAGCGAAGACATCGGGCCACGAATCACTTCGATACGTTCAATGGCCGACATAGGAATGGAACTCAGATCGAAATCATTCCCCATATCGGTTGCGAGCGATTCTTGGGAGTTTATACGGCGACCATTTACCAGCAGCAGCGTGTAATCAGCCCGCATACCACGAATTTTGATTTCATTACGACCATAGGTGGATGACGGATTGATGTTAATCCCCGGCAGCTTTTTCACTGCGTCGGAAACGTTATTCACCGACATCTTTTCCAGCTCGGCGCGGGTGATAACAGAAACGCTGGCGGGCGCGCTCAGCGTGGTGTGTTTCGTCTGTGTTGCTGTCACGACGATTTTTTCATCTGCCGCGTTTTCTGCCTGTACGAGAGCTGGCAGTGCCAGTAACCCGGTCACCAGCAGGGCGCGATACACCTTGCTGTGTGGGAAATGATGATATGAAAAACGATTTTCCGGTTTTAGCTGCATGTCAAAGACCCCATCAAAGAGTGGAAAAATATCCCCGTAAATAGCGTGTTGTGTTGCGTATATTGCCGACCCACTCGTACGTGAATCGATCGGTTTATTGCCCTGTATACCCGTCATACTTCAAGTTGCATGTGCGTTGGCTACGTTCAAATACTCGGCCCGTCGTGGGCCTCGCCCTGAAGGGCCGCTGCAAGCAGCGTTCAAATCTGCTCCCGGCAGATTTGTCACCCGAATCACTTACCTGAGTAAGCTCATCGGGATTCCTTCTCTTGCCGCCTTCCTGAAACTCGAATTATTTAGGGTATTGTCTGTGCCGTTTGGCGTGCGGCCATCTTTCGGCTGCGTTCAGCCAGCTTCGGAATCAGGCGCATGGTTAGCAGCATGGCGGCCAGCGCAAATACGGTGCTGGCGATAGCAAGCTGCGAGAAGCCGTCAATTTTTCCCTCGGCAGAGGTGCTCAGATAAGCTGCAGAAGCGACGCTGGCAAGCCCCGACGCCACGTTGGCCGCGGTTCCCTGATAGGACATAAACGCGGCGCGCTGATGTGGCAGCGGAATACCCGCGGTAATCGCCAGCGTGCTGCTGGAGCGGGCTGCGCTGAGCGCCATGAACAGGGTGAACACCAGATACAGGGAAAGTGAAAAAGGCAAAACGAAACCGCAGAGAATCACAACGGCCAGCAGCAGCGTCGTCACCACGATTGTCCGGCTGGCATAGCCGCGATCCAGCAGATTGCCGCACAGCTGCATGGTCACCATACTTGCCAGCCCGCCGCAGAGATAGAGCAGGGAAATATCATCCCGTGGGAACGCCAGATTGAACTGAAAGTAGTTAGAAAAATGGGGGATCAGCAGGAAATGGCCGAACATTTGCAGCGACATGATCGTCAACCCCAATAGGAAAAGAGGCGATGCCAGCAGGTCATGTAATACCGAAGCGGGCACTGCCGTGGGTGATGAACCTTGCTGAACCCGATGCGTCGGCGGCATGGAAGGAAAAAACCACAGCACTAACAGCGCCAGTAGCAGGCCGCCGAGGCCGAAAATATAAAACGGTGCTTGCCAGTTAATACGGTGAGCCAGCTCCAGCGACAGCGGCATGATGACAATCGCCGCGAGCGAAAAACTCATACCGACATAGGCCAACTGCTTGCCGCGCTCGTTGGCAGGCACAATATCGACAACCGCCGCCATCAGGACGCCAGATGCTGGCCCGGCCACGCAGCCCGCCAGAATAAACAGCAGTAAAAGATGAGTTTGGCTGGTGGCAAACATGCAGGCCGCCGTCAGGCCGAAGCGCAGGGTTAGCAGCACGATCAGAGCATGTTTACGGTTAAATCTGTCCAGATAGGGAGCGGCGAGGAAGCCGACGATGGCAGAAGCAAACGTTGCGCCGCCGCTAATGTAGCCGATGTTCTTAGCATCCATGGACAGTGCGCTGATGAAATCAGGGCCCAACGGCATCACCATCATCAGGCTACCGAGGGAAAGCATGTTGATTAGCAACGCCAGATGCACAACAGATCGGGTGTGCGGGCGGTACATGCTTTCATCCATGACAGGCTCACATTTAGACACAGTTAGTAAAATATTTGCGCAGTCTAGCGCAGCTTAATTTTCCTGACAATGAATGATAAGTATTTTCATTATCATCTGTGATGTGGGTTTTATAATCAATACATTCCTGTTGCTAATCATTATCCATTCTGAAACATGCACAAAAAAATTGATTAATATCAATTTAACCCCTAATTACTGGGCGTGAATAACCATTTTGTGGAAGGATTGACCGAACACGTTACTTCAGTGTAATTTAACTGCGCTTAATATAAATGATAATGATTTTAATAATCATTGGTATTTAATTTGCGAGCGCAGGAGCTGTCTTGTGGATACACTGATTACAGAAACTGAAGCATCTAGCGGACTCACCTATTCGGAACAGACCGCTTTTTTATATGCATCGGAACACCGAAGCCTGTCTACTTCTGGCTTATTTGAACGTATTTCTTCCCCTGTTTGTGTTCCGGGCTCGCACGATGACAGGCTTAGCCCTGCAATCGCGCAGGCATTCCAGCGAGCGCGTCAGGCAGGGCAGTCGCTGCCTATTGTTGTGGGGGCGATTCCCTTTGATACCACGCAACCGTCTTGTCTCTATATCCCTGATAGTTATACCGTTACGACGAAATCTGAACTCGTCAGCCGTGCCCGTAAGCACACGGCGGCGGGTCCTACCGCGTTAACGTTAAACAGCGTCCCGGACGAATGTCAGTTCAAGTCCATCGTGGCAGAGGCCGTTGAGCGCTTCCGCCGTGGTGAACTGAGCAAAGCGGTGCTGTCACGTATTCTGGACATCGAGCTGGCGAGCCCCGTTAAGGCGCAAACGATCCTCAATAACCTGATGGTGCAGAACGCCGGTGGATACCACTTCTCACTGCCGCTGCCGGATGGTTCGGTATTGCTGGGGGCGAGCCCGGAACTGCTGCTGCGTAAGCAGGGGAATGTCATTGTCTCTAATCCGCTGGCGGGATCGGCGCGACGAATGAACGATGAACATCTGGATTACCTGAACAGCCAGCGCCTGCTGAAGTCGGGTAAAGACAAGCACGAGCACAAGCTGGTGGTGGACGATATCCGCCAACGCCTGATGCCGCTGTGCGCATCGTTAACGATTCCATCGGTCCCTTCGCTGATGCACACCGCCTCCATGTGGCACCTGTCTACCGCTATCCGCGGTGAACTGGCGAACCCAGAGATGACGGCGCTTCAGGTCGCCTGCCAGCTCCATCCGACCCCCGCATTGTGCGGCTTCCCCACGCAGGAAGCGCGCCAGTTGATCGCCGAGCTGGAACCGCACGATCGTGGCGTATTCAGCGGCATCGTCGGCTGGTGTGATGCCAACGGCGATGGTGAATGGGCGATAGCGATTCGCTGCGGCACCATCAAACACAACAAAGTCCGCCTGTTTGCCGGCGCTGGCATTGTTGAGGCGTCCGTCCCCGAGGATGAATGGGCTGAGACCGCCGCCAAATTAAACACGATGCTGAATGCGTTTGGGCTTAACTCAGGTGTGGATGGACTATGAGCATTGAATTTACGCCCTGGCCAGAGGAACTGGCGCAGCGTTATCGCGACAAGGGATACTGGGTTGGCCTGCCGCTAACGGATGCCTGGGAGCGCCACCTGGCGACGCAGCCTGACGCCGTTGCGGTGGTGTGCGGCGAGCGGCAATGGAGCTATCGCGAGCTGGATCGGCAATCTTCCGCGCTGGCAGCGCGCCTGACGGAAAGCGGCCTGCGCTGCGGCGACACCGCGCTGGTGCAGTTACCGAACGTGGCCGAATTTTACCTGACCTTTTTTGCGTTGCTGAAAATGGGCGTCGCGCCAGTTAACGCGCTGTTCAGCCATAACAAGCTGGAACTGCTATCGTACGCCACGCAGATCGAACCGCGTTTACTGATCGCCTCGGCTGAACATCCGCTGTTCGGTAACGGTGAGTTTCTGGATCGGCTACAGACGCAGGTTCCCCGTCTGCAAACGGTGGTGATGCTCGGCGACAGCCCGCTGGGGCACAGTCTGTCAGACTGGCTGCAGCCGTGTGTGTCGACCAGCCAGTATCAGCCTTCTGCATCGGGGCAGGTCGCTTTCTTCCAGCTTTCTGGCGGCAGTACCGGTACGCCGAAGCTGATTCCCCGCACCCATGATGATTATTACTACAGCGTGCGCCGCAGTGTGGAAATTTGTGAGCTGACGCCTCAAACCCGCTACCTGTGCGCCTTGCCCGCGCCGCATAACTTCCCGCTAAGTTCGCCCGGTTCGCTCGGCGTATTTTACGCCGGTGGACGTGTCGTACTGGCACCCGATCCGGGGGCGATGACCTGTTTCCCGCTGATCGAACGCCATCAGATCGATATTACCTCGCTGGTTCCTCCCGCTGCCGCGCTGTGGATCCAGGCGGCCGAACAATTTGGTGACGCGCTACGTAGCCTGAAGATCTTGCAGGTGGGTGGTGCAAAGCTGAGTGAAACCGTCGCCCGTCGTATTCCGGCGGTGTTGGGCTGTCAGCTACAGCAAGTGCTCGGCATGGCGGAAGGGCTGGTGAATTACACCCGACTGGACGACAGCGACGAGCACACTTTCACGACGCAAGGCTATCCGATGAGCCCGGACGATGAAGTGAAAGTGCTGGATATCGACGGCAATCCGGTGCCGAGAGGCGAGGCCGGGCTGCTGGCGACGCGCGGCCCGTATACCTTCCGTGGCTATTACCGCAGCCCGGAACACAATGCCCGCGCCTTCGACAGTGAAGGCTTCTACCACTCGGGCGATGTGGTGCAGATGACCGAAGATGGCTATTTGCGCGTGGTCGGGCGGGAGAAAGATCAGATTAACCGAGGCGGTGAAAAGATTGCCGCGGAAGAGATCGAAAACCTGCTGCTCAAGCATGACGGCATTCTCCATGCCGCGCTGGTGTCCATGCCCGATCCGGTCATGGGCGAAAAGAGCTGCGCTTTTCTGGTGGTCAGCGATCCCTCGCTGAAAGCTATCGCGTTAAGAAAATATCTTCGCAATCAGGGTATTGCTGAATTCAAACTGCCGGACCGCTTCGAGATGATCGACACCTTGCCCGTTACGCCGGTCGGCAAGATTGATAAGAAATTGCTTCGTCAGCGCATCCAGACCCAACTTAGCACTCAAAATAAATAAGGATTTTGTGATGGCAATCCCTTCTATTGCTTCTTATCCCCTGCCGCGCGCACAGGATTTCCCTGAGAACAAGGTTTCCTGGGCATTTGAACCTGAGCGCGCGGTGCTGCTGATTCACGACATGCAGGATTATTTCGTGAATTTCTATGGCGCGGACAGCCCGCTGGCGCAGCAGTTGATCGAGAACATTGTGGCGTTGCGAACCTACTGCAAAGCACAGGGGATTCCGGTGGTGTATACCGCGCAGCCGAACGCACAAAGCGCGGCTGACCGGGCGCTACTGAACGATATGTGGGGCGCAGGGCTGAATAATCATCCTGAAAAACAACGCGTCGTGAGTGCGCTGGCACCGGATGAGCACGACACGGTACTGGTGAAGTGGCGCTACAGCGCATTCCACCGTTCACCGCTGGAACCGATGATGAAAGAGATGGGTAAAGATCAGCTGATTATCTGCGGCGTTTACGGGCATATCGGCTGCATGATTACCGCGACGGATGCCTTCATGCGCGACATCAAGCCGTTCATGGTCGGCGATGCGGTGGCGGATTTCTCACTTCAGGAACACCAGATGGCGCTGAAATATGTGGCGACGCGCGCCGGACGGGTGGTTAGCACGGCAGAACTCACAGGAGCAAAAATGGCACAGGCACTGACGAAACAAGGACTGAGAGCGCATCTGCTGACCTTGATCGACGAAGAAGAAGATCAGTTCGATGAAGATGAAAACCTGATCGACTACGGTCTGGATTCGGTGCGGATGATGTCGCTGCTGACCGAATGGCGCAATCAGGGTGTTACGCTGAGCTTTGTCGATCTGGCGCGCAACCCTAGCCTGAATGCCTGGTGGGCGCTGATCGAAAAACAGCAGGGAGCTGCATCATGAAGCCGTTGAGCGTTGCGCAGCACGGGCTGTGGTTAGGCCATGCCCTGAACGATGATAAAGCGACGTTCAACACGGCGGAGTGCATCGCGTTTGATGGCAAGGTTGATATTGAAGCCATGCTGAGCGCGATCCGTCAGGCGGTCATGGAGTGCGAGTGCCTGTACTGCCAGTTTGTTGAAGTGGCGGGTGAGCACGCCGACCAGCCGGAAATCGGCTTTGTGGCTTCACAACTGCCGGTGCCGATTGGCGTGCTGCCGATTATTGAACTGTTGCCTGCGCCGATGAAGGATGAAGAGCAGACGATACGCCAGTGGGCGCGTGAGGAAATCGCCCAGCAGCTGGATCTGCTGAACGGATTACCCTGTCGCTTTGCGCTGCTGTGCGGTGAAAAGCGCGATTTTCTCTACAGCTGCGTGCACCACATTGCGCTGGACGGCTTTGGCACGACGATGCTGTTTCAACGCATCGCCCAGATCTATACCGCGCTGACGGCGGGGCAACCCGTGGCGGTGGCGGAGTTCGGCCCGTTCAGCGAAGTGCTGGAAGAAGAACAGCAGCGCGATGCCAGCGGGCAGACGGCGCAGGCGCGCGATTTCTGGCTGGAAACGCTGAACGCGATGCCGGAACCGGCCAGTTTCAGCGAGAAGAAAGCACCGATTGCGGCGCGTTTTTTACGCCAGAGCAGCGTGTTGCCGACGAATATCTGGCAGCCGCTGACCGCGCTGTGTGAAGGCAATAAAATCAGCTGGCCGGATCTGTTTCTGGCGATGCTGGCGACGCACCTCAAGCTGGTGTCCGGCAGCGACAGACTGACGTTCGGCATGATGGTGATGAACCGTATCGGTTCCGCCTCGCTGACGGTGCCGAGCATGCAGATGAATATTGTGCCGCTGTGCATTCAGGTGGATGAGCAGGCGGACTTTGTCACACTGGCACAGCAGGTTGCCCGCACCAAACGCACGCTGCGTCGTCATCAGCATTATCGCTATGAGCATTTACGGCGCGATCTGAACCGCGTCGGCGGTGAACAGCGGCTCTTCGGCCCGCTGATCAATATCATGCCGTTCGATCATCCGCTCAGTTACGGATCGCTGTCGTCCAGCACGCTGAATCTCAGCGCCGGACCGGTAGAAGATCTGACGATCGAGATCCACTTCAAACCCGATGGCACACCGGTATTGGATTTTGATGCCAACCCGGCCTGTTACAGCGCAGAAGCGCTTGCCAGCCTGCAGGAAACGCTGTTCACGCTGCTTCAACGCTGGCTGGCACAGCCGCAGCAGACCAGCGGCGAGCTGTTGGGACGCTGGCTGCGTGAAGAACGCGAACTGGCGCTGATCACCAGCCGCGAGCCTGAACCTTTTGTCGAACCGGTTCTGACGGCGATTGCCAAGCAGGCGCGTAAAAACCCGCATCATCCAGCGCTGACGCAGCGCGACCGGCAGTACAGCTACCAGCAGTTGCTGGATCTGAGCGGTCAGGCTGCTGCGGCGCTGCATGAGCGCGGCGTTCAGCCCGGTGAACGCATCGGCATCATGCTGAACCGCAGCCCGGAAACCATCATTTGCCTGCTGGCCGTGATGCAGTGCGGCGCGGTGTATGTGCCGCTCGATCCTGAACAGCCGCACGAACGTCAGCAGCACATCATCCAGATTGCCGAGCTGCGTACGATTGTGACGCAGGCGGACTACCAGCATCGGCTGGCGTCGGTCTTTTCCGGCGAGATCGTTCTGGCGGGGCATCTTCTGTCATCCAGCGCACAGGCTGCCGCGCTGCCGCCTGTGGAAGCGAGAGACGGGCAGATTGCCTATGTCATGTTCACATCAGGATCGACCGGATTGCCGAAGGGTGTGGAGATCGGCGCTGACGCGTTAGATCACTTCACGGCGGCGGCACGTCAGCGCTACGGCCTGCGAGCGGCGGATCGCGTGCTGCAATTTGCCCCGTTCAATTTCGATGCCAGCATCGAAGAAATTTTTGCCACGCTGACCAGCGGTGCGACGCTGGTGTTGCGTACCGATGAGATGCTGGAGTCGATTCCGACCTTTGTCGAGCAGGTCGAAGAGCAGGCGATTACGTTGCTCGATCTGCCGACCGCATTCTGGAATGAGTGGGTGGTGGGGCTGAAAACCGGCACGCTGACCATGCCTTCCGCACTACGTGCCATCATCATCGGCGGTGAAGCGGTGTACCCCGAACAGCTGGCGCAGTGGCAGCGTCAGGCACCGAACACGCTGCGCTTAATCAACACCTATGGCCCAACCGAAACCACGGTGGTGGCGACCAGTTGCGATCTGCAAACGCAGCCTGCCGATGTGGCGCAGCTTCCTATCGGTCTGCCGCTGGCGGGTGTCAACGCGCTGATTCTGGCGGCGGGCGACCGCCCTGCGGCAGAAGGGGAACTGGTGCTGCTGGGGCCAACGCTGGCGGCGGGTTACATCGGTACAGAACACACGGCGTTTACGCAAATAGCGGTGGGCGATCGGGATCTTCCGGCTTACCGCACGGGTGACAGAGTCCGGCTAGAAAAAGGACAACTGCTGTACCTCGGACGTATGGACAACGAATTTAAAATCAGCGGCTACCGGATTCAGCCAGGGGAAGTCGAAGCCCATCTTCTGGCGCAGCCGGACGTTGATGAAGCCTGCGTGCAGGGCATTGTTTACCCCAACGGCGTGCGGCGTCTGGTGGCATTTGTCGCCACGAAAGCTGGCGAGATTGATGCGCGTGCGCTGAAACAGCGTCTGGGCAGCGTGTTGCCGCCGGCGATGATCCCGACCGATTATCGCGCCTTCCGCCAGTTGCCGAAAACGGGCTCCAACAAGGTCGATCGCAAGCGTCTATTAGCGGAATACCGCGATGAGGCACCGGCGCAGGCGTTAGCCAGCGAAACCGAGAATCGGGTTAGCGCCATCTGGCAGCAGATCCTCGGCGTGTCGGGGATCCAATCGCGGGATAACTTCTTCGAACTGGGCGGACAGTCGTTGCAGACCATCCAGATCGTCAACCGTCTGGCCGCCGAATTTTCCGTCAGCATCAAGGTGTCTGATGTGTTCGATCATCCCCAGCTCAGCGACTTCTGCCGCTATCTCGACGACAGGCTGTCACAGGATGAAAACAGCGTGGAAATGGTGTGGTAGGGAAAAGATGAACAAGGCACAACCTCTTCAGTTTGATTTCAGCGGCCAGACCGTCTGGGTCACCGGTGCGGCGAGCGGCATTGGCGAAAGCATTGCCCACCAGTTTGTCGCACTGGGCGCGAACGTGATCGGCTTCGACCGCGCATTCCGACATTACGATCATCCGTTTACCTGTGTGACGCTGGATATCAGCGAACCGGACAGCGTGGCGGCGGTCTGTCGCCAGCAGTTGGCGGAAACAGGGCTCGACGTGCTGGTCAACGCCGCCGGGATTCTGCGCCTGGGTGACATCGACGCGCTGAGCGTGGACGACTGGCACCAGTGCATTAACGTCAACGCCTCTGGTGCGTTTTACCTGCTGAACGCACTGGTTCCGCATTTCAAGCAGCAGCGCCGTGGCGCGATTGTATGCGTGGGCTCCAATGCTGCGCATGTTCCCCGTCTACAGATGGCGGCGTACTGCGCTTCAAAAGCGGCGCTCACCAGCCTGTCTCACTGTGCCGGTCTGGAGCTGGCACCTTACGGTGTGCGCTGCAATCTGGTGTCGCCGGGCTCGACGGATACGCCGATGCAGCGCGGCATGTGGCACAGCGCTGATGCCGAACAGCGCACTATCGCGGGCTTTCCTGACCAGTACAAACTGGGGATTCCGCTGGGCAAGATTGCTCAGCCGGAAGAGATTGCCAATACCGTGGTTTTTCTGGCTTCCGATCTGGCCAGCCACATCACCATGCAGGACGTGGTGGTGGATGGCGGGGCAACGCTGACGGCCTGATTTGCTGAGAGAGTGACAAGTCATGAAAGATATCGTAACGCTGTTAAAGCAGCTGGAACGGCAGGGCGTTCGTCTGGCGTTGAATGCACAGGGACAGCTGATTTCGCAGTCCAACAAAGACGCGATCACGGCAGACATTGGGCGCACGATTAAGGAAAACAAAGACGCCATTGTGCGCTGCCTGACGGCGCAGCAGGCGTTTGAGCGACCCATCACGCCGCAAAATGCCACGTCTGGCCCGCTGTCGTCATCGCAAAGCGGACTGTGGTTTATCGAACAGTACGAAGAGCAGTCACACCTCTACAATATGCCGGTCTATTTTCGCCTGACCGGCACGCTGGATGTGGCTGCGCTGGAGTTTGCCTTTGATGCGCTGGCGCAGCGCCATGCCAGCCTGCGCACCCGCTTTGTGGTCAATGAACAGGGCAAGGGTGAACAGCGTATCGATGCCTATCAACCGTTTGTGATACAGCATGATGACTTCTCACTGCTGCCGGAAGCCGAGCGGGAAGCGCGCTTGCAGCAGCAGGTGAAAGCGGAAATCAGCCGCCCGTTCGATCTCACGGCGGGCGATCTCACCCGCGTGCGGCTGGTGAAAATGAGCGAGCGAGTGCACGTTCTGATGATCACCCAGCACCATATTATTTCCGACGGTTGGTCGGTGAAGAATCTATTTGCGGACTTCAAACCGGCCTTTTTGGCCTGTCAAAACCGCCAGCCTCATCCCGTCGAGCCGACCCAGCTTAACTATATCGATTACGCACACTGGTTCAATTCTGCGTCATTTCTGGATTACCACAACGAATTCAAACCGTTCTGGGTTGAGCGGCTGACGGGGATCCCTGAGGTGCACAGCCTGCCGCTGGATAAACCGCGTCCGGCACACCAGAACAGCGGCGGTGAGGTGATCTTCTCCGCGATCAACAACGATCTGTGGGATAAATTTAAGCGTCTGTGTCAGCGCTACAACACGTCTAATTTTATCGGCCTGCATGCGGTGTTTTCCCTGATGCTGGCGCGAATCAGCGGCGAGAAAGATATCGTCATTGGTTCACCGCTGGCCTACCGCGAGCGGCCGGATATCGAAGATGTCGTCGGCTTCTTCGTTAATACCATCGTGCTGCGCACCCAGTTGCAGGATCAACAGAGCTTTGTCGATTACCTGCAATACTGCCGTGAGCAGGATCTGTCGGCTTTCGATCATCAGCTTTACCGTTTTGAGGCACTGAGCGAGGC
Organism: Pectobacterium sp. HCp5_1; assembly: GCF_032905925.1. NCBI lineage: Bacteria > Pseudomonadati > Pseudomonadota > Gammaproteobacteria > Enterobacterales > Pectobacteriaceae > Pectobacterium > Pectobacterium sp. HCp5_1. Next base: position 32,264 of record NZ_JAUMIO010000016.1, read on the forward strand.
GATCGGCTCCGATCGCACCACCGCGATCAACCCGATCTTCCAGGTAATGCTGGTGTATCAGGCCAAAGTGGATTTTGACGATCTGATCCCCGGTTGTGATGCGGCGGAAGAAACGTCGCCGGTGCTGCCTGCCAAGACCGATATTTCGGTCAAGGTGACGGAGCTGATGGGCGAGGTGCGGCTGGACTGGCTGTTTGCCACTGCGTTGTTTGAGCGTCAGACGATCCAGTATTACGCCGACCGTTTTATCCGACTGATTGAGGCCGTGGTTGAGGCACCGGAAACCGATGTCTGGCATCTGCCGCTGATGGAAGCGGATCGCTTTGCCGCTGTGCTGGCGGAGAGTCAGCAGCTACCGCGTAGCTATCCGCAGCCGCAGCTGACGGTAACCGACGTGATTGAAGCCATCGCCCAGCGCGATCCCCAGCAGCTGGCGATAGCCTTTGATGGCGAACAGCGCACCGATACGCTGACGTATGCTGAACTGAACAGGCAGTCGAATCAGCTTGCGCACTGGCTGCACCGTCAGGGGCTGGGTGAACAGTCGCTGGTTGGCGTGCTGGCGAAGCGCGATCGCTATTTTGTCATTGCGCTGCTGGCCGTCTGGAAAGCGGGTGCTGCCTATGTGCCGTTGGATCCTGACTATCCGCCTGAGCGGCTGCGTCACATCATTACCGATGCCAATCTTGCCGTCATTCTCGGCGGCGATGGGCAACAGCTGGCGCAGTGGTCTGCCGAACAGTGCATCGATCTGACCGATCCTGCGGTTGTCGCGCAGTGGCACGATCTGCCGGGCGATGAACCGCCAGCCATTCCGCGCCATGCACAGCAGCTGGCACAGGTGATCTACACCTCGGGATCGACCGGTCTGCCGAAGGGCGTCATGATCGAACACGGTTCGCTGATCAATCTGTTGGACGATCATCGCGATCGCATCGCGTTCACGCCGCAAAGTACCATGTTCAACTGCATGTCGCTCTCGTTTGATGCCGGTAACATGACGACGCTGTTGCCGCTGAGCAGCGGTGGCACGCTGGCGTTTGGCGAACCCAACGATCGGGCGATTGTGCAGGCGGAACAGGCGGGGGCGACGCATCTGATCCTGCCGACGGCGCTGATGTCGATTCTCGATCCACAGCACGTTAACGGCATTCAGGCCATTGGCATGGGCGGTGAAGCCTGTCCGAATGCCGTGGTGGAAAACTGGGCTGATAAGGTCGCACTGTACAATATGTACGGGCCGACGGAGTGTACCGTTACCGCGTTGAGCACCCGTCTGCGTAAAGGTCAGCCCATCACCATCGGGAAACCCATCGCCCATATTCAGGCGTTGATTCTGGACGCAGCAGGGCAACTGTGTCCGGCGGGCGTGCCGGGTGAACTGTGCCTTGCGGGGCTTGGGCTGGCGCGCGGTTACCTCAACCAGCCGCAGATGACCGCCAGCCGCTTTGAGCACATCACGCTGAATGACGTGAACAACACCGAACAGAGCACGGCGACTCTGCGTATTTATCGCACGGGTGATAAGGCCAGACTGCTGAACAACGGCGACTATGAATACTGTGGCCGTATTGATGAGCAGATTAAGCTGCGCGGCTACCGCATTGAGCCGGGTGAAATTGAGGCACAGCTGGCGGCAGTATGTCCGTCGCTGAAGCAGGTGAAAGTCGTTGTGGCACAGGTCGGGAACCGTCCGGCGCTGGTTGCCTATGGCACGGTGAAATCGGACAGCAGCAGCCCAGAACCTGCTGCGGTGCTGATTGATGTCGCGAAGCACCTGCCAGAATACATGGTGCCTTTCCGACTGATTCTGCTGGAAGACATGCCGCTGACGCCAAACGGCAAGCTGGATACGAAACAGCTGCCGCCAGTGCTGGAGACAAGGGAATGCGACGGTGAAGCCGATAATCCGCTGGAAGCGGACGTACTGGCGATTTGGCGCAGCGTGCTGAATACGCCGCTGGGCGTTGAGGATGATTTCTTCCGCTTAGGCGGTGATTCCATCCTCAGTATTCAACTGACGACGCGCCTGCGTAGCGCGGGCTATGTCTGCACGGTGAAAGACGTTTTCGAGGCGAAGAGCGTACGGCGTCTGTGTCGCGTACTGGCGCAGAATAACCGCGACACCGGGATTGTCGCGGAGCAGGGCACGCTGGAAGGCGAATTCGCGCTGCTGCCGATTCAGCGCTGGTTTATGGAGCAGTCGCTGGCACGTCCTGAGCATTGGAATCAGGCGGCGATGATCCAACTGCCGGACGTGGATACTGAACGCCTGACTACGATGTTGCAGGCGCTGATGGCGCAGCATGACGCGTTGCGTCTGGCCTGTGATGCCGACGGACAGCGCTATCTGACGGATGTGCCTTGCCCTGCGGTGTCGACGCTGGATTATCGCCAGCTCGGTGACGACGGCCTGCAACAGGCGTTTACCGCATTGCAGAGTGAATTCGATCCCGCGCAGGGAAGAACGATGGCCGCCGCACTGGTACGCCACCATCCGCAGGCGGACACGGCTGTGTTCCTCGCTTTCCACCATCTGGTGATTGATGCCGTGTCCTGGCGCATTTTGGTCGACGATCTGGAATGGCTGTACCTCGGTGAACCGCTGCTGTCGAAAACGTCGAGCTATCGCCAGTGGGGGGCGGCACTGCAAAACTACGCCACACAACATGCGGAACAGCTGACGTACTGGCAGGCGCAGGAAGACGGCGTGGATCAGACTGCGCTGCTGGCGGCGAAAGATCCGCAGGGCCTGGCTAGCGCCGCGATGCTGACGCTGGACGCGGAAACCACAGGCCAATTGGTGAGTGAGGCCAATCGTGCCTTTAATACCGACGTCAGCGATCTGCTGCTGGCGGCGCTGACCCGTACGCTAAACGATCTCGGCTGGGGCGACAAAGCCCGCATCATGCTGGAAGGACACGGTCGCGAGGCGATTGATCCGACGCTGGATGTCAGCCGCACGGTGGGGTGGTTTACCAGCACCTATCCGGTGTGTCTGCAAGATCGGTCCGACTGGGCTTCCCTGATTAAATCCAGCAAGGAACAGCTGCGTCAGGTGCCGGATAAAGGCGTCGGGTTTAACCCGCTGCGCTACCATCACCCGCAGGGCGGTTCGCTGACGCTATCGCCGATTGTATTCAACTATCTCGGGCTGTCGGTTCAGGCGGCTGGCATGTGGCGTCCGGTGGATGTCGCGCCGGGAGGCTGCGTTTCGTCGGAGAATAAACCGGCGGAGGTTATCAGCCTTCACGGCGGTATTGCGGGCGGACAGCTGACGCTGCGTCAGGTGGGTTGCCTCAACCAGCGCGACAGCGAACGTCTGATGGCGCGGTTCACGGAGAATCTGCGTGCGCTGACGGAGGCCTGTCTGGCACAGCTACGTCACGGCACTGTCTTTACCCCCAGCGACTTTCCGGCGGTGACGCTTAGCCAGACGCAACTCGACAGCCTGTCGCAGCGTTATGACATCGACACGCTGCTGCCGCTGTCATCGCTTCAGCAGTCGATGCTGTATCACCGTCTGCGCTGTCCGCAGGACGATGCTTATCATCTGCAAACGCCGATTCGCTACGCGCAGGCGCTGGATGTGGAAGGCTATCGTCAGGCATGGCAACGTCAGATTCAGCGTTTCCCGGCGCTGCGTGCCGCGCTGGAAAGCGAACATGCCAGCGTGCAGGTGATTGTGACGCAGGCAGACCTGCCCTTCTACTATCAGGATGTGGCGCAGGAGGCCGATCCACTGGCTGTCATCGAGCGCTATCGCCAGCAGGATTTACGCACCGGATTTAACTTGTCGCAGCCGCCGCTGTTGCGTATTGCCTGTTTCCGTTTGGGTGAACAGGATTATCGGGTGCTCCTGAGCTGTCACCACAGCGTGATTGATGGCTGGAGCGGCCCGCAGCTGCTGGGCGCGGTACACCGTGATTATCAGGCATTAATGCACGGTGAAACATTTATGCACGGCGAAACATCCGCGATTCAGGTGGATCGTGCTTATGTGGATTATGCGCGGCATGCCGTGGCGCAGCAGTCCGCTGTCGAGGCTTTCTGGCAGCAACGGCAGCCGCTGCTGGCGCAGACGAACGATGTCGCGATGCTGTTTGCGGCGGCGGGGAAACGCGCCGATCTCAGCCAGCATCTGACGCAGGTTGAACCGCAGGTCACTGGCGTGAGCCTGAACGAACAGGATCAGGCTGCACTCATCGCTTTTGCCCGCGAGGTAGGCGTCACGCACAGCATTATCGCGCAATACGCCTGGCACCGGCTGCTGGCGCGGTCGACCGGCGATGCGGTCAGCATTGTCGGAAACGTGCTGTCGGGCAGGGAAAGTCCGGTGGAGGACGTGGCGAGCAGCGTGGGTCTGTACATCAACAGCCTGCCGCTGGCACTGAGCTGGCAGCAGCCGGTATCGCTGCAACAGCATTTGGTGCAGTTGCAGAATGAGCTGATGGCGATGAATCAGCATGCTACGCAGTCGCTGATTGCGCTGACGGCCGGACGTGCGCGTCTGTTCAACAGCCTGTTTATTTATGAAAACTATCCCGTTAATGAAAATCGGCCCGGCGCAAAAGCAGAACAGGGCCAACGCGCTGACGATCCGCATCGGTTATCTCCCGAATTCTCCGCCGCCTATGAAAAAGTCGAGATACCGCTGAATCTGGTGGTGCGTGAGCAGGCGGGCTGCATGCTGCTGCGCTTCGAGTTTGACGCTGATGTGCTGGACAGTGCGCAGGCGCGTCGGGTGCTGATGCGCTGGCATGACGAAGTGGTCGCGCTAATCAATAGCTCACCGCAGCAGCCAGCCGAGATTATCGGGCATGAGAAAGCGACAGGCTCGGTGGTTGCGCAGAAAACGGTGGCAGATAGCGGTATTAGCCAGCCGGATACGCCATCAGCCCAGTCGCTGCTGCGCGTGTGGGCGCAAACGCTACATCTCAATGAATTCGGCCTCTGGTCGCAGACGCTGTGTGAAAGCGGCGTTGATTCGCTCCAGCGTATTGCGCTGGCACAGGCATTAAGCCGCGCGTTAGCGCAGCCGGTGAGCGTGGCGCTTTTACAGCGCTACCCGTCACCGCAGGCGCTGAGCGGGCATCTGGCACAGTCGAGGGTTACCGCCAATGAGGAAACGCTGTCATGACAGGGAACGATGAAGCAGTGGGGAATCCGCTGGCGGATATCCAACAACCCACGGCCTTCGGGCAGCGGGCGGGGGCCGCGCACGGTGAACAGCGGCACAGCAGTGAATTGGTTAAGCACTATCCCACGTCGCTGGTGAGCGCGGCGTGGAGCTGGCTGCTGTACAAATACAGCGGTGAAGAGCAGGTGTGTGCGGCGCTCGTCACGGGCGATCTTCCTGACAGCGTAAGGCCGCTGATCGTGCATTTTCAACAGCGCGATCGTCTCGTCAGCGAGTGGATCACCGCCGTGGGATCGTCGTGCGATCCGCAGTCTGCGCCAGAGATTCCGGCCGCAGATAGCCAGCATGCGCTGTTTAGCAGCCTGCTGATTGTGGGGGAGAGGGCATCGTTACCTGCCGTAGCTCAGAATGTGGCGCTCATCGTGCAGGTTCAGCACGATCGGGTCATTCTGACCGCGCCTGATGGGCAGTTCGACAATCGGCAGCTACAGCGTATGGCCCGCGATCTCACGCAGCTACTTGATGGCCTGCTGACTCCGCGCTGGGAGCGGCTGGCACAGATTCGCCTCAGCCCGCAGGTGGCACCGCTACCGCACAGGGCGACGACGCTGGCGTTGCACGATGAACTGCTGGCGCGTCTTACTGAGGAAGCGCGTCAGGATCGTGTGGCGATTGCCTTTCAGGAACGCGAAATTCGCTATCGGGAACTGCTGCAACGCGTGGCGCTGATTCAACAGGCGCTGGCGTCGCAAGGGGTGACGGCCGGTCAGCGCGTGGGGCTGCATCTTAGCCGTCAGCCTGACACCGTGGCGGCGCTGCTGGCCTGCCTGTTTTCTCAGGTGACGTTTGTGCCGCTGGAGCCGGATTTTCCGGGAGAGCGTCTACAGGCGATTCAGCAGGAAGCGGCGCTGGCAGCGGTCTTGCAGGACGGCTATACCGGCGGTTCGCTGGCGTTTGATTGCCCGATACTGAACCTGTGTGATTTACCGTATGCCGCCAGCGATTCCACGGCGAGCGTACAGTTGGCACGGGCCGGCGGACCGGAAACCGCGGCCTACATGATGTTTACCTCCGGTTCGACGGGGAAACCAAAGGGCGTGGTGATTGGTCAGCGGGCGCTGCAAACCTTTATTCATGCCAGCGTAGAGCGACTGGCTTTAACGGATAACGCCAACTGGCTGCTGATTACTACGCTGGCGTTTGATATCTCCATGTTGGAAGTGTTTGCGCCGCTGTGGGTTGGCGGCGTGCAGCATCTGACTACGCATGAGGAATACAAAGATCCGCAGGCGGTCGCGGCGTATTTGCAGGCTAGGCCGGAGATCAACGTATTGCAGGCCACGCCCGCGTTTTGGCGCATGATGTTCAAGGCGGGCTGGCAGGGCAAACCCGATCTGGTGGCGCTGTGCGGCGGTGAAGCGCTGGATCTGCGACTGGCGCAGCGTCTGGTCAGCCGTTGTAAGACACTGTGGAACTGCTATGGACCAACCGAAGCGACAATTTGGTCGCAGATGGCGCAGATTGATGGCGCCGAGTTGGAGAATCAGCACACGGTCGCGCTGGGCAACACGCTGGCGGGCTATCAGCATCTGGTGATCGATGACGATCGTCATCCGCTGTCGGAAGGGATGGTCGGCGAACTGTGCATTCTCGGTGAAGCGTTGAGCAGCGGATACTGGCAGCGTGACGATCTGACGCAGGATCGTTTTATTCAGCAGACGGAGTCTGGACAGCGAATGTACCGCACTGGCGATAAAGTCCGGCTGCTGGCGGACGATCGCTATCAGTATCTGGGGCGTTTCGACGATCAGGTGAAATTGCGGGGATTTCGCATCGAGTTAGGGGAGATCGAGGCACAATTGAAGCGGATCGAGCAGGTGCAGGATGCGGCCGTCAAACTTCAGGGCGAGGGAGATGAGGCGGTGCTGGTCGGCTACGTGGAATATAAATCCGGCTCGGAGATGACCAAGCTGGCGTTGCGTAAACAGCTGCATCAGTTCTTACCGGCTTACATGGTGCCGGGACGCATTGTGGTGCTCGACAAGCTGCCCAAAACTGGCAGCGGTAAGGTCGATCGCAAGCGCCTGACGGATGTCTGACGGTAAGTAGGGCAGCGGTGCTGCCCTTTCACCGCGATGAGCGGTTTCCTAATACACAAATAATTAGGGAGCGAAATCGGAGTTGGCCGTTATCTGGCGTAAAAAATTATGCTGAGGCGATAGCAGGCTTAGGATGAGCCGCATGGACGCGGCGAAAGCTTGCGCCACGCTGGGAGCGTGTCGCAAGCGGTCCGTTAAGCCTGATACCGACGAAGGCATCGCGCAGCGACATAATTTAGCCAAAAGCCAGGGTTCACAGGGCGACGGCGACTGAGCCGCCCTGTGTCGGGCGCGTGCTACGAGGTAGCATGAAAATGACGGTATTGTGGCGCACGAAACTATCTCCGCGTTCACATAAAATGTGACTAAGAGACAGCACGATGGGGAAAGCCTACTGGTACTCCTGACGGGCGTCATCGCCAAACGTGATTGCACGTCCACGCGCATCCATTTTTGCTTTGTCGCGGTTGAAGCCCATTTTGGCGCGAACGCCGCCCAGCATGCCGCTCCGCTGATAGATTTCATTCGCACGATCGTGGTTGTACTGGCTATCGGGGCTGATTTCTAGCGCACGGTCGATCCACACTTTGGCCAGGTAGCTATTCTGGGCGACGCCCGCCCCGTTACGGAAAGCATACGCGTAGTAACCTGCCGCATAGTCGCGGTTATCATCATCTTCGTCGTCCCATAATTCGGGCAGGACGACATCCACACAGCGCGTCTGATCTTCTGGGAGGTTGCTAAACAACCAGAGAGTACTGAGCTCTCTTGCCGAGCGTTGCCACACGGTTCTGCCTAGATTAGGGCTACGCAGTACGCTAAACAGCAGTGTGCTGGCACGCTGGTACTGTTCCGGTGTCAGCGTGTCATTTTCATTGATCAGATTATAGGCAACGTTGTACATGCTAACGACATGGCCTTTCTCCGCCGACACTTCCTTCCAATAGCGTGATTTTTCGTGATCTTCATAAGGTGAAGGGTCGCGGCCGTGCATACGTGATAGATAGCCGGAGTAGAGGTCACCGAGTGATGCCATTGAGGAGACTTCCCCCCAGCTCGCGGCTTCGTGTAAAAGAAAGACCCCTGCCTCTTCGGAAACGGATTCGAACAAGTTAGCGGCCGCCTGACCGAAGTTTGTATCTGATTTCATGAAGCGGCAACGTGCGAGCAGCGCATCGCTATCAAATTGGCCTTTTGCGATACCGTAGAAGCCAAATTTACTGGCGAGCGCGGCGATAGCGGTCTCATACGCTGAGTCTGCCCACGCCTGACAGCGTTCCAGAAATTTTGGCATTAAATTAAAGCTATCTTCGATACCGGCAAAATTCACACAGCTGATTAAGGTGTCGAGCATGCCCTCATCAGGATGTGATTCAGGAAGATCAACCTGCCAGGCTTCAACCATCAGGTCATAGGCCTTCTGCATATCGACCTTATTCCAGTGGATCTCGCCATCTTCTTCAGTTCGCGCATACGTGCTGAGGAAGCTGGCATATTTGCGCAGGACTTTAGCCCGAACATCCACATCAAGTTCAAGCGTCAGCAGCCAGTCGAAGGTTTTTCGGCAGTACGCCACATTTTCCGTGTCCTGGGCATCGGGCAAGAGCACGTCATAGCCAATGTAGTCCCAACACTGCGTCACGCGTAGGCTGTTACGTTCCGCCTCTGTCAGTGCTTCACACAGTGGTCCATCAATAAATTGCGCCATTGCCTCATGGCTACCGCCCCAGCGTGGATACAGGAAGTAAACGCACTCTTTGCGAATCGCTAAGTCTTGGGGACGAGTGGCTAAGGTGACGCGCAGCCAGTAGTGCATGGGCTCTTCCCATTCGTGTTCTTCTCTGGCTGGCAGAGGAGTGGGCAACGCGACAGGAAGCTCAACAAACGCGGGTGCACCTTCATTACGCAGATGCTGTAGACCTGCTTCCCAAAGCTCGGGCTCAATCTGCGCCTGACGCTGTGCGTAGGTCAGCGGTTCACCGCCTTGCAGTAGGACACCCAGCCACTGTGGTTCGCCTAAATAGCAGGTCAGACGAAACAGACGTGAAAAGGTCAGGGCAGGTCGCTGATGTAGCGCACTGGCGCGCAGGTAAGCCGCGACGCCCAGATCGCGAGCCAGTTCCGCGCCCATCCAGCGATCGTCTTCGACATATTCTCCGCCGTTTGAGGTACGAATCCGCGCGGCGGCGTTCTCCCAATATTGCCCGGTGAGATGATGCGCGTGATAGCTTTCAGGGTAGGCGGCAACCCAGGACTGTAAATGCGACAGGATATCGGCATCAGGTACTGCTGGGTCAAAGAGAGAATTTACGTGCCAGAGATAGGTATAAGGCAGATTAGGGCCGTCCAGCCAAACCTGATGTTCTTGTTCCAGCAAGGTATCAAGCGCATCGAATTGATGTGTCGCGAACATGTCGCGCACCTGCGCACGACGCTTAACCAATGCGGTGAGTGAGTCAGAAATTGATGTCATAGCGTAAATTCTTAGCCTGTTGTTGAGTCATCATGCCGACAACATCGCGCGTGACCAGCGGCATGTGCAGGCAAGATTTCGGGGGATTACTGTGTTGTATCTACTTGATAATGATTACAGTTATACCAACAAACCGGTATTCAGACAGTGTTATTTACATAAATGTAAATAATCGTTTAAAACGGTGTAAATGGGGAAGGGGGTAAGAGGCAGGCTTTGATATCGTGTCACACCGCAATCGTGAAACAGAAATCAGATTGTCATAAGTTCATGATAACCTGAAAATATTGTCGATTTCTCATCCTAATGGTTTACCTGCGAGTGATAGGCTCAGCGATGAGCATGCATAAGAGTTCGACTTCCTTTCTCTCTCCCCATGACGTAGCCGCTGTGTATCGAATTAAATAACCAAAAAAAACTAAATTTCTAGTTTTTTAGTATGAATAAAGTCATGTGCGTTAAGTAATGTCCTGTTTTATTAATTTTATTCTCGTTCAAATCGATTCCATTTCAATAAGGTAGGTGAAATTAAAAAATAAACAAAAAATTTTTACCCCTATTGAAGTGTTGTTTCCAAAGAATAGAATCACCCTGTTGGTATATTTAATTGAAATAAATATAACGTTGCGTGGTTTTGTGATTGTTGCGCTTGGTTTACTAGGGAAAGTATACCCCCAACTCTATGGTACATAGGAGATAACCATGTCTATTATTTTATCGAATCATACCCCAACGGATTCCTATAAGGGGTGCACACCGGGTTCACGCCGCAGTGCGCTCCGTGAATTATTACAGCAGCAAAAAGGCATTCGTGTGATGGAGACTCACAGTCCGCTTTCTGCTTTATTAATAGAACAAGCCGCTTATGAAGATGGCGATATTCATTATCAATTTGATGCATTTTGGTCGAGTTCACTCACGGATTCGACCTTGCGTGGAAAACCCGATACCGAGCTGGTGGATATCAGCCATCGTTTCCATGCGATTACGGAAATATTCGACGCTACCACTCGTCCGTTAATTTTTGATGGCGATACCGGCGGACAAACGGAGCATTTGGCTCACCGCATTCGGGCTGCCGAAAATCTGGGTATTTCCGCCATGATTATCGAAGATAAAACGGGTCTGAAGAAGAACTCTTTATTTGGCAACGATGTAAAGCAAACGCAGGCTTCTATAGAGGATTTCTGCGAAAAAATTACCACGGCCAAAAAAGCACAGCTGACGCCCGAATTTATGCTGATCGCCCGTATTGAGAGCTTGATTCTGGACGTCGGTATGGAGGATGCACTAAACCGCGCCCTGCATTATGCTGATGCCGGTGCTGATGGCATTATGATTCACAGTCGGCATAAGAACCCCTCTGAGATATTAACGTTCGCCAGACAATTCCGCGAACATTACCCACATTTACCGTTGGTTTGTGTTCCAACCAGTTTTAACGATATTACTTTCGATCAGCTGATTGATAGCGGGTTCAATATCGTTATTTACGCCAACCATATGTTACGTGCGGCATATCCTGCCATGAAATCCATTCTGCCAGAAATCCTCAAGCATGGTCGAACGCTGGAAGTTGAGGATAAATGCATGTCGATAAAAGACATTCTGGATCTGATACCCGGCACGCGATAACGCCCTTTATTAGGGTGTCAGTATAATTATTTTATAACGCTATTATTTAGCGCTATAGGCTTATTGCTGTCGTTGAAGCAACACCATTATATTGCCCCTAATTATCCGTGCCACATAATGAAAAAGCCAAGGCGTTATCATCGCTATTAAATACAGCGTGATGCGCAGGGGAGGTTTATTGTGATTGACCCGAATAAGTTTATCGAATTTCTGGTTCAACGTGGCGTGCATTTTTTCAGTGGCGTCCCAGATTCATTATTAAAAGCATTTTGTCTGGCGATTGGAAGTAATAACGGGGGGCTTGCCCACCGTATCGCGAGTAATGAAGGTTGTGCGGTGGGCATGGCGATGGGGCATTATCTGTCGACGCGAACGCTGCCCGTGGTTTATATGCAAAACTCGGGGTTGGGCAATGCGATCAATCCCCTCTGCTCTCTGGCTACGCCGGATGTTTATGGCATTCCGCTGTTACTCATTATTGGCTGGCGTGGTGAAGTCGATGAGAGCGGTAAGCAACTGCACGATGAGCCGCAGCATGTCATGCAGGGGCGAGTCACGTTGCCTCAGCTCACTGTGCTTGATATTCCGCATATCGTGCTGGATGGCCATAACGCGCCGCCGTGGGATGACATTCAGGCGTTGCTCCAGCGTGCGCATGATGAACACCGTCCTGTGGCGCTGGTGGTGAGAAAAAATACCTTTTCCTCGCCAGCGGCATCTGCCAACCCAACGGCTGAATCGACGCTGATGCGGCGAGAAGCCATCGTCGCGGCCTGCCTGAACGTGCTGCCGTCTCATCTCCCTATCGTCAGCACCACGGGCATGTTGTCCCGTGAACTCTATGAGCTGCGTGAACAGCGCGGGGAAGGGCACCAGCGAGATTTTCTGACCGTCGGTGGAATGGGCCTTGCCAGCCAGATCGCACTGGGCCTGTGTGATGCGCAACCGCAGCGGAAAGTCGTGTGTCTGGATGGCGATGGGGCGTTGCTGATGCACATGGGCGGACTGACGAACACCGCTCAGGCCAGCAACCTGATACATATCGTTATCAACAACGGTGCCCATGACTCCGTGGGAGGACAGCCCACGGCGGCGTCCCGCTTACCGCTGGCCCCTATCGCTGCCGCCAGCGGCTATGGCGCAACGTACTACGCTGAGACAGAAGAGGCCTTACAGGCTGCGCCTGCAACAGGCGTTGCAGGCGCAATGTAGTCAATTCATTGAGGTGCAATGCCGCGTGGGTCATCGCAGCGATCTGGGGCGGCCTGCGACCTCTCCCGCGCAAAATCGCGATGCCTTTATGCAGTTTCTTAATACACCTCCTCAACTCTCTTGATGAGCGGCAATACCTGAGTATTGCCCACCCCTTAGCGACAAGGATTGCCGATATGACTCATTCTGTTTCTTTAGTTGGCGTTGGTGTATTAGGAAAAGTGATCTCGCTCAGACTATTACAGCGGCATTTTTCGCTCTGAGTGTTCAACCGGACTCACCGCAAAGCGAACGAGGTGGCTGCCGAAGGTGCTCAAGCCATCCCCGAACTGCACCAGCTGTTCACGCAGGAAAAACAAATTGTGCTCATCTGCCTGAAGGATGCGGAGGCGATACGTGACGTTTTTCAGTCGGAGGAGGTTATACAGAAGCTGACCCGCTATCGTCCTGTGTTACTCAATATCAGCACGATAGGGCCGGAAGAGAGCCGCTGGATGGAGGCCTTTTTTCACCAATACGGCGCGCATTATGTGGAATGTCCGGTGTCGGGCGGGCCGGAAGGCGCACGGCAGGGCAAACTTGCCGCCTGGGTCGGGCCTTGTGCGGATGATGTTGCCAGCGCGGTTAACGACGTCATCACCAGCCTGTCGGATCGCTATGTGCTGATGGCGAGTAACCACAGCGCGCAGACCATGAAGGTGATTAATAACTATTGTGAGGCGGTGCATCTGCTGGTGGCGGCGGAAGCGCTATTGCTGGCGGAAGCCCACGACACCGCTCCGGAAGTGCTGGCAAACGCGCTGACGCTGGGGCGCGGACGCTCGACCTACATGGAAGTGATGCTGGATCGCTATCTGAACCCGCGTGAAGTCGTGTCTGTTCCGTTATCCATTCGCCTGAAAGATCTCGATCTGGCACAGACGCTTTTCCAGCGCTCGACGATTCAAAGCGAATTCTTCGATACGGCGCGCCAGTGCTATCAAAATACGGCGGATCTCTCGGCCGAGCCTCAGGATCAAACTGCCTGTTTTTCTTATCTCTCACGTACTTTGCCAGCGGGGAGGGACTAGATGTCAGAGCTAACACAGCGACAACGCTGGATGTCGATTCTCGCTCACAGCGATCCTGCCGCGCTGGAAGCGCACTGGGACACGCTGCATTTTCCAACGGACTACCAGCTCTTACGCCCGACGCAGATCGGTTTGATCCAACTGCAAGGGAGAATGGAGGTCGACGGCCCGCGCTTTATTGTGGGTGACATGACGGTGACCCGCGCGGCGGTGCAACTGGAAGATGGAACGTGCGGCTACAGCTATATCGCGGGCAGAAACAAGCCGCATGCCGAGCTGTGCGCCTGGATCGATGCACTCCTGCAAACCCGATCCTCTTTCCATGAAATATGGGAGCGCATCATCACGCCGTTAGCAGACCAACAGCGTGCGCGTCGTGAGCAGCAACAGCATGACGTCGCGGCCAGCCGGGTGAATTTCTTTACTTTGGTCAGGGGGGAATGATTTGTCATGACAACGATGACGGGCTTCGCCCACCCCATATTTGGCACACAGCTCTGCTTTCGCAAAATCGTGAAGGCCATGAGCGAGCCGGGTTCTCTGGTCACAGTTCCGAATGTCTCCGGTCTGGAATCGATGTCGTCCGTGACAGCAGCCACACCACGCCGCTGTTTATCGATCCCAAGATCGGTAACCCGCTGCTGCTGCGCACGCTCTGCCTGCATACGAACGTGCCGATCGCCACGAGGCTCGACGATGCTGACTTTGTGCTGCTGAGTGGAAACCGTTTTTCTTATGACCTGATGGCGCTCTCCTGCGGCAGCGAAGTAGAACCCGAAAAATCCACCACCGTTATTGTCGAAGTGGAGGGGATGCATGACGGGCCTTGCCTAAAACTGACCGGGCCGGGTATCAAGACACATCGCATTATCTCCCCCCGTCTGCCCGGTAGCGTCAGGGACTACCTGTGCAACCGCCCCCATGCCTTCCCGACAGGACTGGATTTTCTCTTTACGTCTGGGAAAAAGCTCTTTGCGATCCCCAGAAGTACCCATGTGGAGGAATGCTAATGTACGTTGCCGTCAAAGGTGGGGAAAAGGCCATTGAGGCCGCCCACCAGCTACAAGCCTGCCGCCGCCGCGGGTGCACGGATGTACCAGAATTAGACTGTTCACAAATAGAACAGCAGCTTAATTTAGCCGTCGATCGCGTCATGACCGAAGGCAATATTTACGACCGCCAACTCGCCGCGCTAGCCATTAAACAGGCCAGTGGCGATCTGGTGGAAAGTATCTTTCTCTTACGAGCCTACCGTTCCACGCTGCCACGCTGGGGAATTAGTCAGCCGCTTAATACGCCGGATATGCGCCTTGAACGCCGTGTGTCGGCCATTTTCAAAGATTTACCGGGCGGGCAGTTACTTGGCCCGACCTATGACTATACCCATCGCCTGCTGGATTTCTCGCTGCTGGCCGACGGTGAGGCTCCTGTCGCGCCGCAGCCTGATGCCGTTGATGAGGATGACGCGATGCGTGAACACATTCCTCACGCGTTTCAGTTCCTTTCTCAGCAGGGCTTCGTGCCTGAACGAGACAACAGTGACGATCGCGATCCGCCAGATATCACGATGGATCCACCGAGTTACCCCGGCACGCGGGCATCGCGTCTCCAGCAGCTGTTTCGCGGTGATGAAGGGTTTCTTCTCTCGCTCGGGTATTCCACCCAGCGCGGCTATGGTCGCAACCATCCGTTTGTCGGAGAGATCCGCACGGGCTATATCACGGTGAGCATCGTCGCCGAAGAGGTGGGATTTACCATCGATATTGGCGAGATCTTGCTGACCGAATGCGAAACCGTGAACGGCTTTGTGAAACCCGCCAACGACGCGCCGCATTTTACCCGTGGCTACGGGCTGGCATTCGGCCGCTCGGAACGTAAAGCCATCACGGTGGCGTTAGCCGATCGCGCCCTTCAGGCCGCAGATTACCAAGAGGAAATTCGCGGCCCGGCTCAGGATGAGGAGTTCGTTCTTTCTCATGCTGACAATGTGGAGGCGGCAGGATTTGTCTCGCATCTGAAACTGCCGCATTACGTCGATTTCCAGTCAGAGCTGGAGCTATTAAAACGACTACGTGAGGAATACCTCGCGTCTGTGCCAAGGAGTAACGCGTGATGGGCCAGACAACGATCTCCCGCCAGAAAGACAGTCAGCCAGAAACGGAATGTCACGGTTCAGATACGGAATACAACTATGCCTATCTGGATGAAAGCACGAAGGGCATGATACGGCGTGCGATCCTGAAAGCGATCGCCATCCCTGGGCATCAGGTGCCATTCGGCAGCCGGGAAATGCCTATGCCTTACGGCTGGGGCACCGGCGGTATTCAAATCACCGCCAGTATTATCGGGCCGGACGATACGCTTAAAGTGATCGATCAGGGATCCGACGATACGACCAATGCGGTATCGATCCGCACCTTTTTCCGCAAGGTGGCACAGGTATCAACCACGGAAAAAACCCGTGAAGCGACGCTGATCCAAACGCGGCACCGTATTCCTGAAACGCCGCTGAAAGAGGATCAGATCCTGATCTTTCAGGTGCCGATCCCCGAGCCGCTGCGCTTTATTGAACCGCGCGAAACCGAGACGTGCAAAATGCATGCGCTGGAAGAATACGGTGTGATGCAGGTGAAGCTCTATGAAGATATTGCGCGTTTTGGGCACATCGCCACGACCTACGCCTATCCGGTAAAGGTGAATCACCGCTACGTGATGGATCCGTCGCCTATCCCGAAATTCGACAACCCGAAGATGGACATGATGCCCGCGCTGCAACTTTTTGGTGCCGGGCGTGAGAAGCGAGTCTATGCCGTTCCGCCCTATACCTCGGTGGAAAGCCTCGATTTCGACGATCACCCTTTCACAATCCAGCAGTGGGACAAGCCGTGTGAGCTGTGTGGTGTACGCGACAGCTTCCTTGATGAAGTGGTGATGGACGATGACGGCACGCGCATGTTCGTCTGTTCCGACACCGACTATTGCCAGCAGCGCCAAAACCAGGGAGGAGAGCCGTCATGACGACAGCGCATCATGCATCCGACAGTCCGCTGCTCGATGTGCGACACCTTACACACCTGTATGCGCCGGAAAAAGGCTTCCGTGACGTGTCGTTTCAGCTGTGGCCAGGGGAGGTTTTAGGGATTGTCGGCGAATCGGGTTCAGGGAAGACCACGCTGCTGAACGCGATCTCTGCAGGTCTGGCGCCGCAGGAAGGCGAGGTTATCTACCGCAACGCTGGGCAGCAGGCGCTCTCAATCTATGACATCAGCGAACGGCAGCGGCGCGCGCTGGTACGCACCGAGTGGGGGATTGTCTGGCAGCATCCGCTGGCGGGATTGCGCCCCACGGTGTCTGCGGGCGGCAATATTGGCGAGCGACTCATGGCTATCGGCAATCGGCACTATGGTGATATTCGCAGCAAAGCCGCGCAGTGGATGGAAAACGTCGAGCTGCCCGAAAACCGTCTGGATGATTTGCCGACCACGTTTTCCGGCGGGATGCAGCAACGCCTGCAGATCGCACGCAATCTGGTGACGGCACCGCGGCTGATCTTTATGGATGAACCCACCGGCGGATTAGACGTATCGGTACAGGCGCGACTGCTCGATCTGCTCAGGACGCTGGTGGTGGAGATGCAGCTCTCCGTCGTCATCGTGACGCACGACCTCGGCGTCGCCCGCCTGCTGTCGCACCGTCTGCTGGTGATGCAGCGTGGGCGAGTCGTCGAGCAGGGATTGACGGACAGGGTGCTGGACGATCCGAGCCATCCTTACACCCAACTGCTCGTTTCTTCCATTCTGTAAATCCAGACAAAAGGACGCTTGATGGATACGCAATTACGCATCGAGAACGTTGATAAAACGTTCGTGTTATATAACCAGCAGGGCACACGATTGCCGGTTTTCCATGACATCAGCCTGTCCGTGAAAGGCGGTGAATGTGTGGCGCTGCACGGGCATTCAGGCAGTGGCAAATCCACGCTGCTGCGTTCCCTGTACGGCAACTATCAGCCTGACGGCGGACACATTTGGGTACGCCATCGCGAACGCTGGGTCGATATCGTCAACGCGGACGCCCGCCATGTGCTGGAAATCCGCCGTGAAACCGTAGGCTGGGTCAGCCAGTTTCTGCGCGTCATCCCACGCATTACACGCTGAATGTGGTCATCCAGCCTTTGCTGGAACGCGGTATGTCTCGTCAGGAAAGCGAGATTCGCGCCGGTGAACTGCTGACGCATCTGAACGTCCCTGAACGGCTTTGGTCGCTCGCGCCCGCTACCTTTTCCGGCGGTGAACAGCAGCGCATCAATATTGCTCGCGGGTTTATTGGTGATTACCCGATTTTGCTGTTAGACGAACCGACAGCGTCGCTGGATGCCAAAAACCGATTGGCTGTCACACAGCTCATTAACAATGCGAAAGACAAAGGGTGTGCCATCGTCGGTATTTTTCACGATGACGAAGTGCGTCAGGAGGTTGCCGATCGCCTGTATACGATGTCAGTGAACGGAACATGCTGCCGATAGCTTCCAACGCTCAGGAGACCGCAAATGATCATTAATAACGTCAATATGGTGCTCTCACGGGAAATCATTCATGGCTCACTGGAAGTGCGCAACGGCGTGATCCACCACATCAGCGACAGGCCCAGCCGTCATCCCGGTGCGCTGGATGGCGAACAGGCATGGCTTCTGCCGGGGCTTGTCGAGCTACATACGGATAATCTCGATAAGTGTTTCACGCCGCGCCCCGGCGTTAACTGGCCTGCTGAAGCGGCGATGCGCAATCACGATGCGTTGATTATCTCCAGCGGGATCACCACCGTGCTGGATGCCGTCGCGGTGGGGGACGTGCGCGATGGCGGGCATCGGCTTGAGAACCTGCGGCGCATGACGGATGCGGTATTGCACAGCCAGCAGCACGGCACCAATCGGGCGGATCATCATTTGCATCTGCGCTGCGAACTGCCGCATCAGGATACCTTTCCCCTCTTTGAGCAACTGGCGGATATTCCGCTGGTCGCGCTCGCGTCATTGATGGATCACTCTCCGGGACAGCGGCAATTTTCCTCTCAGGAGAAATATCATCAGTATTACAAAGGCAAGTATCACCTCAATGATGAACAAATGGCCGCGTTTGAGGAGGAGCAACTGGCCGGTTCACGCCGTTGGTCGCAGCCGAACCGCGAGGCCATTGTCCGTCTTTGTCACGACAAAGGTATTACGCTGGCCAGCCATGACGATGCGACGCCGGAACATATCAGCGAAGCCCATCAGCATCGCGTCGCCATTGCCGAATTCCCTACCACCGAGATCGCGGCGCAGCAGGCAAACGGCGTTGGCATGAACGTGCTCATGGGCGCGCCAAATGTCATCTGCGGTGGCTCGCATTCCGGCAATGTGTCGGCACATCATCTGGCGACGCTGGGCGTGCTTCACATCCTCTCTTCGGACTATTATCCGGCTAGCCTGCTGGAGGCGGCGTTCATGATCGCAGAAGATGATCGCAATGATTACGACTTGCCGCGAGCGATGGCGCTGGTCAGCCGCAACCCTGCTCAGGCGCTGCAATTTGACGATCGCGGCTGTATTGAAGAAGGAAGGCGAGCCGACCTGCTGCTCGTCAAACGGCACGCGCCGCAGATGAAGCTGATGCGCGTGTGGCGTCAGGGCGTGCGGGTATTCTGATCATGCCGAAACTCATCTACCTCATTGGCGCTTCCGGTGCAGGCAAAGACAGCCTGCTGCGGGCGATACGCCAGTTGTCGCTGCCACGCCTGCTGGTGGCGCACCGGTACATTACCCGTCCCGCTGAAATTCAGGGAGAGAACCATATTGCGCTGACCCCAGAGGAGTTCGCGAACCGTCAGCAGCTTGGTCTCTTCGCGCTCCATTGGCAGGCGCATCAGTGCCATTATGGTATCGGGATAGAGATTGATGACTGGCTACAGCGGGGGAATGACGTCATCGTGAATGGCTCGCGGGCTTACCTGACTCAGGCGCGTGAACGCTATGGCAACACGCTGTTTCCGATATGTTTGACTGTCTCGTTTAATTGACCTGCAACCCCATTCTTACGGCACGCAATCTGTTCTGTACCATAAAACTCCCTTATTGTTTTGAAACAGAGTAGTTATCTTTTTATCATAGGGAATTAACACAAATTCCGCATTTTTCCACCACGCATTCCTGCATCCTGCCTTGTAAAGTTATTCTGGATGTTATCAGTGTTACTTTAGCCCTAACTTATAGCACACAGGTTCCGAGATTTTTCTTGATAATGGAGAAAAGCAACGGGGAAATATTGTGATGAAAATCGCAAAGTAAGGCAGGCTACTGGAGAAAAATCCGCAACGGCGAATTATCGTAGTCCGCGAACCTCAACCAGCATTTTGAAGGCTCTGCTATATGGAAGAAAACACAAGGCAGCGTACGGAAAATTATATTTCAGCAAAAAATCAGCATCCAGCCTGGATACTTCTTGCCACCCGCCGTTCACCGCTGGTATTGAGTTGTCTGAAAACGCTGTTTGAAAAATCACATGATGGTATCCCTCTTGAGGAGGCTATTCAGTCTCTTACCGGCATTCTTGTCGAGCATGTGAGTCAGGAGCAATATGGCATTAATCAGGACAATCTATCTCTTCAGGCCAGTCGTGAGCTGCGGGAATGGATTAAACGCCGTTTAATTGTCGAACGGGATGGGCGTATCTTCGCCACCGATGCGCTTGAGGTCGCGATTACGTTTGTTGAGTCTCTGGATAATCGTTTCATGACCTCTACGGCGTCCCGTTTGTCCATCGTACAGCGAGAAATTGAAAACCTGGAAACCCAGCTTAATCCTAATCCGGCAAACCGAGTTTCAACCTTACGCCGTCGTATTGCCGAACTGGAACGTGAATTACAGGAGGCAGAAGCTGGGCATATTGAGGTGCTGGAAACGCATCAGGCGGTTGAACATATTCGTGAGGTCTTCAATTTAGCTTCCAGCCTGAGGGCTGACTTTCGCCGCGTTGAAGACTCCTGGCGCGAGGCAGACCGTGCGCTTCGGCAATCCATTATCGGTGAGCAATATCATCGCGGCGATATAGTCGATCGCCTGCTGAACGATCAGGATGCGCTGCTTAATACGCCGGAAGGAAGAGTCTTCGACAGTTTTCAGCAGCAGTTACGCCATTCAGCTGAGTTGACGGCAATGAGCGAGCGACTGCGCGTAATCCTCAATCATCCCTCGGCTTCCGATGCGCTCAACCGTCTGCAGCGTTACGATTTGCGCTGGCTAGTTAAACGCCTGGTCCATGAATCGCAAACCGTACTTCAGGCACGTGCCCGTAGCGAGCGCGATGTCCGTGGTTTTATGAAAACGGGTCTTGCAGCTGAACATCACCGTGTTGGTCATCTGCTTAATGAATTTCTGAATCAGGCGTTAAAGCTCGACTGGCAGCGTCAGATGATTCGCAAGCAAGAGGTTCCTCTTCCTGCCGTTGGTGTAGTGGTAACGGGTATCCCCGCTATTGAACGTTTACGTTTTAAAGAGGTGGATGACGAAGCAGAACAGACATTGGATCTCAGTAACCATGCCGCTGATTTAACGCAGATTGGTGATGATTTCTGGGATGCTTTTAATGGCCTAGATCGTGATGCGTTGATTCAACAGACACTGTTGCTTCTGGCAAAAGAAAATCGTCCCGTTGGTCTGGCTGAACTGGCGGTGTTGTTGCCCCCGGTTCACGATCTTGAAACGTTCACCGTCTGGATTGGTATGGCGAGGGAAGCGGGTATCGAGGTTATTGATTCGCAGCGCGAATTTGCTGAGCTTAGTGATGGGGAAGGGCGTCGCTGGCGATTTAATCTGCCCACTACTGGTCTGGAAAGTCAGGCGTTAATGGATATTGATTGGGAGTAGTAGGTATGGCGAGCTTTTTTGACAAACTGATTAACCGGAGCGTTACCGCAAATGCAGGCGGTGAACCAGAACCGTTGGACGAAGAGGTTGCCGATTCGTCGGTTGAGGAAACGGCAACCAGTAGCGAAATGCGAACACTGAAAAAAATACGCGAAGCGACTCAGGAATTGCTCAAATACGGCTTGCTGGAAGAGGTCAGTAAACCCAATCTGTACCGCGTATTACTTACTCATCCGGAAGAGGTTACCCGCATTCTGGAACCTCTCGATCTGGATATCGGTATTGATGAGATTCGTGGCCTGCTGTATGTCAAAGTCAGGCTTGATGAAACGCCAGAGCAGGATGAATGGTCACACCCTCTGGTGAGGCGGCAACGGCTTAACCTGGAACAATCATTATTAGTTGCCATACTGCGCCAGCATTTTGTTGCCTGGGAGCAAGAGAGTGGAACTGGTGCCGGCCAGGCGCAGATAGCTATCGACGATCTCCTCCCCCAACTCCAGATTTACCTTGGCGATCCGGGGAGTGAATCAAAAGAACGCACCCGACTGCTTACCTTGCTGGATCAATTAAAAGGGCATGGGCTGGTCACATCGCCGGATGCGCATGAGCGGATCGTGATTCGTCCGATCATTGCCCATCTTGCCGATCCGATTAATCTTCAGGCATTACTGGCATGGTTACGGGAACAGATTGCCCGGCAAACCTCCCAGGATAACGCGTCAGAAAAGGATAGCAGCGAGGAGGATGTATGAATCAGGTATCTCATCTAGCGGGGAAGGAATCTTTCATTCTTACCCACATCGAGTTGTTCAACTGGGGCGGTTTTCATGGATTGCATCAGGCCGCAATCCACCAGGAAGGTACTGCCGTTATTGGCCCAACCGGCAGCGGAAAAACCACGCTGGTCGATGCCTTGATGACGCTACTTTGCGCTACTCCCCGCTACAACCTGGCCTCAACCGGAGGACATGAAAGCGACAGGGATCTTATCTCTTACGTGCGCGGTGTATCAGGCCCCGGCGATGGCGGTGAGGCGCAATCGCATATTGCCAGACCGGGTAAAACCGTGACCGGCGTTGCCGCTACGCTGGAACGTGAAGGGCAACAGGTACGCCTGGGCGCGTTGCTGTGGTTTGATTCCACCAGTTCCAGCGTGACGGATATGAAAAGGCTTTGGCTGTTCAGCGAGAATCCTGGGCAGACGCTTGAGCACTGGCTGAACGTTTACCATGATGGCGGTACACGATTGCTGAGGCAAATGGAAAAAGAAACGACCGGGCTCTGGACATACCCGAATAAAAAACAGTATCTGGCGCGCCTGCGTGATTTCTTTGAGGTTGGGGAAAACGCATTTACGCTGTTAAATCGGGCGGCAGGGTTAAAACAACTCAACAGTATTGATGAGATTTTTCGCGAGCTGGTATTGGACGATCACTCTGCCTTCGATCGCGCAACGGAAGTGGCCAATAGTTTTGATGGCCTGACTGAAATTCATCAGGAGCTGGAAACGGCGCGCAAACAGCAGCAGTTCTTGCAACCTGTTGCCCTGAGTTGGGATAAGTACCAGAAGCAGGAGCGACAACTGGCTGACAGGAAGGTGCTGGAATCGCTGTTACCCATCTGGTTTGCACAACAGGCAAGTCAGCTCTGGCGGGAAAAAGTCAATCGTCTTGACGCCGAACTTGGTGAGGCAGAATCGTGCGAAGCACGGTTACAGTCACAGCTTGAGCTGCAAAAAAAGGTGGTTGCTGATTGTATGCAGCGTTATTACCAGGCTGGTGGCGCAAACATTGATGATCTGAATGAGCGCATCAAGGACTGGCAAAAAACGCTTGGCAGTCTAGAGACTCAGGCGCACCAGTATCAACAGTTGACCCGCAATCTTGGTTTGCCGTCTGACCTGAGTCAGCTTCAACTGGAGTCGAATCAGCATGAAGTCGAACGACGGCTTGAGCAGCTTGCCGGTGATATAAAGCTGAAAGAAGAAGAACTGTATAAAAAAAGCGCGCTCAACCATAACATTACCGTAGAACTTCGCGAACGAGAAACTGAACGCGCTGAGATCGCGCGTCGTCCAGGCTCTAACCTCCCTGCAAATTATCAGACGTTTCGCAGCGATCTTGCAAAAGCGTTGAACGTTGATGAGTCTGAACTGCCTTATGTCGCTGAACTGATCCAGGTTAAACCGGAAGAGGCGCAATGGCGCGGTGCGATTGAGCGCGCAGTTGGGAGTAACCGGCTGCGTATGCTTGTTTCGCCAGAATCGGCACCGGAAGCGCTGCGTTGGGTCAATCAGCGCAACAATCGTCTGCATGTGCGGCTACTGGAGGTCAAATTACCGCACTCTCCCGTCCGGTTTTTCGATGATGGCTTTACCCGCAAGCTGTTGTGGAAAGAGCATCCGTGGCGAGAGGCCGTTAAAGCACTGCTGGCAGAAAGCGACAGGCATTGTGTTGATAGCCCTGAACAGTTGCGTGACACGCCCCATGCTATGACGGTTCAGGGGTTAATGTCCGGTAAGCAGCGTTTTTATGACAAGCAGGATCAGAGACGCCTTGATGAAGACTGGTTAACGGGATTCGATAACCGCGATCGTCTGAACTTCCTTGCCAAAGAAATTACCGCGCTCCAGGAGCAGGTTAAAACCGCAAGCGAGGCATTTGAGTTTGCAAAAGGCGAGGTCGGGCTTTTGCAAACTCAGGCAATTTCATTCCAGAAAATACAACAGATTGATTTCGATAACATCGATGTTCACGGCGCAAAGAACCAACTGGAAGCCCTCAAGGAGCGGCTGGAGAATCTGAACCACCCGGATTCCGACGCCAGCGTGGCAAAAGCAAAACTTGATGAGGCTCAAACGGTTGAATCTGAAATTGATAAGCAGCTCAGAGCCGCCAATAAAGTCACTAACGGGCTGGATACGGAACTCATCTCAGCCCGGGCCGCAGAACGCAAGGCCCAGCAAACTGCGCAACAAGGTATGGAGGATGAAGAGCGAGAGTTGTGCGCGTCACATTTTCCTGCGGTGACTCTGGAGCAACTGCCTAACATTCGCGATCTGGAACGTCAACATGAGCGGGCAATTCAGCAAGAAATCGAGGGTGTTAAAGGTGAACTGCACCGATTGAACATTGAGTTGACCAAACGTATGTCTGAAGCCAAACGTGTGGATACAGGGGCACTCGCTGAGGCAGGGGCTGATTTAGACGATGTTCCTGTTTATTTAAAGCGTTTGCAGGAACTGACCGAAGAAGCACTACCAGAAAAGCTCAGCCGTTTCCTTGACTATCTGAATCGTTCATCTGACGACGGCGTAACGCAACTGCTCAGCCATATCGACCATGAGGTGCTGGTGATTGAAGAGCGCCTCAACGAACTCAATGAAACCATGTTCAGGGTGGACTTTCAACCGGGTCGCTACCTGCGTCTGGATACGAAAAAAGTTGTTCATGAAAGCCTGCGCACGCTTGAGAAAGCACAGCGTCAACTGAATACCGCCCGGTTTGTTGATGATAACGGCGAGAGTCATTATAAGGCCTTACAGGTGTTGGTGGCGCAACTACGGGATGCCTGTGAACGACATCGTACACTCGGGGCGAAAGCGTTGCTTGATCCGCGTTTTCGTCTGGAGTTCGCTGTATCGGTAATGGATCGTCAGAGTGGAAGCGTGATTGAGTCACGTACTGGGTCACAGGGCGGTAGCGGCGGAGAAAAAGAAATTATCGCTTCCTACGTGTTGACCGCATCACTGAGCTATGCTCTCTGCCCTGCGGGGAGCCGTTATCCGCTGTTTGGTACTATTGTCCTCGATGAAGCGTTCTCCCGTAGCTCTCATGCCGTGGCGGGCAGGATTATTGCCGCGCTTAGAGAATTTGGTTTACATGCTGTATTCATCACCCCGAATAAAGAGATGCGCCTGCTGCGCGACCATACCCGCTCGGCGATTGTTGTTCATCGGCGCGGTCAGGATTCGAACATGGCCTCGCTGAGCTGGGAAGAGCTTGAACAGCACTACCAGCGAAGGGAGAACGTGTAGAATGTATTCTCCTGATGAGCTGCGTAAAAAGCTTGCCCGACAGTGGGACAATGCAAAACTCCGGACTGAACGCTTACTTCCACCCGGTAGCTGGCCGCTCTGTCTGTCCATTGGTAAACCTTCCGCCAGGCTATTCGCAGAGCAAACTCAGTGCGTTTTGCAGCATGTGCAGTTATGGCGGCAAGTCGTGGTTGGGCGCGTGGATTGGGAAGATGTCAGTTATCGGGCGAGCGACAGAGCGGTATCACTGCCGTTACGCTGGATCTTGAATAGCCCTTCTGAGTGGATCAAGGCGGCGGCGGAGCCGGCGGTGAGCCGGGAGTTTCGCTTGCTGGAGGAAATTATCGAACATGTCGATCCCATTTTTCATCCGCTGTTAGTCAGTCATCGTTCTTTCTGGCGGCATAAAGATCCGCAGGACATCATCAGTGCTGCCAGGCTGGCCTGCCGATTAACACCTGGCTGTGCAAAAGGGCTGCCGTTAAGGCTACTTTCCGGACAAGGAGTGGATACCAAATTTATCGAGAATAATATTTCGTTATTAACCCGACTGTTGGACGTGCGTTTTTCAGGCGAAGCCAGCGAGCAGGGATTAACGACCTTTCTTGGTGCTTTCGATGAGTCCAGCCACTGGGTTCTGGTCGTGCCGCTATCGCCCGGCTTGCTTCCTTTTAAAAAATGCCGGGTGACGACGGCCGAACTGGCGGAAACGATATTGACCGCGTCACGTGTACTGGTGATTGAAAATGAGCAGTGCCTGCATCAACTCCCTGTGTTATCTGACACTATCGCAATTTTAGGGTGCGGTCTTGACGTGCAATGGTTATCTAGCTCGGCTCTGGATGAAAAACATATTGCTTACTGGGGGGATATGGATAGCTGGGGGCTGCTGATGCTGGCGAGAGCCAGACGCTGCCGTCCGACGCTTGATGCTCTGCTTATGAACCGTGAACTGTTTGAGCAATATGCCAGCCATAGTGCAGTTACGGAACTGGTAAAAGCACAGGAAGCAATACCTGATGGCTTGCTTAATGAAGAGGCCGATTTTTATCGCTACTTAACCCGCCTACCGCGTGGTCGTCTGGAACAGGAATTTTTGCCTGCGGGGATAGTTGAAGAGGCGCTGGTCATGTGGCGGAAAGGATTATAAATAAGGTTGAAAGATCCGTCAGTACCCTTAGCAACCTACCGGATATTTGGTAAATGCAGTATCATATAGCCGAATATTTCTCAGCCAGAGGAACCCCTATGCCTTTGCAAATAAAGGACATTATAGATCTGCAAACCCTTGTTGAATCGGAACAGGTAGAGTTCAAGCTGGCAGGGGGGAAAGACGGCAAAGGCGAGTTACCGAAAGACTTCTGGCCTACCTATTCTGCAATGGCGAATGGTCGGGGCGGCTGGGTGGTTCTGGGCGTAAAAGAGCAGGCAGGCAAGTTCACTCCCGTTGGCGTTATCGATCCTGACAAGATAAAAACTGATCTGTTTAATCAGTTAAACGATCGAGATCGGGTCAGTGCGAATGTGCTGAGATCAGAAAACGATGTGCAACAGGTCTCTTTGCTGGGAACGGACGTTCTGGCGATCCATATTCCACAGGCGATGCGCAAACAAAAGCCGGTTCACCTGAAAAAGTCCCCATTTGGTAACACCTATCAACGTCTGCACGAAGGCGATCGCGTTTGTGATGATATGACAGTCAAGCGGATGCTTGCAGAGCAGATCCACGACAGCCGCGATAATGAAGTGCTTTCCGAACACTATACTTTTCAGGATGATATCGATCCGGACAGCCTGAAAGTCTATCGTAATCTGCTATCGGCAAATAACCCGCAGCATCCTTATCTGGCCTGTGAGCCGTTTGAACTATTTAAAATGGTTGGTGGATGGCGTAAAGACAGGGAAACTGGAAAAGAGGGCATCACGCTGGCTGGCGTTCTCATGTTTGGTAAATGGGATGCGATTATTGCCGCAGCGCCCAACTACATGGTGGATTACCAGGAGCGCCCCGAGGCTAAAACGGAGCTGCGTTGGGTTGATCGGGTATGTCCGGACGGAACATGGTCAGGGAACTTGTTTGATTTTTATCGCAAGGTATACCAAAAGCTGGTCGCCGATCTGAAAGTCCCGTTTACCCTTGAAGGGGGTCAGCGCAAAACGGATACGCCAGTACATATCGCGCTGCGTGAAGCGCTGGTCAACACGCTGGTCCATGCTGATTTTACCGATCGGGTTTCTATTCTGATCGTCAAACGTCCCGACATGTTTGGCTTTCGCAATCCTGGCTCGATGCGTCTGCCGCTGGAGGATGTGATTGCGGGCGGCGTCAGTGATTGCCGCAACAGGTTGCTACACCAGATGTTTTTGCTGATTGGTCTGGGTGAGAAAGCAGGTTCAGGGATGCCGAAGATTTTCAGCGGCTGGAAATCGGCTAACTGGCGAACTCCCAAGCTTTGGGAAAAAACATTTCCTGCACAGACGCTATTAGAGCTTTCTACGGCCAGCCTGATCCCGCAGCATGTTCTGGATGATTTGCATCAGCGGTTTGGTGAAACCTTCGATCAGCTTGGTGATTTTGAACAGGTGATTGTTGCAACGGCGGCGATTGAAGGCTGGGTCAACCATGAACGCGCTTG
The DNA here is from genome assembly GCF_032905925.1 of Pectobacterium sp. HCp5_1. NCBI lineage: Bacteria > Pseudomonadati > Pseudomonadota > Gammaproteobacteria > Enterobacterales > Pectobacteriaceae > Pectobacterium > Pectobacterium sp. HCp5_1. The sequence goes on from NZ_JAUMIO010000016.1 coordinate 60,471, forward strand.
CCAGTTAACAACACTGCACTCCCGCGAAGTCACGCTGACACTTCCCCGACTGGAAAGTAAAGGTTTTCTGGCCGCTGGGGGTGAGCAGAAAAGCAAATATTATACCTTGCCCGGCGTATCGGTCATGACGCCGGATGAAGTTTTCTCGTTGGGTGCGGTTGTGAGCTCCACACATAACGAGAGGAACTCCGCATATAACGAGCAGAGGTCCACACATAACGAGGGTAACCCCACACATAACGAGCAGAGGTCCACACATAACGAGGGTAACTCCACATATAACGAGAAGAGGTCCACACATAACGAGAATAGCTCCACATATAACGCCGGGGACGATCAGCCCGCGTCCCGGGATGAGTATGGACGTTTGCTCAACCGTTTTATCGATCGACCTTATATTGATGATGTTGAAAATCTTACTGATGCTTTCCGGGATTCGTTGTTTGCTCTGGCTGCGGTTCCCCGTGAAAGGCTGCGTCTGGGGGATAAAGCGCTGATGAAGAGTGTGATCCTGAATGTGTGTCAGGGGCAGTATATTTCCGTTGCTGCGCTGGGACAGATCCTTAGCCGTAACCCTAACGCGCTGCGTCAGCAATACTTGAAACCGCTGGTGGATCAAGGGGAACTGAAACTGGCGTTTCCGCAGTATAAGAATGATCCGAAGCAGGGGTATAGTGCTGTTTGAAAAATTGATATGTAATGCCTTTAATAAGAGCTTATGGATATGGGTGAATTTGATTACGCAAAACAGGCTTAGCATTTGGTGATGACTTAAAAGCGTTATTTCGAAAAGATATCCTCTTTTGAGGAAACGCTTATGACAGTCACTATCGACGTTTCCTGCCGATATTGCTAACAAACAGAACTCGTTCGTAAGCATGGAACAGGAAAAGCAGGATTCCCCGATACTACTGCCAACATTGCCGCCGTACCTTTCAGATTAACTACTGCTACAACGCCCATAAGCCTGGAACAAAAGAAAAGATTGTCGATATGGCGATGAATGGCTCCGGAGTTAGAGACACCGGACGAGTGCTGAAAATTAGTATGAACACCGTCATGAGCACATTAAAAAACTCACGCTGAAACAAGTAACAAGCAGAGCCATCGTCTATGGCGATCTTACTCTGATTTGTGAACTGGATGAACAATGGTCATTTTTGGGGAATAAAAAAATAGCAGCACTGGCTTTGGTATGCATTTGATACAAAAAAGAAAACGGGTTGTTACTCATGCACTTGGCCCTCGCACGGATGAGACGTGCCGTAAGCTTCTCGATTTGTTGGCCCCTTTTCATATTGGCTTTTTCACCACTGATGATTGGGGCAGTTACGCATGAGAAATAGAGTCAGAGAAACACCTGACAGGTAAGGTATTCACACAGCGAATTGAACGGCATAACCTTAATTTACGAATTCATATTAAACGTCTGGCGAGGAAAACAACCTGCTTTTCACGCTCATTTGAAATACATGAAAAAGTCATCGGAACTTACATTGAAAAACATCATTACAACGCATTTGCGTCATGACCCATTTGCCATATTATTAGTTTGATTTTCAAAATTATTATATGGATTGATTTATTTTCCAAAATGAACTATTTCGCCGTTATGCAATTTTAAAATTATTTCAGCAAAATCATCATCAACCGTATAAAAATAACATTCCGGCACATTAAGCACCTTAGCAAACGCGCACATCATCTCAAATGTTGGGCGGTGTATACCGCTTTCATATTGGGATATTCGTGATCGTGCGGTGGCTTCTTCAATGCCAGCCAGTACGCCTAGCTTTTCTTGAGTGAGATTTGCTCGTAGGCGAGCAGTTTTAAGGCGAATGGGCAGCATAATGACACCATCAATAAGGATATTGATAGCATGTTTAGCACTACTTTACATGTGGATTGCTTAGACTTCCTGAACAATAGAGGAGGCGATTTATTTGCATTCGTTAAGAATGACCCTGATGTTTAAGGTAAAGAGCTAGCACCATCTCAGCAAAATCATCGTTAACGGTGTAAAAGTAGCATTCCGGCACATTAAGCACCTTTGCAAATGCGCACATCATTTCAAACGTCGGACGATGTATTCCTCCTTCATACTGAGACACGCGAGAACGCGCAGTTTCTTCCTCAATGCCTGCAAGAACTCCTAATTTTTCCTGAGTTAGGTGAGCACGTAGTCGCGCTGTTTTGAGACGAGCAGGAAGCATTCATTACACCATCAATGATCATACATTGACTTAGTGTTTAGCATTACTTAACATTGTGGTTGTTTAGAGTTGCTGAACAAAGCGTATTTAATGTGAAGCCATAGAATAAGGATCATGGAGATGATTGATAAGGATTGGCATCCAGCAGACATTATTGCTGGCTTGAGGAAGAAAGGCACAACGCTGGCGGCGGTTTCAAGGGCATCAGGACTCGCGTCTTCAACACTTGCTAACGCGTTGACAAGACATTGGCCGAAAGGTGAGAGATTAATTGCTTGTGCATTGGGAAAGCAGCCGGAGGAGATCTGGCCGTCACGCTATCAAGGTATGAACCCGAATCATGGGGAAGGAGAGGCTGGATAGCACGCTCGCAGAGAACCGAACCCCGTTCAGAACCCAATCCCCAAAAGCAAAAAACCAGCCGTTAGGCTGGTTTCTTTAAATTAGTGGTGCCCGGACTCGGAATCGAACCAAGGACACGAGGATTTTCAATCCTCTGCTCTACCGACTGAGCTATCCGGGCAACGGGGCGCATTAAACCTTAATCCCGTATGATCGTCAACCCTATTTAGGGAAAAGCTGTTCAACTGCTTAACTTTACGGCAATCTGATCGGGTAGGCGTCGATTTTGCACAAATCTTCCAGAATTGATGCCTATGAACGGGTAATGCTGATAGCGAAAAGAGGGGAGCGAGATGGCGAACGACTGGCTTGAGCTACGTCAGCATGCAGATACGGGAATTGAGACGATCAAGGCGCATTTTGAGGGGCACGCCTACGATCCGCACTGGCACGACAGCTACCTCGTGGGAGTGACGCTTTCCGGTACGCAGCAGTTTCACTGTCGCCGTGAGCGACACCGGAGTCGTCCGGGGGACGCTTTCTTGCTGGAGCCGGGTGAAATCCACGATGGTGATGCGCCGGTAGATGGCGGGTTTACCTATCTGACGTTTTACCTCGACGAGAAATGGCTGACCAATGCGTTGCACGGCTTATATGCTTCCACGCCAGGAAGTTACTCGCTTCATTTTGCGCAGACACTCACGCGTGATCCACAGCTGGTTCGTTCTATTGGCGACACGTTCGCCACGCTTCACAACGATGAAATGAAAATTGTGCAGCAGAGCGCCATGGATAACCTGCTCTCACAGATCACTGCACATTGTCACTGGCGAAAAAGGTTACCCTCGCAGCTGCAAAGCACGGCGGTGGCCCATCGCGCACGCGATTATCTTTATGCGCATCTGGGCGAAAATATCGGTCTGTCTGACCTCGCGCGGGAGACGGGCACCGATCGCTTCACGCTGACACGTTGCTTTAAACGTGAATTTCATCTGGCACCGCACGCTTGGTTGATCCAACTGCGTTTGGCGAAAGCGCGGCAGCGATTGGCATGCGGCGATCAGCCTGCCGACGTGGCTGCGAGCTTAGGTTTCTCCGATCAAAGCCATCTTGGCCGTTGGTTTCAACGGGCGTATCGGATCTCGCCCGCCCATTACCGTCGGTTGTGCACAAACCTTCCAGACGTTTCCAGAAAATAGCGGCACAGTCAGGGCTCTTAAAAAAGGAGTGACCTGTGAGTTTGATGCCGTTTCTGTTGTTTGCATTTGTCGCCTCGATAACGCCGGGGCCAACGAATATCCTGATTTTAACCAACAGCCAGCGCCATGGCGTGAGAAACACGCTACCTGCGGTGGTTGGCGCCTGCGTGGCAGCAAGCGCCATCGTCCTGATTTCCGGTGCCGGCGCAGGGGAGATGCTGCGTCAGTATCCGGTGGTTCGTCAGGTGATGAGCTGGGCGGGTGTGCTGTGGCTAAGCTGGATGAGCTGGCAGTTATTCAGGGCACCTGCGGCTAATCTCTCTGGTGAATCGCACAACCGTTTTACGGCTCGCGCAGCGGCGTTGTTACAGGTGATTAACCCGAAAACGTGGATGATGGCATTGGCCGTCGTGAGCTTGTTCGCCCCTGCGGGGGAGCATGCGTTGCGGGATATATCGATAATGGCGCTGTGGTTTTTGATTATCTCGATGGCCTGTCTGGTGTGCTGGGCAGGGCTGGGGAAGGCCGTGAACAGGGTGTTTCGCACCACCGTTGCAATGGTGCGCTTTCAGCGCCTGATGGCGCTGTGTCTGTTCGTTTCCGCTTGGGCAGGTATGTTCGCTTAGGTCAACGCGCCGTTTTTGCGGCACAGCGCAAAGCGTAAAACATCTTCTGCCAGCCGCTGCGCGGTGGCGATGCTGGCGGCCTGATGCTTGACCAGCAGGTTGCTCAGGCAGCCTTCCAGAATCAATTCCATCTGCTGTGCCACCATCTCAGGATCGTCGGTTTCCAGCTCTTCCAGCAAATCGCGGGTGTACTGGTAAGACGCCAGCTTCTGCTGTTCCGCAATCTGGTGGATAGGGTGATTGATATCAGGAAAGAAGCTGCACGCCGCAATAAACAAGCAGCCCGGATAACGCTGTTTGTTCACCGACTCGTGCAGTACCTGATAGCGTGCCAGCAGCTTTTGCTCGATGCTTTTCTCGTCGTCCAAGAGAAGCTGACGACGCCAGGTATCGACCTGCTGGCTATGGTGACGTAGGCCGTCGTACAGCAGTGCTTCCCGATCCGGCCAGAATGGCGTCAGTTCCTCTACCGGAACGCCTAGCCTCTCCGCCAGCATATCCAGCGTCGTCATGGCAAAGCCGTGCTGCTCCAGCAGAGTAAGCGCATGTTCAAGAACATCTTCCCGTTGCATTAGGTCTCCTCCAGAAGCACATATAACGTGTCGTTTATGGGCTGAACTTCTGTAAATGTGCCTGAAATTGTTCAGCATTCATAAAACCGGTGACGCGCGAACCGGGGATCTCTTTCCCCTGAGCGTCAAAGAATACGATGGTCGGCAGCCCTAAAACCTGTAGCTTTTTCAGCAGCGCGTTTTGTTCTTCGCGGTTAGCGGTGACGTCCGCCTGTAGCAGCGTGATGCGCGACAGATGGTGCTGCACCGCCGGGTCGCTGAACGTGTATTTCTCGAACTCTTTGCAGGCAACGCACCAGTCAGCGTAAAGATCGAGCATAACAGGCTGAGCGCTCTTTGCCAGCGAACTGTTGAGCTCGGCAATATTGGCGACAGGGGCGAAGTTCAGTGCTGAGGTATGAGCTTGCGCCACGCCAGCCGGAGGAAATACCCAGTCTTGCAGCGGCTTGGCGCTGATCACCACCCCTGCCAGCAGCAGTAGCTGTACGCCACGCATCCAACCTTTGCTGCTGCGCAGCGTCAGCATGAGCGCCCAGCCAAAGAAGGCGATACCCAGTGCGCTCCACAGCCGCATTCCCCACGTCTCGCCCAGAATGCGTTCAAGCAGGAAGACGGGGAGCGCCAGAATAATGAAACCAAACGCTTCCTTAACGTACTGCATCCACGGGCCGCTGCGCGGCAGCAGTTTGTTGCCGAACAGCGTGACCAGAATGAGCGGTAAACCCATGCCCAGCGCGTAGAGATAAAGCGTGCCGCCGCCTGCCAGCATGTTGCCGCTCTGGGCGATGTAAAGCAGGATGGCGCTGAGCGGCGCGGTGGTACAGGGGGAACAAATTAACCCAGCCAGTGCGCCCATGCAGAATACGCCAGTGACGGAACCACCTTGCTGACGGTTGCTCCACTCTGTCAGTCGGGTTTGTACTGAGGACGGGAGCTGGAGCGTATACAGGCCAAACATGGACAGCGCGAGTGCGGCAAACATCACCGACAGGCCAATCAGAATGTAGGGATGTTGGAGCGCTGCCTGAAAGCGTAATCCGGCGGCGGCGACAACCAGCCCGAGCAGCGTGTAGGTCAGCGCCATGCCCTGAACGTAGGTCATTGACAGCAGTAGCGTTCGACGCGGCGTCAGCTGTTCTTTTCTGCCCAGCACCAGGCTGGCAATCAGTGGGTACATCGGCAGGACGCAAGGTGTGAAGGCGACGCCGATACCAATCAACAGCGCCCACCACGGCGAGAACGGCATCGGCGTAGTCTGTGGCGGTGGCGTTTGGGCTGATGCGGTATTCGATGTGTCTGTGCCTGCGTTAGCCAGCACCTGACTGAGAGGAACGACGCGCGTTTCCGGCGGATAGCAGAAACCCGCATCGGCGCAGCCTTGATAGGTGACTTTAACGGTCGCGCCGCTCTCGGCTTGTTGAATGGGAACCGTTAGCGCCAGCCGATCCCGCAGGATAAAGACCTGACCGAAGAACTCGTCGTTATGGCTTTCGCCCTGTGGCAGCTCCACCTTGCCAAGCGTGGCACCGTTCCCTTCGATCTTGATTTGTGCGCGGTACAGGTAGTAATCGGGATGGATATCCCAGCGCAGATTGAGCTGGTTATCCTGCTGCTGAAACTCAAAGGCGAAAGCGCCATCGACTGGCAGAAAGCGTGACGTCGTGCTGTTGCCAAACAGTTTCTGACCGAAAGAAGAGGCGGCTACACTGGGTGTGCCGAAAGCCGTCCATAACAGGAAAATCAGCGTAAAGATGCGTTGAGCCATGTCAGATAATCGCTATCGCCCCCGGATACCGGCAGAACTAATAGCTCCGGCGTATCGTAAGGGTGTTGTTGTTTCAGGTGAGTCAGCAGGGCTTGCTGATGTGAGGTATCGCTTTTTATCAGCATTTGTACTTCTGATTGCTGTTCGAGCTTGCCTTCCCAGTAGTAGAGCGAACGTGCGCCGGGCAGCAGAGTGACGCAGGCGGCGAGCCGCGTTTCCAACAGCGAGTCGGCAAGCCGTTGCGCGCAGGCGTCGTCAGGTGCGGTACACAATATGACGACAGCATCGCAAAGCGGGCGGTCAGACATCACATCCTCCGTGTCAGATGAACAAATTCCAGACAACCAGAGCCACACTATACCTTGCTTTATTGTTTGAAGGGAATGTGGCGGATCGACGAGTTAAGCCGATCCGCGAGGGCTGCCTGAAAGGCAAGCTTTAGATCAGGATGCTGCCGAGGATGAAACCAAATATCACCGACAGCGTAATCGCCATCACGCCCGGAATCAGGAAGGAGTGGTTAAACACAAACTTGCCGATGCGCGTTGAGCCGGTGTCGTCCATCTCCACGGCGGCTAACAGCGTCGGGTAGGTTGGTAGTACGAACAGGGCGGAAACGGCAGCAAAAGATGCCACGGCCGTGACCGGAGAGACGCCCAGCAGCAGCGCAGCAGGCATCAGTGCTTTTGCCGTTGCCGCCTGCGAGTAAAGCAGCGTGGCGGCGAAGAACAGCACGACGGCCAGCATCCACGGGTAGCTTTGCAGCAGTGCACCAGCGGTATCCTGAATATCGGAAATGTGCGCTTTAACAAAGGTATCGCCCAGCCAGGCCACGCCCATCACGCAGATACAGGCGCTCATGCCGGACTTAAACGTGCTGGCAGAGAGGATGCGCGCGGTGTCGATTTTGCAGGTGATGCAAATCAGCGTGGCGATCGTCAGCATAAAGACCACAATCGCTTCGTTACGTGGCAGAACCGGATTCTGAATCAGCCCAACCGTGCCGCTGATCGCCGTGGCATACAGCACGACAGCGACGATGCCGATCAGAAACAGCATCACGGAAAGTTTGGCACCCGGTTTGATCTCATGCTGGCTATTACCGCGCAGCGTGGTTTCGCCTTTTTTCAGACGTTCCTGATAAATCGGATCGTCTTTCAGCTCTTTGCCCAGGAAGTTGGTCACAATTGCCGTCAGCAGGATTGCGGCGAGCGTGGTCGGAATACAAATACCCAACAGCAGCAGATAGCTGACGCCGTGTGGCTCAAGAATACCGGCGACAAACACCACCGCCGCCGAGATCGGCGACGCGGTAATCGCGATTTGCGAGGCAACGACGGCGATAGAGAGCGGACGAGAAGGACGAATGCCCTGCTCTTTGGCGACTTCGGCGATAACCGGCAGGGTGGAAAACGCGGTGTGTCCGGTTCCGGCCAGAATCGTCATGAAGTAGGTGACCAGCGGCGCGAGAAAGGTGACGTATTTCGGATGCTTACGCAGCAGTTTCTCCGCCAGACTGACCAGATAATCCATTCCGCCCGCCACCTGCATTGCGGCGATGGCGGCGATAACGGCCATGATAATTTCAATGACATCAAAAGGGATTACGCCGGGCTTTATCTGAAACCCCAGCGTAAGAACAAGCACTCCCAGGCCACCGGCGAAACCAATGCCGATGCCTCCCAGTCGTGCCCCCAAATAGATGGCGAGCAGAACGATCAGTAACTCAAGACCAAGCATGACTATGCTCCTTAATTAATAATAAAAATTTCATAACTTATTCTTATGGCTGTATGCAGCAAAAAATAAAGGCACGGCGTTCTTCGTGAACGGACGTGCCTGTGGGTATTAGATGCCGGTGTTAGGGAAGCTCGTTTTCATCGGTGTAGCGTTTGGCTTTGTACGCCGGATGCATCAGGTTCTGGATGGAGAAAATGTCATCCAGTTCGGCTTCCGTCAGCAGGCCGCGCTCCAGGACAACTTCACGCACGCTTTTCCCCGTTTCCGCGCAGATTCTGCCGACGATATCACCGTTGTGGTGGCCTATGAACGGGTTCAGGTACGTTACAATTCCGATGGAATTGAAGACATAGGCTTCACAGACGCTCTTATTGGCGGTGATGCCGTTGACGCATTTCTCCAGCAGGTTGTAGCAGGCGTTGGTCAGAATGTGGGTCGATTCAAACATCGCCTGACCGATGACCGGCTCCATCACGTTTAGCTGTAATTGCCCGGCTTCTGACGCCATCGTGACGCAGGTGTCGTTACCGATGACCTTGAAGCACACCTGATTGACGACTTCCGGCACGACCGGATTCACTTTGGCGGGCATAATCGAGGAACCCGCTTGTAGCTCCGGCAGATTGATTTCATTCAGGCCTGCACGAGGGCCGGAAGAGAGCAGACGCAGGTCATTACAGATCTTTGACAGCTTCACGGCCAGACGCTTCAGCGAACTGTGTACCATCACATAGGCACCGCAGTCTGACGTGGCTTCGATTAAATCTTCTGCTGGCACACAGGGCAGGCCGCTGACTTCCGCCAGACGCTGCACCGCCAGTTGCTGATAGCCGTCTGGCGTGTTCAGGCGCGTACCGATTGCGGTCGCGCCCAGATTGACTTCAAGCAGCAGTTCCGACGTGCGCAGCAGGTTTTTGATTTCTTCCTGCAACAGCACGTTAAACGCATGAAATTCCTGGCCGAGCGTCATCGGTACGGCGTCCTGCAACTGGGTGCGGCCCATTTTCAGCACGTCTTCAAATTCTTTGGCTTTGCGCTCGAACCCATCGCTCAACTTCGCTATCGCCTCCGTCAGCTTCAGGACGGACGCGTAGACTGCGATACGAAATCCAGTAGGGTAGGCGTCATTGGTGGACTGGCATTTGTTCAGGTGATCGTTGGGGTTCAGGTACTGGTATTCGCCTTTCTGGTGGCCCATCAGCTCCAGACCAATATTGGCTAATACTTCGTTGGTATTCATATTGACCGACGTGCCAGCGCCCCCTTGATAGACATCGACCGGGAACTGATCCATGCATTTGCCGTTATTCAGCACTTCATCACAGGCGCGGATGATGACGTCGGCGATTTTTTTCGGGATAGTTTGCAGCTCTCTGTTCGCTAGCGCTGCGGCTTTCTTCACCATGACCATACCGCGCACGAACTCGGGTATGTCGCTGATTTTATTGTTACTGATATAGAAGTTTTCGACAGCGCGCAGCGTGTGAACGCCATAATACGCGTCTGCGGGAACTTCTCGGGTGCCTAACAGGTCTTCTTCAATACGGATGTTTTCTGACATGAGCGTGCCTATCCTGTTGTGCGACTAGTGATGCAATTAGACGTTGTGGGCTGGTGTGTCGGGCGGCGTTATCTCGAAAAGCCAAAAGCCATTATCTCGAAAAACAATGTGGTCTCGGATAAAGCGTCTTATCGCGGCAATAGTCTCGGGATGTTTGACCAACCAGGAATCCATTGCCGTGAGGATATGTCGTTACGACAGCGAAAAACAGGTGTTTAGATCACTATACTGGCGTTCTCTACCACGACGGTAAATGAACTGTGACTGTAGTCACGAGTCACTATTTTAGAACAATAATCGTAGGGCGGCGGCTTGAAAATGCGCAAAGCCGTACCCATTTCAGTAAATCATGATGTGTCGGATCGCAGAGCAGGCGCGCATTTTACCTAATCCATTGGTAGTAAATCCGATGGGTGGTAAAGCGTACTGGGTTTTCAATAGCGATGGCTTAACACGTTCTTATTAACAGACGTTTTTATTAAAACAGTACGCGTAAAACACACAGGAGTACCGGGTGCGCTGGTTACCGTTATTACTTATTTTTCTTTTGGCTTACATCGAGATATCGCTGTTTATTCAGGTGGCTGAGGTGCTTGGCGTCGCCATGACGCTGCTGCTGGTTGTCTTCACGTCCTGCGTGGGCGTCTCGTTGGTGCGTAATCAGGGGATGAAAACGCTGGTGCAGATGCAGCAGAAAATGGCGGCAGGTGAAAGCCCTGCGGCCGAGATGGTAAAAAGCGTTTCACTGGTGCTGGCGGGCTTCCTGCTCCTGATTCCGGGCTTCCTGACTGACTTTCTGGGGCTGCTGTTACTCCTGCCGCCGGTACAGAAAAGGCTGACGCTCAAGCTGATGCCTCACTTGCATGTCTGGCGTTCTGGTTCTGGATCGGGCCCCGGTGCGTCGTCTTCCGGCGGTAACACCTTTGAAGGTGAATATCAGCGCAAGGATGGCGGGCGCGCAAATATTGAACACCGTGACGATAGTGACAACCGTTAACGTCAAGACGAATTGAAAAGCAGGTAAGGATTATCATATTGATAATCCTTATTTTTTATCAGATGTCAGCGACAGGCCGACACCTAACGCAAAAAAAATGAATTTTTTCCCTTGAAGGGCGGTGAAACGCCCCCACTTAGAACACCACAAGGCCGATTATGAAAAGCATAATCGTTATGAAACATAGTTGTTATGAAGACATAGTCGGCGTTTATCCTAAACCGATATGGACTTTCTCAAAGGAGAGCTATCAATGAATATTCGTCCATTGCATGACCGCGTGATCGTCAAGCGCAAAGAAGTTGAGTCAAAATCTGCTGGCGGTATCGTACTGACTGGTTCCGCTGCTGGTAAATCTACCCGCGGTGAAGTGCTGGCCGTAGGTCACGGACGTATCCTGGAAAATGGCGAAGTGAAGCCGCTGGATGTGAAAGTTGGCGACATCGTTATTTTCAATGATGGCTATGGCGTGAAAGCAGAGAAGATTGATAACGAAGAAGTGTTGATCATGTCTGAAAGCGACATTCTGGCAATTGTTGAAGCGTAATTGCGCGTAATCATCTGAACTGAAAGAATTTGAGGGAAATAGACCATGGCAGCTAAAGACGTAAAATTCGGTAATGACGCTCGCGTGAAAATGCTGCGCGGCGTAAATGTACTGGCTGATGCAGTGAAGGTTACCCTGGGCCCGAAAGGCCGTAATGTCGTGTTGGATAAATCCTTCGGTGCACCGACCATTACTAAAGACGGCGTATCTGTTGCGCGTGAAATCGAGCTGGAAGACAAGTTCGAGAACATGGGGGCACAGATGGTGAAAGAAGTTGCCTCTAAAGCGAATGACGCAGCAGGCGACGGCACCACGACCGCAACCGTATTGGCGCAGGCTATCATCACTGAAGGCCTGAAAGCTGTTGCAGCGGGCATGAACCCGATGGATCTGAAGCGCGGTATCGATAAAGCCGTTATCGCCGCTGTTGAAGAGCTGAAAGCACTGTCTGTACCGTGCTCTGACTCTAAAGCTATCGCTCAGGTTGGTACCATCTCTGCTAACTCCGACGAAACCGTAGGCAAAATGATTGCCGAAGCCATGGACAAAGTCGGTAAAGAAGGTGTGATCACCGTTGAAGAAGGTACCGGTCTGCAAGACGAGCTGGACGTGGTTGAAGGTATGCAGTTCGACCGTGGCTACCTGTCTCCGTACTTCATCAACAAGCCGGAAACCGGTGCTGTAGAACTGGAAAGCCCGTTCATCCTGCTTGCTGACAAAAAAATCTCCAACATCCGCGAAATGCTGCCAGTACTGGAAGCGGTAGCGAAAGCCGGCAAACCGCTGGTTATCGTTGCTGAAGATGTTGAAGGCGAAGCGCTGGCAACGCTGGTGGTTAACACCATGCGTGGCATCGTTAAAGTGGCTGCGGTGAAAGCGCCGGGCTTCGGCGACCGTCGTAAAGCAATGCTGCAAGATATCGCGACGCTGACTGGCGGTACCGTTATCTCTGAAGAGATCGGTCTGGAGCTGGAAAAAGCGACGCTGGAAGATCTGGGTCAGGCAAAACGCGTTGTGATCAACAAAGACACCACTACCATCATCGATGGCACGGGTGAAGAAGCTGCGATCCAGGGCCGTGTTGCTCAGATCCGTCAGCAGGTTGAAGAAGCAACGTCTGATTACGACAAAGAAAAACTGCAAGAGCGTGTGGCTAAACTGGCTGGCGGCGTAGCCGTTATCAAAGTTGGCGCAGCAACTGAAGTTGAAATGAAAGAGAAGAAAGCACGCGTTGAAGATGCCCTGGCTGCGACTCGCGCCGCGGTAGAAGAAGGCGTGGTTGCGGGTGGTGGTGTTGCGCTGGTTCGCGTTGCAGCTAAACTGGCTTCTCTGACTGCTCAAAACGAAGACCAGAACGTGGGTATCAAAGTTGCGCTGCGCGCGATGGAAGCGCCACTGCGTCAGATCGTTTCCAACGCTGGCGAAGAGCCATCTGTGGTTGCGAACAGCGTTAAAGCAGGCGAAGGTAACTACGGTTACAACGCAGCAACTGAAGAATACGGCAACATGATCGACTTCGGTATCCTGGATCCAACCAAAGTCACCCGTTCTGCGCTGCAGTTCGCGGCTTCCGTTGCTGGTCTGATGATCACCACCGAATGTATGGTTACCGACCTGCCGAAAAGCGATGCACCTGACTTAGGTGGCGCTGGTGGTATGGGCGGCATGGGTGGTATGGGCGGCATGATGTAATGTGACATCTTGTTGCCGGAAGCCATTTTCTGGTGACAGGAGTCAGGTTACAGAAGCTCGTCTTTCTGTCCTTCAAAGAGCACTATCTGGTCGCGAGACTGGGTGGTGCTTTTTTTATGCGCTGCATTGCTGAAATGTTGCCGTATCGTTGATGAATGCGTTTATCGCGTGTTATCGGGGGAAGCATTCTGCGCTACAATGGCGAAGTTACTTTATTTACGAATACCTTTTTATTCAAAACAACCCTGTTCGGAGTAGGGACAATGTCTGACGATGCGTCTACGCTTCTGCGCTCTATTTCCTGGTTTACTGAGCCCCCTTCGGTATTACCTGAGCACATTGGTGACTGGCTGATGGAAACCGGCTCCATGACGCGGCGACTTGAAAAATATTGTGCCCAACTGAAGACCATCCTGTGCAGTGAGAAATTCATTACGCCACAGGCGCTGGGCGAAGAACGCGAACAGCTGCCGTACAGTGAACGTTACTGGCTGCGTGAAGTGGTGCTGTATGGTGACGATCGTCCCTGGCTTTTTGGCCGTACCATTGTTCCGCAACAGACGCTCGACGGCACGGATTCAGCCCTGACGAAAATAGGCAATCAGCCGCTAGGCCGCTACCTGTTTGGGCAAAAGGCGCTGACGCGTGACTATATTCATACCGGATGCAGTGAAGGCTTATGGGCGCGGCGTTCCCGCCTGTGTGTCTCGTGTTATCCGTTACTGTTGACCGAGCTTTTCTTACCGGAATCACCGATTTATTTCAGCCGGTGATGAAGGTTGGCAGGTAATTTGAGGAGATAAATCCTTGGAAAGAAGTGTTACAGCAGGGAAATGGCTGGCTTATTGTCGCTTGATGCGAATTGATAAACCGATAGGTTCTCTGTTGCTGCTGTGGCCAACGCTATGGGCGCTGTGGCTAGCGGGAGGTGGGGCACCTGCACCGTGGACGCTGTTTGTTTTTGTCGCTGGCGTTTTCTTGATGCGTGCGGCGGGCTGCGTCATCAATGATTATGCCGATCGCCATTTTGACGGCCATGTAAAACGTACCGCTTCTCGCCCATTGCCCAGCGGTGAGGTGAGTGAACGAGCGGCCAAAATATTGTTTGTCGTGCTGGTCTTGCTGGCGTTTGGCTTGGTGCTGACACTGAATAAGATGACGATCTGGCTGTCCGTTGCGGGGCTGGTTCTGGCGTGGGTCTACCCGTTCATGAAACGGGTCAGCCATCTTCCTCAGTTTGTGCTGGGCGCGGCGTTTGGCTGGTCAATCCCGATGGCTTACGCGGCGGTGAGTGAAAGCCTGCCAGCGAGCTGCTGGATGATGTTTGTCGCGTATATTTGCTGGACGGTCGCCTACGATACCCAATATGCGATGGTGGATCGTGATGACGACCTGAAGATCGGCGTGAAATCTACCGCGATCCTATTTGGCCGGTTTGACAATATCATCATTGGGTTGCTGCAGTTCAGTATGCTGGCGTTGCTGCTGATTTTAGGAAAGATCAGCGGATTGGGAACCCCCTACTACATTTCGCTGCTGGTGGCTGCGGGGATGTTTGTTTACCAGCAAATCCTGACCGCTGGGCGCGAGCGTGATGCCTGTTTCAAAGCCTTTCACAATAATAAATACGCGGGTATGGCGATATTTATTGGCGTACTGTTTGGCCTATAGGGCTAACCGACAGAGACAAAAAAAAGCAGCGATTTCTCGCTGCTTTTTTTATGGTGGAATGCTCAGAAGTGTTTGTCATGCCATATGTATTCACGGCTTGATGGCGGTATGTTATCCGCCATTTTCCCGTGACTGTCCGGTTAATCCTGCTTTGTTTCTTCGACCTTTTCTACCGGCTGACTACTGGTTTCCACCTGACTATTGGTTTCAACCCGACTGGCGGCTTCCATCTCAGCGGATGAGCTGGCGCTTTCAATGGTCAACCGAACTTCCGGGGTGATCAGATCGCCGAGGATATTGTAGATTGCCACGATATCGCCTTGTGCCGCTTCCGCACTGTCGGTGATATATCCTTCTGTACGTAAGGTCGCGACCAGCGTTGAGAACACCGCTTTATCAAAGAATTCCGGCGCGTTGATACCGTGCAGGACGGACAGACGCTGTGCCATGTTCCGGCTTTCTTTCTCCAGCGTTCCACGGTTGATCCCTGGGTTCGCACACAGTAAAGACAGCGTGATTGCATAGCGTTGCAGCGTTTCACGCACGCCTGCTGACAGCAGTTGCAGCGTACGGATGCGTGGCGGATTGATGGCTAATTGACCGTCACGGCTGCACAGCAGCTCTTGTCGAATCAGTTCATTAGCCAGCGTCTCCAGCACGTCCGGCAACTGCTCTTTGGAATAGTGCAGGAACAGCTCGGCTTGTAGCAGCGGATAGATCAGCGCGATCTGTCGTACTACTTCGGCAAGCGTAATCCGGCGATGGTGGATGACGATGCTGGCGATCAGCGACGGCAAGACCAACAGGTGCTGGATGTTATTGCGGTAGTACGTCATCAGTACCGCCTGCTCGCGCGGCAGAATGATGATATCGCCAATGCTATCCTTCTCGACTTCAAACTTGTTCATGCCCAGCGCGTGTTCCAGCAGTTCATCCGCTGTCTTCTTCGGTGCCGTAATATCTTTGTGATAAGGCACCTGGCGCAGCAACTGGAGGTAGCAATCCAGCTGTTCGTGCATTTGTTCACGCGTCAGCGAGCGCTGGCGCGAGGCTAATAAAGCCGTAGAGCACAGGTTCATCGCGTTTGCTGCCGCAGAATTGTTGATGCGCACCATGATATCCATAGAGATATCCTGCACCGTCGGCGTTAGCCAACTCGGGCGCTGTGCCTCGATGGGATCGATCGCGTCACGCCACTGCGGAACATGCTGGTTCAGGTAGGTTGTCAGCGGGAGGGGCTCACCGAAGTTCACGTACCCTTGGCCGAGATTACGCAGTTTGCGTAAACCGCGCACCATCTGCATAAAGCCTTCTTTTTCCTTCACCGCACCGCGCAGCTCTTTCGCATAGGTGCCGACTTCCATCACATGCTCGTAACCGACATAAATCGGTACCAGCGTGATAGGGCGTGTGCCGCCTCTCAGCATGGCCTGAATGGTCATCGCCAGCGTACCGGTTTTCGGCTCTAACAGACGGCCCGTGCGTGAACGTCCGCCTTCCATAAAGTATTCAACCGAATAACCGCGGGCAAACAGCTCACCCAGATATTCACGGAAAATCGTGGAATACAGTTTGTTGCCTTTGAAGGTACGGCGAATAAAGAACGCGCCAAGACGGCGGAAGATCGGTCCTGCTGGCCAGAAATTCAGGTTGATGCCGGCGGCGATGTGTGGAGGCACTAAGCCTTGATGGTACAGGACGTAGGATAGCAGCAGATAATCCATGTGGCTGCGGTGGCAGGGCACATAGACAATACCGTGACCATCCTGCGCCAGTTGGCGAACGCGTTCGGCGTTGTGGACGTTAATCCCTTGATAAAGGCGGTTCCACGTCCAGCTTAATACGCGATCCGACAGACGCACGGCTTCGTAGGAGAAGTCAGCGGCGATTTCTTCCATCAGCGCAATAGCGTTCTGCTGCGCTTTCTCAGTAGAAATCTTCTTACTGCGCGCCTCATCGTCCACGGCTTTCTTGATCGCTTTGGAATCCAGCAGCTTGTTAAATAGCTCCTGACGCACCGGCAAACGTGGTCCAACTGCCGCCAAACGTTGGCGGGAGAAGTGCATACGTGCGACACGCGCCAGTTTGTGGGCTATGGTTTTGTCAGTACCATGCTCGGTCGCCATATAGCGTAGCGACACCGGGCTGGAGAAGCGGACAAAGCTGTCGCGGCCTAGCCACAGGACGGCGAAGAATTTCTCGATACCGTTGAGCAAGCGCAGGTGTGGTGCGGCCTGAGCGTGGCCTTCCCGACCCGGAGAACGCCCAAACATCACAGAAACCGGCACCATCTGTACGTCTAAATCTGGATTGGCACGATGCAAATCCAGGTAGTCGTGGAACAGCTTGACGGATTTCTGTTTGGGAACGTAATAGCGGAAGACGCGCGGCCCGTCATTAATAAAGACGTGGCTAGGCAGTTCGACGCCATTGAATTCGAACGACTGCGAGGGATCGGGTAGCCCCAATGCCAGGCATTTCGCTCGTAGCGTCAAGAGATCCGCCTGAGAGTTATAAGGCAGAACATAGAGTATAGGACGTGAGGGATCTAACCCCAGCTCGACCACCGGATCTGCGGGAATAACTTTGCTCTTCACCAGCAGTTTCAGTGGGAGATTCAATAATTTATAGTAAATTTTACGCCAACCTGACATAACAACATGGAGCCTCTTGTTAGCAATGCGCCGCAAGGATACCAGAAACTGCGCCGGAGATCTGTGGTGATGAGACAACGTAAGCGCGTTAAAATGCGAACTATTTTGCGTAATAATGGAGGATAAATGAATAAAGCAACGGGGATGACCCGGATTATTAAGGCGACCGGTTATTCCTTTAAGGGGCTGAAGCAGGCGTGGCAGCATGAGGCGGCATTTCGTCAGGAAACGATACTGACCCTTGTCGGCGTCATTATCGCGTGTTTACTGCCGGTTACACTGGTCGAAAAACTGCTGCTGATTGGGTCTGTGGTACTGATTATGCTGTTTGAGCTGGCCAATAGCGCCATTGAAGCCGTGGTCGATCGCATTGGTCTCGAGCACCACGAATTATCCGGTCGGGCGAAAGATATTGGCTCGGCGGCTGTCTTTGTTGCCATCTTGTTAGCCGCTGTCGTCTGGGGCAGCATCCTCTGGCAACATTTTGCCTGACGGCGCGCATAAATGAGTAAAAGTCAGGAGCTTTACCGATATCTCCATTCCCAATTGTGGCTTACCTGTATATACTCACAGCAAGACTGTATAAACAACCAGGGGGCGGAATGAAAGTATTAACAGCAAGGCAGCAGCAGGTTTATGACCTGATCCGCGATCATATTGCGCAGACCGGAATGCCGCCAACGCGCGCGGAAATTGCTCAACAGCTGGGGTTTCGCTCTCCCAATGCGGCTGAAGAACATCTGAAAGCGCTGGCGCGTAAAGGCGTGATTGAGATTGTATCGGGCGCGTCTCGCGGTATTCGTCTACTGATGGAAGAAGAGACGGGTATTCCTTTGGTTGGTCGCGTGGCCGCAGGTGAACCGCTGTTGGCACAGGAACATATCGAGTGTCACTATCAGGTTGACCCTGCGATGTTCAAACCCAGCGCTGATTTCTTGCTGCGGGTGAGCGGTATGTCGATGAAAGATATCGGTATTATGGATGGTGATTTACTGGCCGTGCATAAAACAGAAGATGTGCGTAACGGTCAGATTGTCGTCGCGCGTATTGACGATGAAGTGACGGTGAAGCGCTTGAAAAAGCAGGGCAATACGGTACACCTCCTCGCTGAAAATGAAGAGTTTGCCCCGATTGTTGTCGATTTACGTCAGCAAAGCTTTTCGATAGAAGGCTTGGCGGTTGGCGTGATTCGTAACAGCGACTGGAGCTAACCATTCGCAGAGATGCACTGCTCGTCTGTCTGGGTCAGTGCATCATGTTCAGTCTGTTAATCTGCCAACCATATATATTTAGTTACATTTCGCGCGCGTTTTCTACGATCCCCATTACCCTTCTGTTTTTTCACTGCTTTTTTGGGTGATATTCCCTTTCTCAACGTTCATTCCAGTCACAGATTCCTGATTTTCCATGTTAAATGAAATATTCGACTATAATTTTTATCAAGGTAAGCATTTTTATCTTGATTGATCGTTTGCCGATTGATCATTAGCCATCACATTTAGATAGCCCGGTAATCAAGGGAGACAGTGGCGAAGAGCACCGTCATGGTTCACATAGTTATGATGCTGCTTACTGAATAAAACTATTTATCTAAAACTGACGCATGAGTCGTTAGTCACGATTCGTTTATGCGCAATGCACCTAAGGTACGGAGATTCTTATGAATAAAGACCAAGCCAGCGGTAACTGGAAACAGTTTAAAGGTAAAGCGAAAGAGCAATGGGGCAAATTAACGGATGACGATCTGACGGTCATCGAAGGTAAACGTGACCAACTGGTGGGGAGAATCCAGGAGCGCTACGGGTACGCAAAAGAAGCGGCAGAGAAAGAAGTGAAACACTGGGAAGAGCACCACAAATATCACTGGTAGCTATCACGGGTAACAAAGGTGATGTCTCTCTCCACAGAAAAAACGATAGCCCTTGGGCTATCGTTTTTTAATCGGGACGCTATGGTCGTGATCGCAATGATCCGGCTGCTTGCATGATGCAACTTCCTGACAGCCTCCGCATAACCCGTGTGCTTCCACCACGCTGTGACGCAGCGTAAATCCCGACTGTTGCGCCAGACTACGAAGCGTTTCTTCCACACCTTCGGTTTGACGTTCTGTGACTTGCCCACAGCGGTCGCAGATGAAAAGGGCGGACGTGTGGCTGTGGTCTTCGATATGGTGACACAGCACATAGCTGTTGTTGGATTCGACGCGATGAATGAAGCCTTGTTCCAGCAGAAAATCCAGCGCGCGATAGACAGTCGGTGGTTTCGCCTGAGGTTCAGAAACGCGCAGCAGATCCAGCAGGTCATAAGCGCTGATAGCACCGGACTGCTGTGCCATAAGGCGTAAAACCTCTAACCGCTGCGGCGTGAGACGCACAGCGCGCTGCTGACAAATCTGTTCAGCCTGGGCAAGAAGTTTGTCCTGTTTGGTTGAATCCATTGTCATATCACCCTGACGCATTGAGGAACAAGACGGATATCTTACCACGACTGAATAAAAACGCCGAACTGGCGGCGTTTTCCTGCGAAAACCACTTCATGTAAAAACAACGAACAGAAGTCCCTGCAAAAACAACGAACAGAAGCGTTACACGACCAGATCGATGAGCAGTGCCCGCAAAGGCGACTCTGCCTGTAGCGTCAACGCTGTTTCTTCCTTAATAAAGGCTCCGTCGCCGCAGTGCAGTGTTTCACTGTTCTGATTGCCTTTTACCGCCATTGAACCGTGAATTAGCTGGAGGTATGCCTGATTCCCCTGTAGCGCGATCGTGCTTTGCTCATTCTGCTGGAGATCGACATGATGAACCCAAACCTGCTGGCGCAGTTGCAGGCTGTTGTGTTCACCTTCCGGTGAGGCAAGCAGTGTATGGTTTACTGAACTCAACCCCATGCGCTGCAATGGGCTGTTCTCGCGAGTCTGGCAGGCATTCAGCCATAATTGCAGCCGTGTCAGCGGCTTGTTGGCATTGGTATTATGTTCGCTATAGCTGACGTTTGGCTGTGTGGAGAGCAGCAGCACATCTCCGGCTTTGGCCCGAATGTGGCCGCCGTTGCTGTCGCGGTATTCCGCCTCGCCCTGAAGAATAATGTTCAGAATATCAACCCGTGGGTAGGTTCGCGGCTGGAATGATGCCCCCGGTGCCAATACTTCCTGATTGAGCACGCGCAGAGACGCGTAGCCCAGCAGCTGTGGGTCAAAATAGTGACCAAAAGAGAAGGTATAGCGCGCCTGCAACCAGCCATAGTCGGCCTGACCGCATTGCCCTGCTGCTCTTCGTGTGATCATAATTGTTATCCCCCCAGAGAATTATTTATTGAACTGATAGTAATTGTGTGGACGTTGGATTGTTAGCTAGTTAATCTGGTGGGTATGTTCAAAATTCCTGAATGAGTACGAAGATGGCGAAAGAACGAGCATTGACGCTGGAAGCTTTGAGGGTGATGGATGCGATCGATCGCCGTGGCAGCTTTGCCGCTGCGGCAGACGAGTTGGGTAGGGTGCCTTCGGCACTGAGTTATACCATGCAGAAACTGGAAGAAGAGTTAGATGTGGTGCTGTTCGATCGTTCTGGACATCGTACTAAATTCACGAATGTCGGGCGGATGCTGCTGGAACGCGGACGTATCCTGCTGGAAGCTGCAGATAAACTCACGACGGATGCAGAAGCGCTGGCGCGCGGTTGGGAAACGCATCTGACGATTGTGACGGAAGCGCTAATTCCTACTCAGCGACTTTTCCCGTTAATCGATAAACTGGCGCTTAAAGCCAATACGCAGGTATCGATTCTGACGGAAGTGCTGGCAGGGGCGTGGGAGCGTCTTGAGCAAGGGCGCGCCGATATTGTGATTGCGCCAGACATGCATTTTCGTGCGTCTTCCGAAATGAATACCCGCAAACTGTACACGATGAATAATGTTTATGTCGCCAGCCCAGATCATCCGATTCATCAAGAGCCTGAACCGCTGTCGGATGCCACTCGGGTGAAATACCGTGGGATTGCGATGGCAGATACCGCGCGTGAACGCCCGGTACTGACCGTGCAACTGTTGGATAAACAGCAACGTCTGACGGTGAGTTCACTGGATGATAAACGGCGTGCGCTGCTGGCGGGATTAGGCGTCGCGACCATGCCTTATCCGATGGTTGCGCAAGATATTGCCGAAGGGCGTTTGCTGGTGATCGGGCCTGAGCACCAGATGGAAAGCCAGATCATTATGGCCTGGCGGCGAGACAGCATGGGCGAGGCAAAGTCCTGGTTCCTGCGTGAAATTCCGAAACTGTTGAACCAGCCCTAAATCCCGCACTTTTTGCGGCAAGGTGTGGTTCCGCACCTTGCCGCTCTATTTCGCTACTGCTTAGCGAAACTCGACAAAACCCTAGTATAAATCGACAAACGTCTTATCGCGCTGGTGAGGTTGGTTCAGATCTTGCTCTGGACCCAGCGAAATCACGCCATGTGGATTAATCGTGCCGTGGCTACGATAGTAGTGGTGACGAATGTGCGCCATATCGACGGTATCAGCGATGCCAGGCATCTGATAAATATCACGCAGAAAACCGAACAGATTTGGATAATCGCTCAGGCGATATTTATCGCATTTAAAATGCGTGTGATAGACCGGATCGAAACGAATCAACGTCGTCCACAGCCGCAGGTCGGCTTCGGTTAACTGCTCACCCGTCAGATAGCGCTGTTTTGCCAGAATGCTTTCCAGATCGGAGAGCGCAGCGAAAACGGCGGTGGCAGATTCATCATAGGCTGACTGGCTTGTCGCAAAACCGGCTTTGTACACACCGTTATTGACCTTGTCGTAAATCCAGCCGTTCAATTCGTCAATCTGAGCACGTAGCGCTTCTGGGTAATAATCTCCCGCCGTTGCTCCCACGCCATCAAAAGCGCTATTCAGCATGCGGATGATATCGGCAGATTCGTTACTGACAATGGTGTGCTGCTCAGTATCCCACAGGACAGGTACGGTCACTCGACCGCTGTAGTCTGGCATGGCGTGCAGGTAGAGCTGGTAGAGGAATTCGTGCTGATAGAGTGAGTCACCCGTCGCGGCTTCAAAATCGGTACCGAACGTCCAGCCATGATCGAGCATGAGGGGATGAACCACCGAAACGGCGATGTGATCTTCTAACCCTTTCAACTGTCGCATGAGCAGCGTGCGGTGCGCCCACGGGCAGGCAAGCGAAACATAGAGATGATAACGGCCGGACTGGGCAGGAAAGCCACCTTTGCCGGTTAGGCCGGGTGCGCCATCGGGCGTTACCCAGTTGCGGAATGCGGACTCTGAACGCTTAAAATGGCCGCCGGTAGATTTGGTTTCATACCAGGTATCGTGCCATACGCCGTCAACCAGTTGTCCCATAAATCCTCCCGTTAGTGCGTGATGATAAAACAACGGCAAGCCTTGTATGCTTGCCGTCTCATTCGGTATTCGACTATTAAGTGTAGTACAGGCCGGAAAAGGCTCGTCTTACCACTTTTTGCCCAGCAGGCGGTCGATACTGAATGCGCCTGGGCCTGTTACAGCCAGCAGGAGGTAGCCGCCAGCGATGGTCAGGTTTTTCATGAACATCAGTTGGTTCATGCCTTCCGCAAAGTTAGAGTGGAAAATCAGTGCAGTCAGCAGCGTAAAGCCCGCAGTGAACAGCGCGACGGTACGCGTCAGCAGACCGAACAGAACTGCCAGACCACCACCCAGTTCCAGCAGAATGGTCAGCGGCAGCAGGAAGGACGGCACGCCCATCGCCTGCATATATTGTTGTGTGCCTGCATAGGCATCACCCAGCTTACCGTAACCTGCAACGATAAACAGAATTGGCATTAAGATACGTGCAACCAGCAGTGCAGTACTTTCTAAATTTTTCATCATCTCTCCAATTAATTTTGTTGTGGGCTATGTTGCCCTGTTTTGTTTGTTGTAGCAGGTGTGGTCTGAAAACTTGGCCCGCCATCAGGTTATGGGCAGATAGTATAGAGAGATGATTTGCGCTTCCAGCGAGTATAATTGTTGCTTTATTTCAGAAAAATTGATGTTCAGTGAACTATGCAAGAACGCGCGGTAATGACATGAGCGCGTTAGGTAACAGTCAGATGAAAAATGTCTTATAGATAAGGCAGATAAGCCGAGGCAACAGGAAGGATTACGGACGTGGTTCAAACGTTTTGCGGACGAGTCTGATTGTGCCCCACAGCCCGACGAGGCGGCGTCCCCAGCGAATCATGCGGCTGGGATGGCGCACGCCATAGAGCGCCACGAGGCTGGAACCCACGATCCAGTATTTACGCCACTGCATCAGGCTTTGCCAGCCGCGATCGTAACGGGCGGTGGTATCCAGCCAGTGCTTCTTACCTGCCGATAAATCCAGCCGCTGCTGCTGTATCTGGCGCAGTAGCTGGGTTTTTTCTCTGTCTCGCTGTTGACGCTGGTTCATTTGGAATCGTCCTCCAGCAGCGATCTGTCGGTCGCCAGCTCCTTACGCGTCGCTTTGAGCAAACTGGAACGACGTACCTTCACGAGTGTCCATATACCGCCTATCAGTGCCAGCCCGAGCAATGTGGCGGTAATACACCCCAGCGCAAAGAGGCGATATTGCGGATCGATGCCCCAGATGAGCAGCGCGATCAGGCTCATCATGCCAAAAGCGGCAAAAAGCAGCGTCAGGCCGACCATAATCAGCAACTGAATTAGATTGGCTTTCTCTTCCTCTAATTCAATGACGGCCAGTCGAACGCGGCTTTCCACCATACTGACAATAATGGAGATGATGCGCTGAGCAGAAGCCATGACCCCGCTTGCGGGGCCTTGTTGTGATTTATCCGTCATAGCAATCCGCTAATTAGCGACGAGACAGCAGGACGCCAAGCACGACACCGACTGCTGCGCCAATGCCGACACCGGTCCACGGATTCTGGCGTACATAATCGTCCGCAGATTCAACCGCTTCTTTGGTTTGGGAAGCGATGCGCTCACCGGTATCGCTCAGGCGACTGCGGGTTTCTTTCAGCGCGCTTTCTGCCTTATTGCGCAGCTTGTCGAGTTCCGCTTTAGATTTATCGCTGGAGGTGCTTAATACTTCTTCCAGCGTGTCCGCTAGTGATTTCAATTCGGCGCGTAGGTACTCAGAATTTTGATCTTTAGCCATATTAATAACCCTTCATGTTATAAACCTGAACGTTAACTATAGCTTAAGCTGAGATTTATGCTGCCCTAAACGGTACGGACAATTCTGATAACTCGCTGTAAATTTTAGCGATTTGGTTTTTGAATACAAAATGAACAGTGGACGTGTGTTTTTTAGGGCACTGTGGTGATGGGCTATTGCGATGTACCACGTTCTGCGGCGCGCAATTCCTGCTCGGCTTCAGCGAGCTTTCTTTCGCGCTTGAGGATCTTCTCGGCGTCATCCCCTTTCTGGCGGCTTTCGTTCAGTTCCTGCTGCCGTTCAGCGACGTCTTTGCGTTTTTCCGCAATGGCTTCCTGACGTTTCTCTGCTAATCCGGCATCCGTGCAGTGGGTTTTCACGCCGTCCAATGCCTTCTCTAACCCGTTGATGCGATTCTGATTGCCATGCTTACGCGCTTCATCGATTTGGCGCTGAATCTCTTGCGCTTTCTGCTGACAGGTCTCTACCTGGTTGGCGGTATTCGCCAATGCATGGCCGGAAAGCAGGACGGATAAGGCAATAATGGATGGAGATAGTTTCATCTTCGTTACCCCAGTTTGGATTGTTTCTGTGTCAGTTTCTGCTGCCAGAACGGTGTCGGGGTTGTCACTTGCTGCGCGGTTATCGTGACTTTAGGTAGAGACAAACGCAGGACATCTCTGGCAGCGATACTCTGTTCTGGCGAGGCAAGACGGACGATCAGGCTATCTTGCTCTGGTGTAATGCTTTTGATCGCAATCCCTTTTTCATTGAGACGCTGATACACGTAAAAGCCATCTGGCAACGCTGCACCATCATAAGGCTTGATGTGTAGCATCGCATCGTCCTGGGAGCGGCGTAGTGACTGGGACTGCGTCAATGCAATCATCGGTAGAGCAAGCAATAGCAGTATGCGACCTGCTTTCCTGGAGAAGAGCTTAGAGAATAACCCGCTGATTGACACGGTTAGCTCCCTTTTTCAGCGTTATCTGCTTTAGCGTCACGTTTTTTACGCCACAGGACAAAAAGCGATCCAAACAGGCCGATAAACAGCAGCACCAGCGGCAACATCATCAGGCAGAACATCAGCTCGTCTTCATATTTCAGGAAGACCGTTGTTTTTCCTAAGGCGAAGCCCAGCGTAACCAGAATAAATACCCACAGGAACCCGCTCATCCAGTTAAAGAACTGAAAGCGCGCGTTATTCAGGCCAGACAAGCCTGCGATGGTAGGGAGTAACGTTCTGACAAAAGCCAGAAAACGGCCAACTAAAAGTGCGGACAAACCATGACGGTGGAAGAGTTGGTGGGCGCGTTGGTGATAGTGCGCGGGCAAATGTGATAGCCAGCCCTGAACCACTCCCGTATTGCCAAGCCACCTCCCTTGAATATAGCTGGCCCAACAGCCGAGGCTGGCGGCCGTCGTCAGGAGAAATATCGTAAAAGGGTAATTCATTGTGCCTTTGGCAACGAGGACGCCGACTAAAATGAGCAGGCTATCGCCGGGCAGGAAAGCTGCGGGGAGCAGGCCATTTTCCAGAAAGATAATCAGAAACAGTAATATGTAGATGGTCCATACCAGCTTCGGGTCGGCTAAAATATCGAAATCCTGATGCCAGAGTGCGTTTAACAGTTCTTTGATTAATTCCATCCGGTATTCCTAATACTGCTGTTGCATTTTAGCCTTGGCGACAATCACGCTTCTGGACATGATAAGAGTGAATACAGTGTTAATCCCGTCATACGTCAAGTTGCCTGAAACTCGACGTATTTAGGGTATATCAGGGCACAGGATTATGATTTTTTGATGATCTCTGTTTTTCTGCCTGATAGTGGAGCTGGCGTCTGACTTGATGCTCGCTTTTCGCTGCGAACTCGATAAACAGGCTGCTTGGGGATTGTTTGGTCTTGGCAGACTTTGCATCCAAAGCGACGAATTAAGCGTAAGAAAGACGCGTTAACTGTAACAAAATAGGTGTTACTGAGACAGAAAAATATTACGACAACTGGGGCGGTTTGGGGGGATTTTTCGAAGAAGAGTCGGGATTTCTGCGATATTTTACACTCGCTGACAGAAATCAACGTTTTCTGACTTTTTCCCTTTGGTTCAAAATTTTCCCCCTTCGCTAAAAACAAGGGGGAGGATGCCTATTTAGGGCTTGCCCGTGTGGATCTGGTCAAGGTGGACGACCGGATTCTCGGCGAACATATAGCGGTCGACGTTAAACTCGAAATCATCCGTCGTGGCGCGAAATAGCATCTGTTTGGTATTTTCCAGATGTTGCCACATCGCGAGTTTGGCCGCGTAAGGATCTTTGCGAATCAGTGCCTTAAGGATGCGATCGTGTTCTTCGCACCAGCTTTCAATCGACTTGTCGTCAATGTGCTCATGCAGTTTGCGCCAGTAAGGATTATGAATCCGTTGGCTCCACATTTTCTCGACGATGGTTGCCATCGCGGAGTTCTGTGTTGCCAGCGCGACCTGAACGTGGAATTTGAGATCCCACTGAGAATCACGAAAGCGATCTTCTTGCCGCGCGTATTCCTGAATTTCCATCAGTTGGATGATGTCCTGACGGGTCACCTGCGTGGCCGCAAATTCGGCAATGTTGCTTTCAATAAGCTGGCGGGCCTGAAGCAGCTCAAATGGACCCGCCGCGACAAATTCACTATCGCCGCTATTAATGAACGGATTCTTCTGCTGGTTGGAAATAACGTGAATGCCTGAACCCTTGCGTACTTCAACGTACCCTTCGACTTCCAGCATAATAATCGCTTCACGTACCACGGTGCGGCTGACGTTCATTTCTTCTGAAATATAGCGTTCTGCCGGTAATTTTTCGCCAACCTGGTACATACCGCTTTCGATGCGTTGTTTTAATTCTGCGGCTAACTGCTGGTATAGCCGGCGGGGTTCAGTGAGTGCCATGATGATGTCTACTCTCGATAGATGACGGTCCATGTGCCACGTCAGGGCCTGAGTGTCTATCTCGTTAATCTTTCAGGGATGATTTGTTATACCACTTAATCATAGCAGCAACCAATGTTGTGGTCACAGTTATCGCGGTGTGTTATCGGAGGGAGGTGGCTCACCCAGTCGCAGATCATACCGGATGAGCCAGGATAATGCAGGGATTTATCAGTGCTGGTTGGCTTCTTTCAGCGTTTCCGCCGCGGCGGCGACTTCTGAGGCAGGTTGGTTTTTCAACACTGTCCAGATGACGATAGCACCTAGCAGATCGAAGACGGCCAGTGCAGCAAACAGCGGGCTGAAGCCCAGCGTATCGGCCAGCGCACCGACAACCAGTGCAAACATGGTACTTGCCATCCAGGCTGCCATCCCGGTTAAACCGTTCGCGGTAGCCACTTCATTACGACCAAATACGTCAGATGACAGGGTAATCAGCGCGCCGGACAACGACTGGTGCGCGAAACCGCCGACGCACAGCAGGGCGATGGCGACGTAAGGGCTAGAGAACAGCCCGATCATGCCCGGTGCGATCATCAGTACTGCGCCCATCGTGACCACCAGCTTGCGGGAGACGATCAGGTTCACTTTGAAATATTTCTGGAACAGCATCGGCAGATAACCACCCAGAATGCAGCCGATATCGGCGAACAGCATCGGCATCCAGGCGAACATGGCGATTTCTTTCAGGTTAAAGCCGTAGGCTTTAAACATGAACAGCGGGATCCACGCATTGAATGTTCCCCAGGCAGGTTCAGCCAGAAAACGCGGCAGCGCGATGCCCCAAAACTGACGGTTACGCAGGATCTGCCAGGCGGACATTTTCTTCGCGTTATTGGTTTGGTGCTGCGCTTCTTGCCCGCTAAGAATGTAGTCACGCTCTTCGTCGCTGAGTTTCTTCTGATCTTTCGGGTGCTTATAGAAGATAAGCCAGCAGATGGCCCAGGTCATGCTCAGCGCACCGGTAATGATAAAAGCCATTTCCCAGCTGTGTGCCACTATCGCCCACACGACCAGCGGTGGTGCGATCATGGCGCCGATGGATGACCCCACGTTAAAGTAACCCACTGCAACAGAACGCTCTTTTGCCGGGAACCATTCGCTACTGGCTTTCAGGCCAGCAGGGATCATGGCCGCTTCTGCCATACCGACCGCGCCACGGGCGATCGCCAACCCCCCCCAGCTATTTGCCAGCGCGGTGCCCATACAGAAGATCGCCCACAGAATGGCGAACATGGCATAGCCAATTTTTGTGCCAAGCAAATCCAATACATAGCCGGCGATGGGCTGCATAATGGTATAACAAGCTGAGTAGGCAGCAACGATGTAAGAATACTGCTGTGTAGTGATGTGCAACTGATCCTGTAGCGTCGGTGCGGCGACAGAAATTGCATTACGCGTCAGATATCCCAGCACGGTGCCAATGGTCACCAGGCCGATCATATACCAGCGTAATCCTTTGATTTTACGCATTTACTTTCTCTCCGAGTCAATAAAAACACAGTGATGGCTCTTGAGTGGCGTCACGGTGTGATGTGTCTTGTGATGTTGTGCGACACGTTTTGTTGTTGTGCTGAACAGGAAAACCCTTCTCTTTGTGAGATAGCGATTGAATCCCTGCTTAAGGCAGCGCTACAATAATTTGTCATACAACTTTAAAAGTTGAGTGATATCACAAAACCATTATTTTTATATGGAATAGCGGATTCCTCGCTTAAACCGAGAGAGACAGGCCTTTTACGGCGATAAATGCTGAGTTATTGTACGGTTTGTTACATTTTTGCGATCATGACCTCACAAATACTGTGAGATATCGAGCATAATTGGTGTGATATCTTTTAACGGTCAACTAATTTGGTGCACAAGAAGCACGGTAAGGAAGAGAACATGCCCCAGTTTCTGAGTGAAGATTTTCTGTTAGACAGTGAATTTGCCCGTCGTCTTTATCATGAGTATGCCGTCGACCAACCGATATTTGACTATCACTGCCATTTGCCGCCTGAGCAGATCGCGGAAAACTATCGCTTCAAAAATTTGTATGACATCTGGCTGAAAGGCGATCACTACAAGTGGCGTGCGATGCGCACCAACGGCGTGCCTGAGCGTTTGTGTACCGGTGATGCCAGCGATTGGGAAAAATTTGAAGCCTGGGCTGCTACCGTGCCGCACACTATCGGCAACCCGCTCTACCACTGGACACATCTGGAACTGCGTCGTCCATTCGGCATCACCGGCACGCTGTTGTCGCCGAGCACGGCAAAAGACATTTGGGATCGCTGTAATGCCATGCTGGAGCGCGATGACTTTACCGCGCGCGGCATCATGCAGCAGATGAACGTGAAAATGGTGGGGACGACAGACGATCCGATTGACGATCTGCGCCA
Source organism: Pectobacterium sp. HCp5_1 (assembly GCF_032905925.1). Lineage (NCBI taxonomy): Bacteria > Pseudomonadati > Pseudomonadota > Gammaproteobacteria > Enterobacterales > Pectobacteriaceae > Pectobacterium > Pectobacterium sp. HCp5_1. The sequence continues at coordinate 90,551 of NZ_JAUMIO010000016.1, forward strand.
TCATAAAACCGTTGCTCAGGATTCAAGCTTCTCTATCAAAGTGTTGCCGAGCTGGCGTCCGGATAAAGCGTTCAACATTGAGCTGGCAACCTTCAACGACTACATGGCGAAACTGGGTGAAGTCTCCGATACCGACATTCGTCGTTTCAGCGATCTGCAAACGGCGCTGACCAAGCGTCTGGATCACTTCGCCGCGCACGGCTGTAAAGTGTCTGACCACGCGCTGGATGTGGTGATGTTTGCCGAAGCGGATGACGCCACGCTGGATAGCATTCTGGCGCGTCGCCTTGCTGGCGAAACGCTGAGTGAACATGAAGTGGCACAGTTCAAGACCGGCGTACTGGTCTGGCTGGGGGCGGAATATGCGCGTCGCGGCTGGGTTCAGCAGTACCACATTGGCGCACTGCGCAACAACAACCTGCGTCAGTTCAAACTGCTGGGGCCGGATGTAGGCTTCGATTCCATCAATGACCGTCCGCTGGCGCAGGAACTGTCTCGTCTGCTCAGCAAGCAGAATGAAGAAAACCTGCTGCCGAAAACCATCCTTTACTGCCTGAATCCGCGCGATAACGAAGTGCTCGGCACCATGATCGGTAACTTCCAGGGCGAAGGGATGCCGGGCAAGATGCAATTCGGTTCCGGCTGGTGGTTCAACGATCAGAAGGACGGCATGCAACGTCAAATGACTCAGCTCGCACAGCTTGGTCTGCTGAGCCGCTTCGTCGGTATGCTGACCGATAGCCGTAGCTTCCTGTCTTACACCCGCCATGAATATTTCCGCCGCATTCTGTGCCAGATGATTGGCCGCTGGGTGGAAGATGGCGAAGCGCCAGCCGACCTGCCGTTGCTGGGCGAAATGGTGAAAAACATCTGTTTCGATAACGCTAAAAACTATTTTGCCATCGAGCTGTAATTCCACCGCATCGGTGTGAGTTGCACGAGGGACGCGGCAGTAAGATTCCTAAAGGGGATTACGCCGCGGCTCTCGGTGTCTCGGTCTTTTGTCATCGGCACCGGTGGTGATTCGGTGCGGGTGAATATGAATATAGGGCAAGGATGACGGTGATCGGTCGTGCCCTAAATGTGAGATTCGTCCTAAGGTAGCCTGTTAATGCAAACGTTAAATCGTCGTAACTTCCCCGGTCGTCAACACCCGGATCGGGTCATCCAGTTTGGTGAAGGTAACTTCCTGCGTGCCTTCGTTGACTGGCAGTTGGATTTGCTGAATGAGCACACCGATCTGGATGCGGGGATTGTCGTGGTTCGCCCGATTGATTCCGATTTCCCGCCCGCGCTGGACACGCAGGATGGGCTGTACACCACGATTATCCGTGGCCTGAACGAGCAGGGTGAGGCGGTTCGCGAACCCCGTCTGATTCGTTCGGTAAACCGTGAAATTAATGTGTACCGTCAGTTCGATGAGTATCTGGCGCTGGCGCACGATCCGAATATCCGCTTCGTTTTCTCTAATACCACCGAAGCCGGTATCAGCTATCACGCAGAAGATCGCCTCAGCGACGCACCGCCTGTCAGCTTCCCGGCGAAATTAACCCGTCTGCTGTATGAGCGCTTCTGTCACTTTGACGGCGCAGCGGATAAAGGCTGGGTGCTGTTGCCGTGCGAGCTGATTGATTACAACGGCGTGGCGCTGAAAGAGCTGGTGCTGCGCTATGCCGCACAGTGGAAACTGACGCCAACGTTTACCGCCTGGCTGAACGATCACAACACCTTCTGCTCGACGCTGGTGGACCGCATTGTGACGGGTTACCCGCGTGCCGAAGTGGAAGCGCTACAGCAGGAAATGGGCTATCAGGATACGTTTTGGGATACGGCGGAACACTTCTACCTGTTCGTGATTCAAGGGCCACAGTGGCTGGCGGAAGAATTGCGTCTGAACAAGCTGGATCTGAACGTTCGTATCGTTGATGACATCAAGCCGTACAAAGAACGTAAAGTCGCCATTCTCAACGGTGCCCATACCGCGCTGGTGCCGGTGGCATTCCTGGCGGGTCTGGATACCGTTGGCGAATCGATGAATGATGCCCTGATTGGCAAATTCGTAGAAAAGACCATTGCTGAAGAGATTGTGCCGGTATTGGATTTGCCGCATGACGAATTGACGTCGTTTGCTCAGGCCGTGCTCAGCCGCTTCCGTAACCCGTTCATTCAGCATCAGCTGTTATCTATCTCGCTGAATGGCATGACCAAATTCCGCACCCGTATTCTGCCGCAGTTGCTGACCTACCGTGAGCGTCACGGTGAACTGCCTGCTCGCTTGACGTTTGCGCTGGCGGCCTTGATTGCCTTCTATCGCGGCGAGCGCGGCGGTGAAGGCGATGCGTTACAAACCTATCCATTGCAGGACGATGCACACTGGCTGGAGCGTTATTCCACGCTGTGGGCGGGCGTAAAAGAGAACACCGTCAGCCTGGCTGAGCTGGTGAATGTTGTGCTGCGCGATGCCGATCACTGGGAACAGGATTTAACACAGGTTCCTGGCCTGGCTGCGCAGGTGACTGAACAGTTACAAACCATCGTTGAGCGCGGTATGCGCGCAGCTGTGGAAGGTTATTGCTAATCAGCAAGAAGGGTTATCCATGCAAAGTATTATAAAAATTCATTCTCTGGACAATGTGGCTGTCGCCCTGCGTGATGTTGAGCAAGGCGAAACGGTGTCGGTGGATAGCCATACGGTGACACTTCAGCAACCTGTCGTGCGCGGACATAAGTTCGCGCTGGAAACCATCGCACCGGGAGAAATGATTACCAAGTATGGCCTGCCGATCGGCCATGCGTTGGTGTCTATTGCTCCCGGAGAACACATCCATTCTCAGAATGCGAAAACCAATCTGAGCGATCTGGATGAATATCAGTATCAACCTGAGTTCCTCGAACTGCCGCCACAGATGGGCGATCGGGATGTGCAGCTCTATCGTCGCAAAAATGGCGATGTGGGTATCCGTAATGAGCTGTGGATCCTGCCAACCGTTGGCTGCGTGAATGGGATTGCACGTCAGATTCAGCAGCGTTTCCTGAAAGAAACTAACGATGCGGAAGGGATCGACGGCGTTTACTTGTTCAGCCATACCTTTGGCTGCTCACAGCTCGGTCAGGATCACGAGAACACCCGTACAATGCTGCAAAACATGGTGCGTCATCCGAATGCGGGGGCGGTTCTGGTGATCGGTCTGGGCTGTGAGAACAATCAGGTTGATGCATTCCGCACGACGCTGGGTGATTTTGATTCCGATCGCGTGACGTTCATGGTGTGCCAGCAGCAGGATGATGAAGTTGAAGCGGGTCTGGAACGGTTGCATACGCTGTATGAGGCGATGCGCCATGACAAACGCGAGCCAGGTAAGCTGAGCGAGCTGAAGTTTGGTCTGGAATGCGGCGGTTCCGATGGGCTGTCTGGTATTACTGCCAACCCGCTGTTAGGTCGTTTCTCTGACTATCTGATCGCTAACGGCGGCACCACTGTGCTGACCGAAGTGCCGGAAATGTTCGGTGCGGAACGTATTCTGATGAGCCGCTGCCGTGACGAAGCCACGTTTGAGAAAACCGTCCACATGGTGAACGACTTCAAACAGTACTTCATCGCACATGACCAGCCGATTTACGAGAACCCCTCGCCGGGTAACAAGGCGGGCGGGATCACCACGCTGGAAGAGAAATCACTGGGCTGTACGCAAAAGGCCGGACAGAGCAAAGTGGTGGACGTGCTGAAATATGGTGAGCGCTTACATACCCCAGGGCTCAACCTGCTCAGCGCACCGGGGAATGATGCCGTCGCAACCAGCGCGCTGGCGGGTGCCGGTTGCCATATGGTGCTGTTCAGTACCGGACGCGGCACACCTTACGGCGGATTTGTTCCTACCGTAAAACTGGCGACCAACAGCGAGCTGGCGAAGAAGAAACCGCACTGGATTGATTTCGATGCGGGGCGTCTGATTCACGACATGCCGATGGACGAACTGCTGAGCCAGTTTGTCGAGCTGATTGTCGAGATTGCTGACGGCAAGCCGACGAAGAATGAAGTGAACGACTTCCGCGAATTAGCCATATTTAAGAGCGGCGTGACGTTGTAAATATTATTCATTCCAATTAAAATAAAACGGTGTTTCATTATTTATAATGACGCCGTTTTTTTTCGCCACAACTTTTTAGAGGCAGGGATCATGACACATTATTGGATTGCCCAGTCTGTTGGTGTACTGGCATTTCTGGTCGGTATCACTATGTTTTTCAACCGTAACGATCAAAAATTCAAAATACAGCTCTCGGCATACAGCGCCGTTATTGGCCTACATTTCTTCCTGATGGGGGCAAATGCGGCAGGTGCCAGCGCATTGTTGAACTCGGCACGTACGCTAATCTCATTGAAAACGCACAACATCCTCGTGATGTTTGTCTTTATCTCACTGACGCTGCTCTTTGGTTTGTCGGGCATGAACCATGCAATGGAACTGCTGCCGATAGCGGGCACGGTCGCCAGTACCTGGGCGTTGTTCCGTACGTCTGGGTTGACGACGCGCTGCGTGATGTGGTGCTCAACCGCCTGCTGGGTCGCGCATAATATTTGGCTGGGCTCGATTGGTGGGTCGCTGATTGAAGGCAGTTTCCTGCTGATGAACGGCTTTAACATCATCCGCTTCTGGCGCATGCAGCAGCGCGGCATCGACCCTTTCAGCGTAGAGAATAAAGCGTAATTTCAGGCGTTTCTCCTAATCTAACGCCGTTCGTTTTGACGCGAACGGCGTTAGAGGAAAGAGGATAATTAATCCCTAATCCGTTACAGCAGATTCAAACGTTCTTTTTCCGCCAGTTTGGCATCTTCTGCCTGACAGACCGCAGCGGTAAAAATCACGTCCGTCGACGAGTTTAATGCCGTTTCTGCGGAGTCCTGCAATACGCCGATGATGAAGCCAACCGCAACCACCTGCATGGCGATATCGTTGGAGATACCGAACATGCTGCACGCCAGTGGAATCAATAGCAGTGAACCACCCGCCACACCCGATGCGCCACAGGCACAGATAGATGCCACCACGCTCAGTAATAATGCGGTAGCGATATCCACTTCAATCCCTAGTGTATGAACGGCTGCCAGCGCCAGTACCGTAATGGTAATCGCCGCGCCGGCCATATTGATGGTAGCGCCCAACGGTATAGCCACGGAATAGCTATCTTCATTTAGGTTCAGCTTACGACACAGTTCCATATTGACCGGAATATTGGCGGCGGAGCTGCGGGTAAAGAAGGCGGTTACGCCGCTCTCGCGCAGGCAGCGCAGCACCAGCGGATAAGGGTTGCTGCGAATCTTCCAGTAGACGATCAGTGGGTTGATCACCAGGGCAACCAGCAACATACCACCGATCAACACCATCAGCAGGTGGGCGTAGCCCCACAGTGCACCGAAGCCGGTTTCCGCCAACGTTGAGGCGACCAGACCAAAGATCCCCAACGGTGCGAAGCGGATCACGACACGCACGATAGCTGTTACTGCATGAGATGCATCGCTGATCAGGTTCTTTGTGGAAGCTGACCCATGACGGAAAGCTAACCCCAGACCTACAGCCCACACCAGAATACCGATGTAGTTGGCATTGAGCAGAGCGTGAATCGGGTTAGCGACAACACTCATCAACAGGCCTTTTAATACTTCGACAATCCCTGACGGTGGCGTGATGTCAGTAGCTTGCGCACTCAGTGCTAGCGTAGAGGGAAACGTGATACTCAACACGACGGCAATGAAGGCCGCAGAGAAGGTGCCAATGAGGTAAAGAACCAGAATGGGACGGATATTGGTTTTCTGCCCTTGTTGGTGGTTGGCGATAGATGCCATGACCAGCATGAATACCAGAATGGGGGCGACGGCTTTCAATGCGCCGACGAACAGCGTTCCCAATAAGCCAGCCGCCAGTGCAGCCTGCGTAGACAGCGAAGCCAGAATAATACCAGCCGCAAGCCCCAGAAGAATCTGTTTAACCAGGCTGCCGTGGGTAATGTACTGCAAAAAACGAGAGTGTTGAGTTGCCATAATTTTGACGGGATAACCGTTCCGCTAAGTGGTTGTTTGTACGGAGTTGGCACCTCTGACGTGTGTCGGGTGACTTTTTCTTTCCGTAACGATATGTGTTTGCGCGTATCAGTATATGAAAATTTGTTCTTGAGAAAAGCAATGATGTGGTTTTTTATGACGGATATCCTTGTCCGTCACCCTTCGGGCCGTTGCTACGCCGTAAAAAAACGCCGGGAGCGTTTTTTTACGGCGTAACGCTGATTTTTGCGTAGTGCACGTGCAGGAATGATTGAATGAAGAAAGGGTGGGACGAGATGAGGAAGTCCTCTCCGCACAGCCGAAGCCGTGCAGAGAGGTGAAAAGCAGGATTAACGCTCGGCGCGTTTGTTCACCCAGACGTTGATTAGCATGGTGATGACCAGAATGCTGGCAACGACGCTCAGAGAAACGGCCACCGGAATATGGAAAATGTCGATGAGCATCATCTTAGTACCGATGAAGATCAGGATGACGGCCAGACCATATTTCAACAGCGAGAAGCGTTCAGCCACGCCAGCCAGCAGGAAGTACATCGCACGCAGGCCCAGAATAGCGAACAGGTTCGACGTCAGCACGATAAAGGGATCGGTCGTGACGGCGAAAATAGCTGGGATACTGTCTACGGCGAAAATCACGTCGCTGATTTCAACCATAATCAGCACTAGAAACAGCGGCGTGGCATACAGGATGCCATTGCGACGGACGAAGAATTTTTCATTCTCGATGCTATCCGTCATGCGCAGACGACTGCGTAGCCAGCGCACCAGCGGCTTGTCGCCGATCGCTCCGCCATCTTCTTTCGCCAGCGCCATTTTAAGGCCGGTGAACAGCAGGAATGCACCGAACACGTAGAGCAGCCACTGGAACTGCGTGACCAGCCAACTGCCGCCAAACACCATCAGCGTTCTGAGAACGATGGCACCCAGCACGCCGTAAATCAGCACGCGACGTTGGTATTGCGGGGGAACGGTGAAGTAGCCGAAAAGCATCAGCCAGACGAAGACGTTATCGACGGCAAGCGCTTTCTCGATCAAATAACCGGTCAGGAAGGCCAGCGACTGGGCGTTGGCCACCTCGCGACCCATCGTGCCATCCAGATACCACCAGAAACCGGCGTTGAACAGCAGAGAGAGTGTGACCCAGATGATAGACCAGACGGCAGCCTGTTTGAACGTCATTACCGTCGACCCTTTGCGCCCTTGATAGAGCAGGTCGATGGCCAGCATCACTATAACAATGGCAGCGAAGCTGCCCCATAACCATGGCGTGCCGATGGTGTGCATAGCAAGATCCTTAAATAGAAACAAAAACGGCCAACATCGGAAGGACGCTGGCCGCTTGTTATTAAAGCTGCAGATGCACCTCGCCTTCCGGCAAGGTCTCACTTACAACATTAATGAAGCTGTTTCATCAAGGTTGCCCGGTAACCGGATGCGTAAAGCATCGTAATGACGATTGACCGGCGGAAAAGTTACTCCCCTTTGCCTGATAGAAGATAGGTGAAAAGATGATCTTGGTCAAATAATTATCGCTGCCTTACTCCGCATTTCCCGGCGTCGCGGCGTCGGCAGGAAATACGACACCCGTTTGGCGGCGAATTTCCGTCAGCAGCCCCGCGACGGTACGCGAGCGTGCCTGTTCCGCATGGTTAATGTCGTTATCGTTGACCAGCGTGGCAAAGACCTCGGCTTCGTACAGCATGCTGTTGATATGCTGCGGCTGGCTGAGATCAACCTGCTTGCCTTCACGCGGGATGAATTTCACGTTCTGGCATTCGGACACTTTTTCAATCACCAGCGACCCGTCTTCCCCCTGAATTTCGCTGGGGATAGCGGAGTGGCTGACTTTGGAGTGGACGATGGTCACATCGAAATCGCCGTAATTCAGGATGATGCTGCCATGTGCGTCTACGCCACTTTCCAGCAGTGTCGCGCTGGCCTGCGTGGTACACGGCTCTCCCCACAGCGCCACGGAGAACGCCAGGCAGTAGTAGCCGATATCCATGATGGAACCGTTGGAGAACGCCGGATTGAACGTGTTGGGGTTCTCACCTGCCAGATAGAGCGGGTAGCGTGAGGAATATTGGCAGTAATTCAGCACCACTTTACGCAGTCTGCCGACTTTTGGCAGCGCCTGCTGGATCACGCTAAAGTTGGGTAGGCTGGCAGTTTTGAAGGCTTCAAAGAGTACGACCTGATTTTCTCTGGCACAGGCGATCATTTGTTCGACTTCATAGCGGTTGGAAGCCAGCGGTTTTTCGCAGATGACGTGCTTGCCGTGGCTCAGGAAAAGCAGCGCCTGTTCGCAATGCAGGGAATTAGGACTAGCCAGATACACGGCGTCGATAAGATCGGATTTCGCCATGGCTTCCAGTGAATCAAACAGCGTATCCACCATGTAATCGGCTTGAAACGGCTGCGCTTTTTCTGCCGTACGTGAATAGATAGCGGTGAGCTTCAGTTTGCCGGTTTCATGGGCGGCATCAACAAACTGACGGGTGATCCAACTGGTTCCTACAATGGCGAAGCGAATCATAAGCGTTTGGTATCCTGAAGGCATTTGTGATGACTATGGAGATTATCACGGTGAAATGACAAGGCAACGTCAATCATTTCCGGTTCTGGCAGAGAAAAGCATTTACTGACGGGCTATTTTAAGGGATAAACAGCGCAAATTTTATGATGCAGGAGAGGCTAATGAGCCAACTCGAATTGGAAACGTGCAACCTGACGTTGGTGCGTTACCCTCAGGTCGCTGAAAACTCGGCGCTACAGGCGTGGGATGCCGCAGATGAATATCTGCTGCGTGAACTGGCTAGCATGGAAATCGCGCCGGGCCCGCGCCTGATTTTCAATGATACGTTTGGTGCGCTGGCCTGCGGTTTACAGGCACAATCGCCCGTCAGTATCAGCGACTCTTACCTGAGCCAACTGGCGACGCGACATAATCTGGAACTGAACGGTTATGCTGTCGATGCGGTAACCCTGTTGGATAGCATGGCGGAACTACCGGATGCGCCCGCGCTGGTGGTGATAAAAATCCCCAAAACGATCGCGCTGCTGGAACACCAGTTGAGAATGTTGCGCAAGGTCGTTACGCCGCAAACACGTATCATCGCCGGGGCGAAAGCACGGGATATTCATACCTCTACGCTGCAACTGTTTGAACGCGTGATGGGGCCGACGAAAACCTCGCTGGCCTGGAAAAAGGCGCGTCTGGTTCACTGTGAGTGGGCGGAATTAAAAGTCAGTGAGCAGCCACTTAGTACTGAGTGGGAGCTGGATGGTTACGGCTATCGCATTCAAAACCTGGCTAACGTGTATTCGCGTAATGGGCTGGATATCGGTGCCCGTTTCTTTATGCAGCATTTGCCGGAACAGATAGACGGTAAGATCATCGATCTCGGCTGTGGCAACGGCGTCATTGGGTTGGCGGCGCTAGAAGCCAACCCAGAAGCCACCGTCGGCTTCTTTGATGAATCCTACATGGCGGTGGCATCGAGCCAGACGAACGTTGAAGTCAACCGCCCGCAGGATGTTGAGCGCTGTAGCTTCGTGGTGAACCACGGATTGGCTCGCGTTAAGCGCGATACGTTACAGGCCGTATTGTGTAATCCGCCATTCCACCAGCAGCAGGCCGTGACGGACGAAATTGCCTGGCAGATGTTTATGGATGCCCGCCGCTGCCTTCAGGTCGGTGGAGAACTGCGCATTGTGGGGAATCGCCATCTGGATTATTTCCACAAGCTGAAGCGCCTATTCGGTAACTGTGAAACCCTCGCCAGTAACACGAAATTCGCGGTACTGCGCGCGGTGAAAACGGGGTCGTCCCGCTAAGCGGCTCCTGCTTCGTGAGGCTAACTCAGCTTCACGAAGCGGAATCTGTTTCGCAAAACTGACTTTTCTCCACGAGCTCAATGTGTCCCACGAGCTACAATATTAACGCCAGCCGGGTAGCCTGTTCGATCGCTCTGCGTGCGTCTAATTCCTGCGCCACATCGGCACCGCCAATCAGATGAACGTGACATCCGGCAGCGAGTAAGGGGTCATACAGTTTACGATTAGGTTCCTGACCGGCACAGATAATGATGTTATCCACTGGCAGACAGCGCATTTGCTGGTCGTGGATAATGTGCAACCCCTCATCATCAATATGATGATATTCCACGCCGCCCAGCATCGTCACGCCGTGGCGCAGCAGCGTGGTGCGATGTATCCAGCCTGTTGTTTTCCCCAGATTTTCACCGGGCTTGCCGGTTTTCCGCTGTAATAACGTAATGTCCCGCTGGTGGGGAAGCCCGTCAGGCTGTTGAGGTAGCAGGCCGCCCCGATGCCGCAACTGCTTATCGATGCCCCATTCCACATAAAAGTCGTCATGTCCTGCCTGAGAAGACTGGGGATTAAGACGATGATTGCCATTGTGCTCGTTGTTAAGGAGATAGTGCGCGGTATCGAAACCGATACCGCCTGCGCCGATAATGGCAACCCGCTTGCCGACCGGCTTTTTGTCGCGCAGCACGTCCAGATAGCTCAACACGCTAGGGTGATCGATACCTGCAATCGCGGGAATACGCGGCACGATGCCACAGGCCAGAATCACGTCATCAAAACCGAGTAAATCAGCGGCGGTTGCCTGCGTGCTCAGGCGCAGCGTGACGCCGAGTAGCGCTAACTGCCGACGATAGTAGCGCAGCGTTTCATAAAATTCGGCCTTGCCGGGGATCTGTTTGGCAATATTGAACTGGCCGCCAATATAGGAAGACGATTCGAACAGCGTGATCTGATGGCCGCGTGCGGCGGCGTTGACGGCAAAAGCCATACCAGCAGGCCCCGCACCGACTACCGCAAAGCGTTTACCGACTCTGGCGGGCTGGATAGGCAGTTCGGTTTCGTGGCAGGCGCGCGGGTTGACCAGGCAGGACGTGACCTTGCCGGCAAAAATCTGATCGAGGCAGGCCTGATTACAGCCGATACAGGTATTGATTTCATCTGCACGTCCCGACTGCGCTTTTGCCACCAGTTCCGCATCGGCGAGAAAAGGACGCGCCATCGACACCATGTCAGCACAGCCTTCGGCTAAAAGCTGTTCTGCGACGCCGGGATCGTTGATGCGGTTGGTGGTAATCAGCGGGATGCGGACTTTCCCCATCAGCTTCTGCGTTACCCAGCCGAAGGCTCCGCGTGGCACCAGTGTGGCGATAGTCGGAATCCGCGCTTCATGCCAGCCGATACCAGTATTGATGAGGGTGGCGCCTGCCTGCTCAATTGCCTGCGCCAGTTGCACAATTTCTTGCCAGCTTGAACCTTCTTCTATCAGGTCGAGCATCGATAAACGGTAAATCAGGATGAAGTCCGGCCCCGTTCGTTCCCGCACGGCGCGAACAATCTCAAGTGCGAAGCGGCTACGGCGCTGGAAATCGCCGCCCCATTCATCATCGCGATGGTTGGTATGCGTGACCAGAAACTGATTAATCAGGTAGCCTTCCGATCCCATAATTTCCACGCCGTCGTAACCCGCCTGCTGCGCCAGCGCGGCGCAACGGCCAAAGTCGTCGATGGTTTGCACAATATCCTGCGTGCTCATTTCTCGTGGTGCAAAGCGGTTAATCGGTGCCTGAATGGCTGATGGTGCGACCGGATCGGGTTGATAGCTGTAGCGTCCGGCGTGGAGAATTTGCAGCGCGATTTTCCCGCCCGCGTCGTGTACCGCCTGCGTCAGCACCTGATGATGTGCGAGCTGCGCCTCGTCATGCAGAGTTGCGCCGCCTTTGGCAACGGCACCTTTGGCGTTTGGCGCAATGCCGCCTGTAACAATCAGGCCTACACCGCCCTGCGCCCGCTCACGGTAAAATGCCGCCAGCCTTTCGGTGCCGTCCGGGTGTTCTTCCAGACCGGTATGCATGGATCCCATCACCACGCGGTTCTTTAACGTCGTGAAGCCAAGATCGAGTGGGGAAAGCAGCGTGGGGTAGGCAGTCATTGCACTCTCCGGTGAGTTAACTGGTCTGATGAGTTATGGTGTTCAATCTAGCTGTAATTGAGAGAGTTGTGAAATTTATGTTTATTTATTGTGATTGATGTCATTGCGAACCTTGTGGAGAAGCGCGAGCAGACAAGGGATCGTGCACTGGAGTGTTTGTTGTCGGGAGCGTGTGACATTATAATCCGCGAGTTTATTGGGCAAAGGTATCGTTATGCGGGTGGAAGAGTTGGAATATCGGCTGGATAGCGCGCTTCGGGCGTTAGAGCAAAGCGTTCAACGTCAGCAACAGACGTTGCGGCAGGAACATCAGTCCCTCCAGCAGCAGTTGCTTCAGGCGAAAGAGCGTGACGCTTACCTTTGTGCGCAGATTGAACGGCTCTCTGCACAGCTGAGCTCAATGGATAGCTCGCCGGAGCGTAATCCGCTGATTCAGAAAATGAAGGTTGTTCATGCCCATCTTGATGTGTTGGCACAAGAAGCCAGCGCCTTTAGGCGTTCACTGCGGTAACGCGTTAACGCAATCCTTCCGCTTTCTTACACAATTCCTCCTCATTCTCCATAATTGCCGCAAATGTGGAGCCGACACTTGCAGAGATTTACCCTTGCTCTAATTAACTGAAGGTGTCGGGCCTATACTTTCTCTCGTAGCACGGCACTCGCCGTCGACAAGTCAATTCAGAGAGAGGAATAGAATATGCGTAAACTCACTGCAATGCTGGTTGCTTCTTCTTTGGCATTGGGCGCGGCAGGTATCGCGCATGCTAATGACGCACCGAAAGGTCCCGGCCCGGAACACAAGATGATGATGAAAGAAGGGCGGGAGCATCGTGGCATGATGGGGCCGGATGCGATGTTTAAGGAGCTGAATTTGACGGAAGCGCAGAAGCAGCAAATTAAAGACATCATGAAAGAGTCCCGCGAGAAAATGCACAAAGCGATGCAGGACGATCGTCGTGATATGCATAGCCTGGTTGCATCCGATACGTTTGATGCCGCAAAAGCACAGGCACAACTGGATAAAGCCGACGCCGCGCACAAGGCCAGAATGCTTAACGGACTGGAAACCAAGAACAAAATTTACAACGTTCTGACGCCAGAGCAGAAAAAGCAGTACAACGACAATTTTGAAAAACGGCTGACTCAACCGCCAAAACCTGACGGCAAGCCAGTTCCTGCGGAATAACGCATCGGTAAGATAACGAACTCAGTCAACAAGACCACCGGATTGATGTATTACCTCATGGGTAATGCCTCGGTCCGGTGGTTTTTTATTTATTTTCCCGCCGCCATCGCACTGTGAGTAGGGAAATAATTAATGCTATTCTCACGCGGAGACAGCAGGTGAAATGATCGGATAGCGGGCGGTAAAGGACAGATGAATCACGATTTGACGTTAAAAACTATAAAGTTCATGCCGCTGCTGTTTCTAACTACTCTTATCGTGAGCTGTATGGGATTTCGGTTTCGGGTGTTGGATGAGCTGTCGCTGTTTTGGCCAGCCAACATTCTGGTATTTTGCCTCATGATCAGTTTCAGAGCCAGAAAAGGGACGATAACAGGTAAAACGCTCTTTATCTGTAGCGGTTTTTTGGTGAGTTATGTCGCGATGCTGTCGGCTGCGTTACTGATGGACAATAACTCACCGTTAAAAACCAAGGTGCTGTTATGTTTGTGCAATATGGTTTTTGTGGTGACAGCCTGGTGCGCGTTTTGCCTGATGTGTCGGTTTACCGGAAAGTGGTCGACATTTGAGAAATTCACCAAGTATTACGTCTATATTATTTTCGCTTCGACGTTTGTCGGCGCGTTCTTATCCGGCGTGGCGTATGGGGTTTATGCGTATGTCTACGATACGGGAAACCGCTATGCCGAGTTTATGGACTGGTTCAGTGAGCAACTCGGAACCGGTATTATCCTCGCGTTCTTTTTCCTGCGGGGTAAAGACATCCTGCGCGCGTTACGGAATATTCCGCTGTGTCCTAAGAACATCAGAGAAAATATCTTTCCCTTTCTGGTCTTCATCATTTTCTTATTAGTGAGCCTCTTGTTCCTGGATGCCAGCCTGATTACGCTATCCGTTATTCCACTCACGCTGTGTGCGTTCAATTACTCTTTTCCGATCATGTCGTTGCTCTGTGCGATTACCGGCGTGATACTGAATTATCTCTATATTAATCAGGTCGGTATACTCATCGACTCGAATTCCGAAGCGTACATTAATTCGTTCCTCACTACGGCGCGGCTGAATATCGCGATGTTGATTATGGCGATGTTAAGCGTCTCTCATTTTGTCTCGATGAACCGGCGGTTGATTAAAATCATCGAAAGCAGCAGCCTGAAGGATGCGCTCACCAACACTTTCAATCGTCGCGCTTTTCTCAGCATGTTGAATGGGCGGCAGGGCGTGCTGATGAATAAGAAAAAGCGCCCGTTAACGTTGTAATGCCGATCAGTTAAGGATCGGTTGACCGATCCAGTGGCTGTGTAAAAATCCGGAAATGCTCACCCGTTTCCGGATTTTTTTATGCACATTGGACAGGCTCTTGATCTGGTATCCCGTTAC
>NZ_JAUMIO010000017.1:0-100573 GCF_032905925.1 Pectobacterium sp. HCp5_1
CTGGTGAAATTACCGATAAGAAGGGAAAGGGCCTTCCCACGAATAGTAAAAGAAAGGCCCCAAAAATACAGTAAGGCCCGTAGATAAACTGCCAGTCAGTCGCTTAACTGACTGGCATTACTGCTTTCGCAGGCATTTTTGGTATGACAAAGTGCGTCGAGCGATAGTAACGGATAGATCGTAAAGACGCTGTGAATACGTCCATGTACGCTCGGCTTGCGCAATATGAATCTCATCCCTGAGATTCACCCTTGCAGGGCCGTCGCAAGCGACGTTCAAAAGCGTTCCTGACGCTTTTGTCCATGGCGCAAACGCTTTACTCTTCTATTCCGTTACTACCGTTTCCGTTCGGTAAATGGGTTTCCCACCACCTTAATTGGGATACTTGAAGCCCTTATTTTTTCTTCAGGAAGTCGCCAAGTACCAGATTGCCTTTGGCATCACGCGTAAACGTCTCAGGAATGGCTACTGACACGAAATTATTTACGGTGATTTCCTTACCTTGCGCGTTAACCGAACGGTCGCCTTTGATGAAGTAGTTGGTGTTATCGATATTGCCGACAACCGCATCATCATATTTACCCGCTTTGGTTTTCAGCGAAACGTTGTTCTTGAAGACGCCTTGTTTTTCCGGACCAGAGTAAGGGCTTGGGCGGAAAATGAAGTTAAAGCGTTCGTTATCTAACGCGATGTTGTTTTCAACGATCAAGGCACCAGGGTTGAAGTTGTCAGTGAAACCATCAAGTTTGTTGCCCACAGCAATGCTGTTTTTAACCTGATGCGCCACTGGCTGGCCTTCACCACCCATTTTGAAGCCGTTACTGGTGTTGTTCATGGCAATTGAATCCTCGATCACCACAACGCCGTTTGCGCCGTCTTCGATTTTGTTAAACAGATCGAAGCCGTCATCGACGTTATTGTGCGAGAACGCGCCGCGAATCACGTTGCCTTCACCCACACGCATTTTCACCGCGAAACCGTCGGCGTTAATTTTGCCTGAGTCCTGATTGCTGTGAGATTCTGAATTCAGAATCAGGTTGTGGCTGGCCCACAGCGGTCTACCCACATCGGCTGTCGAAGTCACCTGAATACCGGTATCGTCAGCGTGGTGCGCCAGAACGCGTTCGATGGTGTTGTAGCTCCCCTCGATACGGAACGGTTTCTCTGTGATTTCAATCCCTTTAACATGCCAATGGCTCGCTTTCAGCTGTAATCCATGAATCACGGCTTTATTACCGACAGCAAACAGGTTCTTGACGGTTTTTTGCTGGCCGCTGGCGCTGACAGGGATTTCAGTTGCGCTGTAATCACCATCGTTGAGCCAGATTGTGCCACCAGCTGGCAGAGCGGCGACGGCGCTGGCTAAATCGATCGGTGCATTTTTACTGCCGTCATTGCTGGCTGCACCCTGTGGCGAAACATACAGATTTTTAGCGTCTGCATAGGCCACTCTTTCAACCTTGAATGCGCTCTCTTTTACTGCTTTATCATCGCCTTCCGCAGGCTGGTAGGCAATCTTGAACTCAGCGCCATTACCGGCAATTTTCGCTGGCAGAGATAAGGTTTCTCCCGCTTTTACCTGCTTCGCTTCACCCAGAGGCTGACCGTTTTGCGACACTGCGATCGTGCCAGCGTAGTTGGCTCTGGCCTGAACCACATAGTGTTCGCTGGTGGTTTTAGGCGATGACATTACCTGGAGCAAAGGATCATAGGCCTTAGCCTTGAACTCCGGTGACGCTTTGGTTTGCGCCGGCGTGGTGGTCAACTGTGTATTGCTAACGGTGATTTTGGCGTTACGGGAGGCAAAGAAACCGACGTAGTAGTGGTCTTTATCCAGCTTGGTGACGACGTCCGCGTCTTTGACTTCTTTTGATACCCAGTTATCCGTGCCTTTCGGTGCATAAGAGGTAATAAAGCCGTCATTGGTACGTTCCAGCTTCAGACGGAACGTCGGCGTTTGCTCCAGATTCACATTTTCCTGGTAGCTGGTCTTGGTAATTTTCGCACCGGCATTGCCCCACGGCTGTGTGACGCCATTACGCAAAATAGCCTGCAGCTTAATTTCGGTATGAGACTTCTTATCCTGCGTCATGATGGCGTTCATCACCATGTTGGATGCCGCAGGGAACTCCTCATACCCTTCTTTCAGCGGTTCCTGACGCGGCACGCCGATAATATCGCGCACCAGAATCCCCGCCCCTTCCTGAGCCGCCGGCTTGGCACCGTTTTCTGGCCCAAACTGTTCCACGGTAATGTCAGACTGAAGCGTAAAATTCACATTTGCAGGCAGCTGCGTATAGAAGAACGTCAGTCCGTCATGGGTGTTGGCAATCTTTCCGCCACGACTTTCGATCGTGATAGGGGCGGACAAATCAGCGTTATCCCCCGGTGCTAATTTCTTGCCATTAATGGTGACGTCGTTAACACCAATCTTTTCCGGCAGGACATTGGATGAGAAGTTTACGTCTGTTGATTGACCAAAGGCGATGCCGTGCCAGACAGGGGTTGATTCTGTCGCGGCGTGTGTACTAAAGCTAAAGAGTAATGCATTCGTCAACGCGACGGCTGCGAGGCGTGAAGAACGGTGTTTCCGTAATGAATCACATTTTGGTGAAGAACAACGTTTCATTGTATCTCCTTCGTTATTGAATTATTCGCCCGCGTATATTGCTATAAATGAAACGCTGTTTCTTTTGTGTGTGTCACAAATGGAAATACTTAAAAACAAAGTCTGTTTTTTATGAAACCCTGTGTCATTTCTGTTTAGGTTGAGAGTATGGTGCTTGTATCTTCTTCTCGTGAACATTCGTCGTTTTGAGCGAGATTTTCAGAAAAAACTCACCAAAAAGTATCCGCGTTACGCAGTAGTTTCGGTAAACTCTAGTTATTCATGCCGTAACAGGCTGGTCATTTTATTCTTGCGGAGCGGTGGCTCCGTACTGTCAGGATACTTATGTCAAATAGTGCGATGAGTGTGGTGATCCTTGCTGCGGGTAAAGGAACCCGTATGTATTCAGACCTTCCCAAGGTGCTGCATAAACTGGCGGGTAAGCCGATGGTTCAGCACGTTATTGACGCTGCCATGACGACAGGCGCACAGCACGTTCATCTGGTCTATGGCCACGGCGGCGATTTGCTAAAACGTGAATTGGCCGATCCGGTGTTGAACTGGGTATTGCAGGCGGAACAGCTGGGAACCGGGCATGCGATGCAGCAAGCCGCGCCCCATTTTGCTGATGATGAAGATATCCTGATGTTGTATGGCGATGTGCCGCTGATTTCATCACAAACGCTGGGGCGTTTACGTGAGGCTAAGCCGCAGGGCGGTATCGGCCTGTTGACGGTGAAGCTGGACGATCCGACGGGCTATGGGCGAATTGTGCGTGAAAACGGTGCCGTAGTCGGGATCGTCGAGCACAAAGATGCCAGCGAAGAACAGCGCCAGATTAGCGAGATCAATACCGGCATTCTTATTGCGAACGGAAAAGATCTGAAGCGTTGGTTAAGCCAGTTGAATAACAACAACGCGCAGGGCGAGTTTTACATCACCGATATTATTGCGATGGCAGCGGAAGAAGGTCAGCGTGTTGAAGCGGTCCATCCCGAGCGACTGAGTGAGGTTGAAGGCGTCAATAACCGTCTGCAACTGTCGGCGCTGGAACGCGTTTATCAGCGTGAACAGGCAGATAAGCTGCTGCTGGCCGGTGTGATGCTGCTCGATCCGGCACGATTTGATCTGCGTGGCGAGCTGGCTCATGGTCGCGATGTGGTGATTGATGTCAATGTTGTCGTGGAAGGCAATGTTAAGCTAGGCAACCGGGTGAAAATCGGTGCTGGCTGCGTGATCAAAAACTGCATCATTGGCGATGACTGTGAGATCAGCCCTTATTCCGTGTTGGAAGATGCCGTACTCGAAGCAGAGTGTACCGTTGGCCCATTTGCCCGCCTGCGTCCAGGCTCGGAACTGGCTGAGGGCGCGCATGTCGGCAACTTTGTCGAACTGAAAAAAGCGCGTTTAGGTAAAGGATCAAAAGCGGGTCACCTTAGCTATTTGGGTGATGCGGATATCGGTTCCGGTGTTAATATTGGCGCGGGAACGATCACCTGTAATTATGACGGCGCAAATAAACACAAAACGATTATTGGTGACGATGTATTTGTCGGCTCGGATAGTCAACTGGTGGCGCCCGTTAGCGTAGCCAGCGGTGCGACTATCGGGGCGGGAACGACTGTCACACACGATGTGGCGGAGAATGAGCTGGTGGTCGGTCGCGTGAAACAGCGGCATATTTCCGGCTGGCAACGTCCGGTGAAAAAGAAATAGTCGTTGAGTAATATACCTCCGCTTATGGCGGAGGTTGTTTTGTCCTGTGTTTTAGTCTCCCAGAGCACAGAACAAAACATAATAATCCCCAACTCTCTACAAGGCTCGGGGAACCCGGAAAAACCGGAACAATCAGGTCTAAGACATCCCTGGTGACACAATATGTCACTTTTATAGGAATACCATCGATGTGTGGAATTGTAGGCGCAGTTGCGCAACGTGATGTTGCTGAAATTTTGTTGGAAGGTTTACGCCGTCTTGAGTACCGCGGCTATGACTCTGCGGGTCTGGCGGTTGTTGATAGTGAAGGAAATGTCGCCCGTTTGCGCCGTTTGGGGAAAGTGCAGGTGCTGTCTCAGGCAGCCGAAGAGCATGAACTGCACGGCGGTACCGGCATCGCCCACACCCGTTGGGCAACGCACGGCGAACCTTCTGAAGAGAACGCACACCCGCATGTTTCTGAACATATCACTATCGTTCATAACGGCATTATCGAAAACCACGAGCCGCTGCGCGAACTGCTGATCGGCCGCGGCTATCGTTTTGTCTCCGAAACCGATACGGAAGTGGTTGCCCATCTGGTTCATTTCGAACAGCAGCAGAATGGCGAAACGCTGGTTGACGTGGTTAAGCGCGTGATCCCACAGCTGCGCGGCGCGTATGGCATGGTGGTGTTGGATAACCGCGACCCAAGTGTATTGGTTGCCGCACGTTCTGGTAGTCCGCTGGTGATTGGCCGTGGTGTTGGTGAAAACTTCATCGCCTCCGATCAGCTGGCGCTGCTGCCAGTGACTCGCCGTTTCATGTTCCTGGAAGAAGGCGACATCGCGGAAATTACCCGTCGTGATGTGCGCGTGTTTGATAAATCCGGGCAGCTTGCCGCACGCGAAGAAATTGAATCAAAAGTGAATTACGATGCCGGTGACAAAGGCGCGTATCGTCACTACATGCAGAAAGAGATCTACGAACAGCCGATGGCGATCAAGAACACCCTTGAAGGGCGTTTCAGCCACGGCGAGATCAATCTGTCTGAATTAGGCCCGAAAGCGGATGAGCTGCTGGCGAAGGTTGAACACGTTCAGATCATTGCCTGCGGTACGTCCTACAACTCCGGTATGGTTTCCCGTTACTGGTTTGAATCACTGGCTGGTATTCCGTGCGACGTGGAGATTGCTTCCGAATTTCGCTATCGCAAGCCTGCCGTGCGTAAGAACAGCCTGATGATTACCCTGTCTCAATCCGGTGAAACGGCGGATACGCTGGCAGCACTGCGTTTGTCCAAAGAGCTGGGCTATCTGGGATCGCTGGCCATCTGTAACGTTGCGGGTTCCTCGCTGGTGCGTGAATCCGATCTGGCGCTGATGACCAAAGCGGGCGTAGAGATTGGCGTGGCCTCGACCAAAGCCTTCACCACTCAGCTTACCGTTCTGCTGATGCTGGTGGCGCGTGTTGGCCGCCTGCGCGGTATGGATGCGCAGATTGAGCATGACATCGTTCATGGTTTGCAGGCGCTGCCAGCGCGTATTGAGCAGATGCTGTCTCAGGACAAGCTCATCGAATCTCTGGCGGAAGGTTTCTCTGACAAGCACCATGCGCTGTTCCTCGGCCGTGGCGATCAGTATCCGATCGCGATGGAAGGTGCGTTGAAGCTGAAAGAGATCTCTTACATCCATGCGGAAGCCTATGCAGCAGGTGAGTTGAAGCATGGCCCGCTGGCGCTGATCGATGCGGATATGCCAGTTGTCGTCGTGGCACCGAACAACGAACTGTTGGAAAAATTGAAGTCCAACATCGAAGAAGTGCGGGCACGCGGCGGCGAGCTGTATGTCTTCGCTGACGAAGATGCTGGTTTCACTAGCAGCGAGAATATGAAGATTATTCCACTGCCGCATATCGAAGAAGTGATTGCGCCAATCTTCTATACGGTGCCGTTGCAGCTGCTGTCTTATCACGTCGCGCTGATTAAAGGCACCGATGTCGATCAGCCACGTAACCTGGCGAAATCCGTTACGGTAGAGTAACTCTCCGGTATTTTATGGGTTATTACTGTCCGCCTTATGTCGCAAAGCATAAGGCGGATTTTTTATATCCATTTTTTAATTGTGATTATTGTTCTGCTTCACAGTCCAGCGAACTATTTGATAAAAACCTGAATCTCTAAATCATGTTTCTTTTGTCAAGTTATCTTTATTTTGTGTAAAATAGTTTTAATGGTGCATTAATTTTACACCTTGCATCAGCAACGTGTTTTTGGGCAGTGATGTTTTTGTTTGATAGGGATTTTATGAAAAAACAGATTATTTTTGCCGCTTTAGTCTCTGTTCTTATATTGGGTGGCTGTGCTGAGCGTACGGTTCCGGTAGAGAATGTGACACAGTCCATCGCTGGGCAACATACAACGGAACAGGTAAAGAATGCCATTATTGAAGCTGGTCAAAAACGTAGGTGGGCGATGAATCAGGCTTATGCTGGTGCGATTGATGGTCGCCTCGTTCAGCGTAGCCATGTGGCAAATGTTCGCATTACCTATTCGCAAACCAGTTATTCCATCAGCTATGTTGGGAGTGAGAATTTGTTGGCGGGAGGTGGGAATATTCACCGAAATTATAATAAGTGGGTAAAAAGCCTGGATCGTGAAATTCAGTTAAAACTCGCCAGTCAACAGATTAAATAATTTTAATAGTCGGATATCTTCATTGCTATCCGACTCTATTTTTCGTTGTTCTTTCTGATCGTTTTTGTCCGACCTCAAGGGAAAAGTCAGTGTATTACGGATATGACAAAGATAATGTCAGCGCGCTGGATGCTATTACCGAAGCGCAACGAATTGCGTTTGCCCCCATGCTGTTTCAGGCCGCTATCAATCTGCGTAACCACGGCATTTTAGATTTTCTGGATAAGCGAGGTCATCAGGGCGCAAATCTCGATGACATTGTTGCTATCACCTCATTAAATCGCTACGCCGTTGAACTGCTGCTGGATGTCGGGCTGAGTGGCCGCATTATTATCCAGAAAGAGGAAACCTACGCGCTGGCTAAAATTGGTCATTATCTGCTCCATGACCGCATGACGCGCGTCAACATGGATTTTACTCAGGATGTTTGTTATCAGGGGATGTTTTACCTTGATGAGGCGTTGTCAAAAAATGAACCTTCTGGATTAAAAGTCTTTGGTGAGTGGCCAACAATATATCCAGCGTTAAGCCAACTGCCGCCGCAGGCAAAGTCGAGTTGGTTTGCATTCGATCATTTCTATTCCGATGCCGCATTTGATGCTGCCTTGCCGCATGTCTTCCAGCTAAAGCCGAAACATCTCTACGATGTTGGCGGGAATACCGGTAAATGGGCGATGCGCTGCTATGACTACGATCGTGATGTGAACATGACGATTTTGGATTTGCCGGAGCAAATTGCGCTGGCGACAGAAAATATTGCAAAAGCAGGGAAATCTGATCGTATTAAGGGCTGTGCTGTCGATATGCTCTCCGATTGCCCGTTGCCGGGTGAAGCGGATATATGGTGGATGAGCCAATTCCTCGACTGTTTTAGTGAAGAACAGATAGTGGCTATCCTGCGTAAAATAGCCGGCGTGATGAAGCCGGATGCCAGAGTCTGTATTTTGGAGATTTTTTGGGATCGTCAGCGCTGGGAGGCGGGCGCTTTTAGCCTGAATGCTTCTTCGCTCTACTTTACCTGTCTTGCTAATGGGACCAGCCGTTTCTATGCGGCCAAACGATTTTTACCCTTATTAGATCAGGCCGGGTTTATCGTTGAAAATCAAATCGACAATATTGGCGTTGGTCACACGCTGCTGATCTGTAAAAAGCGATAATAAATAGCGGACGTAAACGGGAAATTGCAGCGATAAAGCCGAAATAGGTCGGACTGGAAGAAAGCAGTATGAGATTAGCATTTTCAATCATTGATTGGCAGGCCAGCGCGCCGGGCCTCAGCAGCGCGGACGATTGGCTGAATTGGTCGAGGGTGTCCGCTGCCATCAACGCCGAGCAACCTTTGGATAAATGTCGACATTTACCCATGATGATGGCTCGTCGCCTCAATCAAGGTAGCCGTTTGGCGGTCGATAGTGGGTTAGCGCTACTGCGTCGCCAGTCGGTGGATGCGATTGTTTTCACCTCACGCCACGGCGAGCTGGAACGCAACCTGAGTATCCTGAAGGCGCTGTCAGAAAATGAGAATATTTCTCCTACTGACTTTGCGATGTCGGTACACAACGCGGCAGTGGGCAGCCTGACTATTACGGCGAAAGCCCCGCTGGTTTCTACGTCGATTGCCGCAGGAATGGACTCTTTCCAGCAAGGCCTTATCGAAGCTAAGGCATTACAGACCGCGGGATACCGCAATATTCTATTGGTTGATTTTGATGGCGCGATCCCTGATTTCTACCACCCACATGTTTCGGCAGAGATGCCTCGTTACCCCTACGCCGTCGCCCTATTGTTAGGGGATGGTGATGACATGGTGTGTGAATCGCGGCCTCAGGCGAAATCTCACAGCAGCGATTCACCACAAAGTCTGTTGTTCTTGCAGGCTTTTCTTGCTGAGAAGCCGAATTTTTCCCTACCAGGTGAACGCGTTGACTGGACGTGGGAGAGAAGGGATGTCTGAGTCATCGCTGGTGCTTCGTCCTTCGACTCGTCTGAATCGTTTGTGGCGATTAATGATGACCGGTGCGTGTTTTGCCATGTTTGGCGTTGGCGGCTTACTGCTTTCTCTGGTGTGGTTCAATGTGTTGCTGATTCAGCGTGATACCACTCGCCGCCGCCAGCTGGCTCGCCGCAGCATTTCCGCCAGCTTCCGCTTTTTCTTATGCAGTGCCCGCAAATTAGGGGTGCTGGATTACCGCATTGACGGCATCGAAACCTTACAGCGCGATCGTAGCTGTTTGATTGTCGCCAATCACCCGACGTTAATTGACTATGTGTTGCTGGCATCCGTCATGCCAGATGCCGACTGTCTGGTTAAGGCTGACTTACAGAAAAACCTGTTTTTCCGCGGCGTCATTCGTGCGGCGGATTACCTGCTTAACAGCCAGTCTGATGCGCTATTGCCGGACTGTCAGCGACGGCTTGATAACGGTGATGCGATCATTATTTTTCCTGAAGGCACACGTACGCGTTATGGCGAACCCCTTGTTCTGCAACGCGGTGCCGCAAATATTGCGGTGCGTTGCGGCTGTGATTTGCGGGTCGTGCATATTCGCTGTAGCCAAAAAACATTGGGAAAACAAAGTCGCTGGTATCACATTCCGCCTGAAAAACCGTGTTTCACGGTGAGCGTACGCGAACGCATCAATAACGACACTTTTATGGCGCCTGAAGAGGCGCGATCCTTGGCGGCTCGCCGTTTGAATCGCCTTTTGCAGCAATCTTTAACACCAGAAAGCTGATCACCATTTGGAAATACGTATGGAAAATCTGTTTGTTGAAATCAAAGAGATGATTATCGACTCTCTTAATCTTGAAGATATCAGTGTTGATGAAATAGAAACGGACGCCCCGCTTTTTGGCGAAGGCCTGGGTCTGGATTCTATCGATGCGCTTGAGCTGGGATTAGCGGTAAAAAACCGTTATGGCGTCGTGCTTTCTGCGGAAAGTGAAGAGGTACGCCAACACTTCTTTTCCGTTGCAACCCTTGCAGCTTTTATCAACACTCAGCGCGCCGTGAGTGCCTGATAGTAAAATAAAATGAGTTGATGATGGATAAAAACGAAATTTATCAGGAAATTACAGGCTTACTGGTCAAGCTGTTTGAACTGGATGCTGATGATATCAAACCTGAATCCCGCCTCTATGAAGATCTTGAGCTAGATAGCATTGATGCGGTGGATATGGTGGTTCACCTGCAAAAACGCATCGGGCGAAAAATATCACCGGAAATTTTTAAATCTGTGCGTACCGTGCAGGACGTGGTTGATGCGGTAGAAAGCCTGCTCCGTGAAGGTTGATGAGTTCGCCAAGTGATGCGTGTGCTGATAAGTAGTCTGAACATCTTAATGACGCTCGCCTGGCCTTTTCTGGCCTGGTTTAGCATCACACACCCTGAGCATCGCTGGCTACTCGCGGTATTGGCGCTGATGTTTGTTCTTCGTTTCGCTACGTTGCGTGATGCAAACAATGCATTTAAAGGAACGGCGCTATGGCTGGCTGCGGCTGGGGTTGCGCTTTCCGTTGCCAGTTTATTACTGCGCGATGGCGGTTGGCTGCTGTGGTATCCCGTTGCGGTAAATAGCGTCATGTTGATGCTGTTTGGTGGCTCGCTCTATAGCGGCATGCCGCTTGTTGAGCGCCTTGCCCGCCTTCGGGAACCGGAACTCCCTGCTCAGGCTATTTCCTATACGCGTCGCGTGACGAAAGTCTGGTGTTGGTTCTTTATTTTTAACGGCAGTATCGCCGTGCTGACCTGTCTTGTCGGCAATCTTCATTGGTGGACGTTATGGAACGGCGTGATCAGCTATGTGCTTATGGGGTTGTTGATGGGGGGAGAGTGGTTGATACGCCAGCGTCTGAGGAAGCGCGTATGAACGGGTTGACTGTCCGCGCCGTCAAGGACTGGCTGGTGGAAAATGATTCCCCTCAGCGCATTGTTGCCAGTAATGGTGCCAGTACGTTCACGCTGGGGTCGTTGAAAGCGCAGGTGATCGCGCTTTGTCAGCAACTAAGTCTACGGCATGAGACGCGCTGGGCGCTGTGTTTTGAAGACAGCTACCGCTTCACTATCGGGCTTCTGGCTGCTCTGCATGCGGGAAAAACCCCGATCATCCCCGGCCACTGTCGCCAATCCGTATTAGAAGAACAGGCGGATGAGTTTGATGGGGTGTTGACTGATGTGTCCCTGCATCTGGATTGTCCGGTGTTTGCCCTTACGGCGGAGACGGAGAGTGTCGCGGATGCCGTGTTGCCCCCCATACCGGATGATGCCTGCGTTGTGTTATTCACGTCAGGTTCCACTGGCAAGCCTCGTCAGATTGTTAAACCGGTACGCTGTCTGGATGAAGAGTCGCGTTGGCTGGCGGATCGCTGGGGTACACGTTTGCAAGGCTGCGATGTGATCGCTTCCGTTACCCACCAGCACTTGTATGGCCTGACGTTTCGCATCTGGCTGCCGATGGCGCTGGGGCTGCGCTTTGACAGCCGCCAGCTGCTTTATACCGAACAGCTTACTTCACAACATCGCCAGCGGCGTTACGTGTTTATCAGTAGCCCGGCATTCTTACGCCGCATCGATCGTGCGCTCCCCGCTCCCTTGTGTTCGTTAATCGTCTCTGCGGGGGGAACCTTGCCCTGGCTGCATGCCGAGGCGGCAGCGGCGTGGTTTAGGCAGCCGATCAATGAGATATACGGCAGTACAGAAACGGGCGTTTTAGCATGGCGCTCGCGTGAGACGGATACCGTGCCGTGGCAGCTGTTCCCCGGCGTGTCACTGCGGCGCGATGAACAAGATAGCTGGTGGGCGCAGTCGACGCTGATCCCACATGCTTTGGGGCACAAGCTGGATGATCGACTAGCGTTTGATGACGTGGGTCATTTTCAGCTATGTGGCCGACACGACCGTGTAGTGAAGATCGAAGATAAGCGCATCTCGCTAAGCGAGATAGAACGGCGTTTACTCGATCTGCCCGACATTGCTGATGCGGTTGCGCTTCAGGTGACGCGTCCAGAGCGGAGCGGTATTGGCGTGGTGCTGGTGTTGAATACTCCCTATAAGGTCGATGACTTACCGAATTTGAAACGCCAATGGCGGCATGAATTGCAAAAATGGCTGGAGCCGTTAGCGATGCCACGTTTCTGGCGCATCGTCGACGTTATTCCCCACAATAGCCAGAGTAAACGTGCCTGGCCGCAGATACAGGAATTGTTTCATGTTGCCCGTTGAGCTTGTCCGGCACGATGTAAAAAAGACGGATGAAACGTCTCAGGTTGAATTGATGCTACAGGCTGATCCTGAACTGTTCTGGTTCAAGGGCCACTTTACGGGTCAGCCGCTGTTGCCTGGCGTGGCACAGCTGGATTGGGTCATGCATTACGCAACGACGGTGCTGGCACAAGGATGGACGTTCTTGTCCATTGAGAACATAAAGTTCCAGCAGCCGATTTTGCCCGGAAAAACGCTGCGTCTGGTGCTGACATGGAATGCCGGAAAGCAACAGCTGACCTTTAGCTACACCATTCTGGATGGAGACACCGAGCGCACGGCCAGCAGCGGGAAAATAAAGCTCACGCCGATGATGGAAGCTAGCTCATGTCAGTAAATGGCGCATTCTCGCCCTGCGTGGTGATCCCTTGTTATAACCACGGTGCCATGATGGCATCGGTGCTGGCGCGTTTGGCACCGCTAGCGCTGCCCGTTTTTATTGTTGATGATGGAAGCGATGCGGCAACGCAACACATTCTCGCTCAGTTGGCCGCGGAAAATGACGGTGTGATGCTGATTCGGTTGGCGCACAACAGCGGCAAAGGTGCGGCGGTAATTCGTGGCATCGAAGCCGCAGCGCAGGCTGGATTTAGCCATGCTTTACAGGTTGATGCCGACGGGCAGCATCAGATTGAGGATGCACCGCTTCTACTGGATGAGGCAAAAACGTACCCGCATTGTCTGATTTCCGGGCGACCGCGTTACGATGCCTCCGTGCCGAAATCACGTCTTTACGGGCGCTATGTCACCCATGTTTGGGTCTGGATTGAAACGCTATCCCTCTCCATCAAGGACAGCATGTGCGGTTTCCGTGTCTATCCGGTTGCCGCCACGGTCTCGCTTCTCTCCCGAAAGTCTCTCGGTCACCGTATGGATTTCGATACGGAAATTATGGTGCGTCTGTATTGGGCGGGAACGCCCAGCCGCTTTATTGAAACGGCGGTGACGTATCCAGAAAACGGCCTGTCTCATTTCGATGCGCTGCACGATAACCTGCGGATTTCCTGGATGCATACCCGCCTGTTTTTCGGCATGCTTCCGCGTATTCCCGTACTGCTCATGCGGCAACGTCAGCAACACTGGGCTGGCGTGTCTGAACGCAAGGGCCTGCTCGGTATGCGGTTCATGCTGGCGGTCTATCAGCGGTTAGGTCGCGGGGTATTTACGCTGTTTCTCTGGCCTGTGATTGCGTTTTACTGGCTGACCGGCCGTACCGCGCGTCAGGCGTCTCAGTCATGGCTGCGGCAAGTCGGGGATTATGCGTGTCAGCACGATATCCCGCTGCCTAAACCGCTCAACAGCTATCACCATTTCCTCCGTTTTGGTCAGGCGATGCTGGATAAAATCGCCAGCTGGCGTGGAGATCTACACTGGGGCTGCGATATTGATTTTGCCCCCGGCGCGCGCGAAACCATTGAACACAGCAGACAAAAAGGGCAGCTGATTCTGGCTTCACACCTCGGTGATATCGAGGTGTGCCGGGCGCTGGCGCAGAAGGTGAGCGGGCTGGTGATAAACGCGCTGGTGTTTACTGAAAACTCCCAGCGTTTTAAGCAGGTGCTGGAAGAGATTGCCCCGCAGGCCGGTGTGAACCTTATTCCCGTCAGCGACATCGGGCCGGATACCGCCATCATGCTGCAAGAAAAGCTGGATGCCGGTGAATGGGTGGCGATTGTTGGCGATCGCACTGCGGTTAATCGTCAGCGCGGCGGTGTGCGACGCGTGGTGTGGAGCCCGTTTTTGGGAAAAGAAGCGCCTTTTCCTCAAGGGCCTTTTATTCTGGCGGCGGCGCTGCGTTGCCCTGTATTGCTGATGTTTGTCATTCGCGAGCAGAAAAAGCTGCGCGTCTACTGCGAACCCTTTGCCGATAGCATTGCGTTGCCGCGTCCAACCCGACAGCAGGCCTTACAGCAGGTCGTCGATCGCTATGCCGAACGGCTGGCGCACTATGCGCTGAAATCCCCGCTCGACTGGTTTAATTTTTTTGATTTCTGGAGCCTGCCTGATGATGACGGCCAGGCTGCTGGGAAAAAGGAGTAAGGGTGCTAAACGATTCTCGCTTAAGCCATGAAGTTGAACTAACGGTGTCTTTCCATGACTGCGACCCGATGGGCGTGGTGTGGCATGGTAACTATTTTCGTTTTTTCGAAGTGGCGCGTGAGGCGCTGCTGAGCAAATTTAACTATGGCTATCGCGAAATGCAGGCCTCTGGCTACGTGTGGCCAGTGGTCGATACGCGGGTGAAGTACCGTGCGGCGCTGACTTACGAGCAGCGTATACGCATTCGCGCCACTATCGAGGAAGTCGAGAATCGTTTGCGCATCGCCTACCAGATTTTCGATGCTGAAAGCGGCCAACGTGCTACGACCGGCTATACGATTCAGGTCGCGGTACAGGAAGGATGCCGCGAGCTGAGTTTTGTTTCTCCCCCCATTTTGTTTGAGCGCCTTGGAGTGACGCCATGATACGACTGATTGTCGCGGTTTTTGTGCTGTTGAGCGGTGTGGCGCAGGCCGTTACGCTGGATGATTTACAACAGCGGTTCAGTAGCCAGCCTGTTGTGCGGGCTGATTTCACCCAACTGCGTGAAATAAAAGGCATGGCAAAACCGCTGAAATCCGGCGGGCAACTGCTGATCGCGCAGGACAAAGGGCTGTGGTGGCATCAGGCCACGCCGTTTCCGCTGACGATGGTGTTGGATGAAACGCGTATGGTTCAGGTGATGAACGGGCAAGCGCCGCAGATCGTTACGGCGGAAAGCAATCCGCAGATGTTTCAGTTTAACCACTTGTTACGCGCTTTGTTTCAGGCCGATCGCCACGTATTAGAGCAGAATTTTTCCATCGATTTTACCGATCTCGGCAAGCAGCAATGGAGACTGGTGCTGACGCCCAAAACGTCGCCGTTAGATAAACTGTTCAACACGATTACGCTGAACGGTGGTGAGTTTCTTGACGGCATTGCACTGGATGACCGCCAAGGCGACATGACCCGAATTACGCTGAGCAACCAGCGGATCGAACCCCGGATGTTGAGCGATGATGAGCAACAGCGTTTCGTTTTCTGATGGCATTCGTCGCGCGGCGTGGGTTTGGATTGGCTGTTGTGTCGCGCTGATCGTCGCGCTTGCGCTGCTGCTACCGAAGGCGCAGATCAACAGTAGCGTATTGGCACTGTTGCCCAAGCAGTCGATGGGCGCACTTCCCCCTGAGCTACAGCAAGGCTTTATGCAGCGGCTCGATCGGCAGATGGTGTGGTTGGTGACGCCGGGTGTGCAGGCGGAACCCGAAGTAGCGGACTGGTGGCTGAAACACCTGCGTGCGCTTCCCGATCTACAGCAGGTTAATGGCCCGATTGATGCCGAACAGCAGCAGCGGTGGGGGAAATTCGTTTTTGAACATCGCAATGGTCTGGTCGATCCCGTCACGCGTGCGCGGTTGGAGAATGGCGGCGCGGTGCAGGCCGACTGGGTGCTGGCACAGCTTTATTCCGCGTTTGCCGGCGTGAGCGGCAAGGAGTTAAATCACGACCCTTTGATGCTGGTGCGTGGATCGCAACTGGCGTTGCAGCAAAATGCCAGCCAGTTGGGGCTGTCTCAAGGCTGGTTAACGGCAAAAGATACGCAAGGCCGCACCTGGTATTTCCTGCACGGTGAGCTTAGCGCTGGCTCGTTTGACATGGCGCGTAACCAGCAGTTGGTTGATAAACTCGGTGTCCTTGAGCGCGATCTCAAGGCTGCATTCCCTGATGCCGAGGTGCTCACTCGCGGGACGGTACTGTTCAGCAACTACGCCAGCCAACAGGCCAGACAGGATGTCTCTACTCTCGGCGTCGCCACCGTGGCGGGCGTTCTGCTGCTGATCTTCTTTGTGTTTCGTTCACCGCGTCCGCTGTTGCTATGTGGATTATCGGTGGGCATCGGTGCGCTGGCAGGCACGGTTTTTACCCTGCTGCTGTTCGGTGAACTGCATTTGATGACGCTGGTGATGAGCATCAGCATCGTCGGGATTTCAGCGGATTATACGCTCTATTATTTGACCGAGCGGATGGTGCACGGCGGCCATGTCTCGGCGCTGGAAAGCCTGAAAAAAGTGCTGCCTGCGCTTTTGCTCGCGCTGGGTACGGCGGTGGTGGCCTACCTGATCATGGCGCTGGCTCCGTTCCCCGGCCTGCAGCAACTGGCGGTGTTCGCCGCAACCGGACTAACAGCCTCCTGTCTGACCGTGGTGTGCTGGTATCCTTTTCTGGTTAAGGGACTGCCTGTCAGGCCTGTTCCCGCGATGGTGCTGATGGGGCGCTGGCTGGCCGCATGGCGACGTCAGCGTGTCGTACGTTTGGGGATCCCACTGGCGCTGCTGGTGCTTTCTGTCGTGGGGCTGCTGCGGCTGGAGGTCAATGATGATATCTCCCAGCTACAGGCATTGCCGCAGGATTTGATGCAACAAGAGCGGCAGTTGACGGCATTAACGGGACAGAGCGCCGATCAAACCTGGTTCGTGGTCTACGGCGACAATGCAGAAGAGACACTGCAGCGTCTGGAACAACTCGCGCCTAAACTGCGTGACGCGCAGCAACAAGCATGGCTAAAGCAGTACCGGTTACTGCCGCTTTCTTCTCTGGCTCAGCAACAGCGCGATAGTCAGCTCATTGCATCGGCCGCGCCTGCGGTTATCGAACGACTTAAAGATACGGGCGTTGATGTGGCTATGCCGGACCTGCGACCGATGCTGGTCACGCCGGAGCGCTGGCTCGATAGCCCGATCAGTGAAGGGTGGCGACTGCTGTGGTTGACATTACCCAATGGGAAAAGCGGTGTTTTGGTTCCGGTCAGCGGCGTGAGCGATAGCGCTGCGCTGGGACAGATGGCTAAAACGCTGCCGGGCGTGGAGTGGATCGACAGAAAAGGGACATTCGATGCCCTGTTCGGTTTCTATCGCGCCATGTTGGGATGGTTGCTGGCGGCTGCGCTGGTTGTGATTGCGCTGAGCTACGTGATCCGTCTTGGGCTGCGTCGTGGCGTCATCAATGTGGTGCCGTCGGTGCTGTCGCTGGGCGGCGGACTGGCGGTGCTGGCGTTGAGCGGTCATTCGCTGAACCTGTTCTCATTGCTGGCGCTGGTTCTGGTGCTGGGGATTGGCATCAATTACACGCTGTTTTTCAGCAACCCACGCGGTACGCCGATGACTTCGCTGCTGGCGGTGACGCTGGCAATGTGCGTCGCCCTGCTGACGCTGGGTATGCTGGTTTTCAGCAGCACTCAGGCCATTAGCAGCTTCGGGATTGTGCTTTGTAGCGGTATTTTTATTGCCTTCTTGCTGGCGCCTCTGGCGTTGCCTGATTCAAAAGGGAAACGAAAATGACATTATTGCGACGTGGGCTTCTGCTTATTGGCGTGCTGTTGCTCAGCAGCTGTGCCAGCAAACAGCATGATGATAGTCGCCCACAGGCGTGGCTCAAACCGGGTGTGAAAGTCACGCTACCCGCCCCCGCTATTACGCCGTCGGTCAACGAGCAGCAACTGCTGACAGGAACCTTTGACGGTAAGCAGCAATCGCTGCTGGTGATGTTGAGTGCCGATGATAAGCAGCTTTCACTGGTTGGGCTTTCCTCTATCGGTATTCGTCTGTTTAAGGTCACCTATGATGCGCAGGGTGTTCATACGGAACAGTCCATCGTCTTGCCACAGTTGCCACCAGCCAGTCAGGTACTGGCGGATATTATGCTGAGCCACTGGCCGATTGCCGTGTGGCAGACGCAACTGCCAGCCGGTTGGACGCTGAAAGATAGCGATGACAAGAGACAGCTGCGTGACGATCGCGGCACGCTGATTACGGAAATTCGCTATATGACGCGGAATAACCAGCGCGTGCCGATGAGCGTTCAGCAATTCGTCTTTGGTTATCACATCGTGATTCAACATCTGGATAGCTAGCATGATTTACATTAACGCCGTCGGGGCGCTGAATGCGCTGGGCAATAATCTGGATGAGATTGCCGGCAACCTTGCCAGCGGTCATGCGCCGGGCATGCGCCCTGATACCGGATGGCTGCTGCATGACAAGCCCTGTTGGACAGGGAATGTGGATGCGGAATTACCGGTTATTCCGGTGGAGTTGGCGGCGCATAACAGCCGTAATAACCAGCTCTTGCTGGCCGCTCTGGAACAAATTCGGCCTCAGGTTGACGCGGCTATCGCGCAGTTTGGCCCCGAGCGGGTAGCGGTGATTCTGGGCACCAGTACCTCAGGATTGGATGAAGCCGATCGGTATGTCAGCGAAAATCTTCCCACTTATCACTATGCGCAGCAGGAACTTGGCGATCCTTCCCGGTTTCTGGCCGCTTATCTGGCGTTAAATGGACCTGCTTACACGATATCAACCGCCTGCTCTTCCAGCGCCAGAGCGCTGATCAGCGGTAAGCGATTGATTAATGCCGGGCTGGTGGATGTCGCTATCGTCGGCGGCGCGGATACGCTGAGCCGTATGCCGCTAAATGGCTTCGATAGCCTTGAATCGCTCTCTTCAACGCGCTGTCAGCCGTTTAGTGAAGAACGTAACGGGATCACCATCGGTGAAGGTGTGGCGCTTATGCTGATTGGGCGGCAACCCGATCGCGTAGCGATATTGGGCGTCGGGGAGTCGTCCGATGCTCACCATATGTCGGCACCGCACCCGGAAGGTGAAGGGGCGATTCGCGCGATAAATATGGCGTTGTCGCAAGCGGGATTGCAGCCTGAGGACGTGGGTTATATCAATTTACACGGTACTGCCACGCGCCTGAATGACCAGATTGAGGCCAGCGTGGTTCACGCCGTTTTTGGCGATCGCGTGCCTTGTAGTTCAACGAAGCATCTTACCGGCCATACGTTGGGAGCAGCGGGGATCAGTGAAGCCGCGATCTGTTGGCTGCTTCTCACGCGGGATCTCCCTTTGCCCGCGCAGGATTTCTCATGCAGTCACCCCGATGCCCCACTGCCATCATGCGGTTTGCTCAGTGCGCCTGCTCCGCTGAGCAAACCGGTCATTCTGTCTAACTCTTTTGCGTTTGGCGGCAACAATACGTGTCTGATTCTGGGGATGAATCATGAGTGAGTATCTGGCTGCGGCAGCTTATCTGCCCCATTCAGCCCCAATGGTGCTGGTGGATGAGGTGATCCATGTTGATGATGAACACGCACACTGTCGTGTCGTGGTCAGCCGCGAGAGTATTTTGGCACCGTTTCTGAATGCTCAGGGGCATCTGCCAGCCTGGTTTGGTATCGAAATTATTGCTCAAACAATCGGGGTCTGGTCTGGCTGGCACGGGCGCCAAATCAGCGGGCTGCAAGAGAAGCCGCGTCCCGGCATGCTGCTGGGCGGGCGGGGTTATCGCTGCAAGCAGGATAATTTTCCTGTCGGCTCCCTGCTTGATGTGACCGCTACGCTGCTGATGCGTGACGATAAAATCGGTAGCTTTGAGGGTGAGATCGCGATAGCCGGGGAGACGTATGCCTCTGGCCGGTTGAACACCTATCAGCCTGACGAACATGAGTTAACAGCACTTTTAGAACAGGGAAAGCGACTATGACAACCGGAAGAACGACTATGACAGACGGAAAAACAAGCATGGCGCGTTCCGTGTTAGTGACCGGTGCCAGCAAGGGGATTGGTCGAGCCATTGCGCTGCGTCTGGCGGCGGATGGTTTCACCGTGGTGGTGCATTATCACCGTGATGAAAACGGGGCGCAGGAAACCTTACGCCAGATTACGTCACAAAACGGTTCCGGCCGTATCGTCAGTTTCGATATCGCCGATCGGGAAACGTGTCGTACCGTGATCGAACAGGATATTGAGGCGAACGGTGCCTATTATGGCGTGGTCAGTAATGCGGGTATCACTTGTGACGGCGCTTTTCCTGCCCTCGACGAACAGGCGTGGGATAGCGTCATTCACACCAATCTCGATAGCTTCTATAACGTGATTCATCCCTGCGTGATGCCAATGATCGGCCTGCGTAAAGGCGGACGCATTATCACGCTGTCTTCGGTTTCCGGGATCATGGGGAATCGGGGGCAGGTCAACTACAGCGCCGCGAAAGCGGGCATTATCGGCGCAACGAAAGCGCTGGCTATTGAACTGGCGAAGCGAAAAATCACCGTTAACTGCATCGCTCCCGGTTTGATTGATACCGGCATGATTCAAATGGAGCCGGTAGCCGTTGAAGAAGCCATGAAGATGATTCCCATGAAGCGCATGGGGCAGGCGGAAGAGGTCGCCGGGCTGGCGAGTTATCTTATGTCCGATATCGCGAGTTATGTCACGCGTCAGGTCATTTCTATTAATGGAGGGATGCTGTGATGCGTCGTGTCGTGGTAACAGGAATGGGCGGCGTCACCGCGTTTGGTGAATCTTGGGAAAGTGTCTCTGACGGGTTGCGTGCGGGTCGTAATGCGATACGTAAGATGCCCGAATGGCAGGTTTATGATGGCCTGAATACGCAGTTGGGCTCGCCGATTGATAATTTCAGTTTGCCAGAACACTACACGCGTAAACGCATCCGCTCGATGGGGCGCGTGTCTCTGATGGCAACCCGAGCAACCGAGCTGGCGCTGGAACAGGCGGGATTGATTGGTCATCCGGTGCTGACTAACGGAGAAACCGGCATTGCTTACGGCTCCTCAACGGGCAGCACAGGGCCGGTGAGCGAATTCGCCACCATGCTGACCGAAAAGCACACCAATAATATTACCGGTACGACCTATGTGCAGATGATGCCGCATACCACCGCGGTGAATGCTGGCCTGTTTTTTGGCCTGCGCGGCCGTGTGATTCCAACGTCCAGCGCCTGTACGTCGGGGAGTCAGGCGATTGGTTACGCCTGGGAAGCGATTCGTCATGGTTATCAGACGGTCATGGTGGCGGGCGGTGCGGAAGAGCTGTGCCCGTCAGAAGCCGCCGTGTTTGATACGCTGTTTGCCACCAGCCAACGCAACGATGCGCCGGAAACGACGCCGTCGCCTTTTGACACCAGCCGTGACGGTCTGGTTATTGGCGAAGGTGCGGGTACGTTAGTGCTTGAAGAACTTGAGCATGCCGTTGCGCGTGGGGCGACGATTTATGCCGAACTGGTTGGGTTTTACACCAACTGTGATGCGGCACATATTACGCAACCTCAGCGTGAAACCATGCAGATTTGTATTGAAGGATCGTTGCGCTGTGCGGGTTTGCAACCTGGCGATGTGGGGTATATCAGCGCACACGGTACCGCAACCGATCGGGGCGATGTCGCGGAGAGTCAGGCTACCGCTGCCGTGTTCGGTAAATCCACACCGATTTCGTCGCTAAAAAGCTATTTCGGCCATACGCTGGGTGCCTGTGGTGCGCTTGAAGCGTGGATGAGTATTGAAATGATGCGTGAAGGTTGGTTTGCACCAACGCTTAATTTACGGCAACCTGCAGAAGACTGTGGTGAGCTGGATTACATCATGGGGGAGCCACGCCATATTGAGACGGATTATATCCAGTCTAATAACTTCGCCTTTGGCGGCATCAATACGTCGCTGATTTTCCGTCGTTGGCAATAATGGATTGAGAACGTTAACGGGTTCATGATGAATAACAAACAACAATACCTGGATATCGCGGAAGGGAAGGGGGAAAAAGTACCTTCAACGATGGTGGCCTTTTCCTCACGAGAGATGAACTATCCGCTGCTGGAAAGCATGCTAGAGGCGCAGTCATTTTTCACCGATGGCGAAGTAAGCTATACCGAGCAGGGACAGGGCGGATTCTTTTATACCTGTCGTCATCACGATCGCGAGCTGACCTTTTATCTTGAGGTATCGGAGCGCGATCCCGAAAATAGCATCACGCCGATACATTCAACCGACCCGATTTCGCCCGAGCTGCTGGCGCAGGCTAATGCGGCGACGCAGGAAGTGATGGTTGAGTGTATTTTTGGGCCAAATCCGCTGGAAGACTACGTTCATCAGCTTCGTTTATTAAGTGCTGTGGTACCGGATTTTCTTCTGGGCATCGATATTTCCGCTGCTGGTAACGTGTTTACCCGTGAATGGCTGAATTTTCAGTTGGAAGATGATGTCCTGCCGGAAATTGAATCGCTGTATACCATTCATGCCGTGTACGACACCGAGAACGATCCGCCAACGACATTCTGGTTTCACTCGCATGGTCTGGCGCGATGCGGCCTGACAGAGGCTGAATTAGTTATTCCCGAGACGCTCAGTTCGTATTATGGCATCCCGGATTTATTCAGAAGTTTTGTCAATAATGCCATTCAAAATCAGCAAATTACCTTTAATGAACCGATTCTGTGCGGGCAAACGGACAGCGGCTATGAATATCTGGTGGCGTTGCCGTTTGAAGAAGGGCTGCGGCATGTGAATCAATCCACGCCGATTGACCAACTGCGGCCTCTTGAAGACATGCGCTACGATCTGGAAGGGACGCCGGAAGGCGTGTTTCTGGGCGATCGCGCCGATCGGGATGACGTGCATCAGGAGCCTTCCTGTATGCTGTTTCGTACCAACGAAGAAAATCCGGTACTGCAAACGTTCTTCAAAGGATTTGATGAGCAGAATGCCATCATGTTCTGGCGCACGAATGCGGAAACGGCAGAAATGTCACGTAAGGCACAGCTGCGCTGGCGTTATTTCGTCAACATGTTTAAAAACTACCACGTGAGTGACGAACCGGCTAAACCGGGTTTTTTAGCTAAGCTACTAAAAAAAGCACCTAAACCTGTCGAAAGTGAATGGCGCTTTATGGTGAAGTTTGGCATTCCTCATGGCGAAGAGGGAGAAGAGCGCGAGCACATGTGGTTTATACCCGAAAAAATCGACGACACTGTAGTGACGGGAACATTAATCAATCATCCGTTCTACGTTGAGGATATGCAGGAAGGTGGTGTGTATTCCGTTGATATCTCGCGGGTAACCGACTGGGCGATTTATTATCAGGGTGATAGCTATAAGCCTGATACGATTTATAAATTACTAAGCCATAGCCAGACTCACTGACCGATCTCCTGCACCAGTCAGAACGCCTGTTCTGGCTGGTGATGCCTGAGTTTTCCTGCACCCTGTGTCGTTGTCATAAAACTGTCATATTGCGTACATTTTACTGTCACCAAACTGTCCTATTTTTCCTCCTGCAAACTACACTCTGATTTGATAACTCTGATTGATAACGACGTTACGTCGACACGTTTGAGTATCCCACAGGAGGGATTATGAAACTGATGCGTACCACTCTTGCCAGTGTTGTTGCGGCAACCTTTTCTCTGACGGCATTTTCTGCTTTAGCTGCTGCTAACCTCACCGGTGCCGGTGCGACATTCCCTGCGCCTGTTTATGCCAAATGGGCTGACTCCTATCAAAAAGAAACCGGTAATAAAGTTAACTATCAAGGCATCGGTTCTTCTGGTGGTGTAAAACAGATTATCGCTAAAACAGTTGATTTCGGTGCTTCAGATGCCCCTCTGGCTGACGACAAATTAGCACAGGATGGTTTATTCCAGTTCCCAACCGTTATCGGTGGCGTGGTGCTGGCAGTGAACGTTCCTGGCATCAAATCTGGCGAACTGACGCTGGATGGTAAAACGCTGGGTGATATCTACCTGGGCAACATCAAAAAATGGAATGACCCGGCAATCACCAAACTGAACCCGAATGCCAAACTGCCGGATCAGGACATTGCTGTGGTTCGTCGTGCTGACGGTTCGGGTACGTCTTTCGTGTTCACCAGCTACCTGGCAAAAGTGAACCCAGAGTGGAAAGAGAAGATTGGCGCAGGTTCTACCGTGAACTGGCCAACCGGTCTGGGCGGTAAAGGTAACGATGGTATCGCAGCGTTCGTACAGCGTCTGCCTGGTTCTATCGGTTACGTAGAATACGCGTATGCCAAGCAAAACAACCTGGCTTACACCAAACTGATTTCTGCCGATGGCAAAGCGGTTAGCCCGACTGGCGCCAGCTTCAGCAACGCGGCTAAAGAGATCGACTGGAGCAAGTCTTTCGCTCAGGATCTGACCAACCAGAAGGGCGCGGATGCGTGGCCAATCACGTCAACCACCTTCATTCTGGTTCACACCAAGCAGGATAAACCTGAGCAGGGCGCTGAAGTGTTGAAATTCTTCGACTGGGCGTTCAAGAAAGGCGGCGAGCAGGCTACAGCGCTGGATTACGCTACCCTCCCGAATGAAGTGGTTGAGCAAATCCGTGCTGCCTGGAAAACGCAGGTAAAAGACAGCAACGGTAAAGCACTGTACTAATCGCGTTGTTGTACCCATCGCGTTGTTATTCAGCGTCTGGCAACGATGTCTGACTCTGGAAATGCGAACTGAATGACAAGTTGTATCGGGGCGGAGAAGCGATCGTACTTCTCTGCCTTTGTGAGTTTCTTTCATGTAGTTAAAACGAGAAGAGAGACGTATGGCGGAGTACAAGCCAACTATCAAAGCCCCGGGAAAGTATGGCGATATCCTCTTCAGCACGCTGGTAAAACTGGCGGCGCTGGTCACGCTACTGCTATTGGGTGGCATCATTGTTTCCCTGATTGTGGCGTCCTGGCCTAGCATCGAGAAGTTCGGTTTTGCCTTCTTGTGGACGAAAGAATGGGATGCGCCCGCAGAGCAGTTTGGTGCATTGGTTCCGATTTACGGCACCATCGTTACCTCACTGATTGCACTGATTATTGCGATTCCGATTAGCTTCGGGATTGCGCTATTTTTGACAGAACTGGCACCAGCCTGGTTGAAACGTCCGCTTGGCGTGGCGATTGAATTGCTGGCGGCCATACCGAGTATTGTTTACGGCATGTGGGGGCTGTTCATTTTCGCTCCGCTGTTTGCCAAATACTTCCAACAGCCGGTAGGCAATGTCCTGTCCGGTATTCCTATTGTTGGCTCGCTGTTCTCCGGCCCGGCGTTCGGGATCGGGATTCTGGCGGCCGGCGTCATTCTGGCCATCATGATTATCCCGTACATTGCGGCGGTGATGCGTGACGTGTTTGAGCAAACGCCAGTGATGATGAAAGAGTCCGCCTACGGCATCGGCTGTACGACGTGGGAAGTGATCTGGCGCATTGTGCTGCCTTACACCAAAAACGGCGTGATCGGCGGGGTGATGTTGGGACTGGGGCGCGCGCTGGGGGAAACCATGGCGGTGACCTTTATCATCGG
The DNA here is from genome assembly GCF_032905925.1 of Pectobacterium sp. HCp5_1. NCBI lineage: Bacteria > Pseudomonadati > Pseudomonadota > Gammaproteobacteria > Enterobacterales > Pectobacteriaceae > Pectobacterium > Pectobacterium sp. HCp5_1. Next base: position 25,438 of record NZ_JAUMIO010000017.1, read on the forward strand.
TAACACTTACCAGCTCGACAGCGCGTCGCTGTATATGCCTGGCAACAGTATTACCTCTGCGCTGGCGAACGAATTCGCCGAAGCGGAATCCGGCCTGCACACGGCGGCGCTGATGGAGCTGGGGCTGATTCTGTTTGTGATTACCTTTATTGTTCTGGCATGTTCAAAGCTGATGGTGATGCGTCTGGCTAAAAATGAGGGGGCGCGCTAATGGCTACATTAGGCATAGAGCAAGACGCTGCTCTGGAGCGTTCGCGGCGTAAAATGCAGGCCTGGCGTCGCCAGAAAAACCGCATTGCGCTGTTCTTATCCATGTCCACGATGGTGTTTGGCCTGTTCTGGCTGGTCTGGATTCTGTTTTCGACCGTGACCCGAGGCGTGGATGGCATGTCTCTGGCGTTATTTACCGAAATGACGCCGCCGCCTAATACGGCGGGGGGCGGGTTGGCGAATGCCATCGTCGGGAGCGGATTGCTGATTCTGTGGGCAACGCTGCTGGGGACACCGCTGGGGATTATGGCGGGCATCTATCTGGCGGAATACGGTCGTAAATCCTGGATTGCCGAAGTGATTCGTTTCATCAATGACATTCTGCTGTCTGCACCATCGATTGTGGTGGGGCTGTTTGTCTACACGCTGGTGGTGGCAAAAATGCAGCACTTCTCCGGCTGGGCGGGCGTGATTGCGCTGGCGCTGTTGCAGGTGCCGATTGTGATTCGTACCACCGAGAACATGCTTAAACTGGTACCGGATAGCCTGCGTGAAGCGGCTTATGCGCTGGGTACGCCGAAATGGAAAATGATTTCTGCGATTACGCTGAAGGCATCGGTATCCGGCATCATCACCGGGGTATTGCTGGCTATTGCGCGTATCGCCGGGGAAACCGCACCGCTGCTGTTTACGTCGCTATCGAATCAGTTCTGGAGCACGGATATGATGCATCCGATTGCTAACCTGCCGGTCACCATATTTAAGTTTGCCATGAGCCCGTTTGTGGAGTGGCAACAGTTGGCCTGGGCGGGTGTACTGCTGATTACGATGTGTGTGCTGCTGTTGAATATTCTGGCGCGCGTTATTTTCTCTGCCAAGAAGCACTAATTCGCTAAGAAATAGTCGTTTTCTGAGAAACATTAAATAAATTCAAGGTGCTGCCAGGCAGCGCCAGGAAAAAGAGAGAAGTCTTGATGAGTATGGCTACTGAGACATCCAACAAAATCCAGGTACGCGATCTGAATTTCTATTACGGAAAATTCCACGCGTTGAAAAACATTACGCTGGATATTGCCGCGAATCAGGTTACCGCGTTTATCGGCCCGTCCGGCTGTGGTAAATCCACGTTGCTGCGTACGCTGAACAAAATGTATCAGCTCTACCCTGAGCAGCGCGCCGAAGGCGACATCCTGTTGGATGGCAATAACATTCTGACGGATAAGCAAGATATCGCGCTGCTGCGCGCCAAAGTCGGCATGGTGTTCCAGAAACCGACGCCGTTCCCGATGTCCATTTACGACAACATCGCGTTTGGTGTGCGCCTGTTTGAAAAGCTGTCTCGTGCTGAGATGGATGAGCGTGTCCAGTGGGCGCTGACCAAAGCCGCGCTGTGGCAAGAGACGAAAGATAAACTGCACCAGAGCGGCTATAGCCTGTCCGGTGGTCAACAGCAGCGTTTGTGTATTGCGCGCGGTATCGCGATTCGCCCGGATGTCCTACTGCTGGATGAACCGTGCTCTGCGCTCGACCCGATTTCTACCGGCCGTATTGAAGAGCTGATCTCCGAGCTGAAAAAAGACTACACCGTGGTCATCGTGACGCACAACATGCAGCAGGCGGCGCGTTGTTCAGATCATACGGCGTTTATGTATTTGGGTGAGCTGATTGAGTTCAGCGATACTGATACCCTGTTTACTGCTCCACGGCAGAAACAGACTGAAGATTACATCACCGGCCGTTACGGTTGATTAGGAAGCATCATGGATAATCTGAATCTGAACAAACACATTTCCGGTCAGTTTAACGCCGAACTGGAACACATCCGCACGCAGGTCCTGACCATGGGCGGGCTGGTGGAGCAACAGCTGAGTGACGCGATTACCGCGATGCATAATCAGGATGCGGAGCTGGCTCAGCAGGTTATTGAAGGCGATGCCAAAGTTAACCTGATGGAAGTGGCGATTGATGAGGCCTGCGTGCGCATTATTGCTAAGCGCCAGCCTACCGCCAGCGATCTGCGTCTGGTGATGGCGATCATCAAAACCATTTCCGAACTGGAACGTATCGGTGACGTGGCGGATAAAATCTGCCGCACCGCGCTGGAGAAGTTCTCCCATCAGCATCAGCCGCTGCTGGTGAGTCTGGAGTCATTAGGGCGCCACACCGTGCAGATGCTGCATGACGTGCTGGATGCATTTGCCCGCATGGATCTGGATGAAGCGATTCGTATTTATCGCGAAGACAAAAAAGTGGATAAAGAGTACGAAGGGATTGTGCGTCAACTGATGACCCACATGATGGAAGATCCTCGCACCATCCCAAGCGTACTGACCGCATTGTTCTGTGCCCGTTCTATCGAGCGTATCGGTGACCGTTGCCAGAATATCTGTGAATTTATCTTCTATTTCGTCAAAGGTCAGGATTTCCGCCATCTGGGCGGCGATGCGCTGGAAAAACTGCTGGCGCAGAAAGATAAAAAAGCGGAAGAGTAAGCCCGTTCTTACGCTTATCGTGATAACGCCCTGCTTGCAGGGCGTTATTTTTTGTCAGGATAGTGAATCAAATCGTGGAAGCGCGCCGTGGTATCGGCAGGGTTGTGGTAGCGGTGTTCTCTGTCGGCGGCAAAGCGTAGAGCATCCCCGGCGGACAGTAAATGCGTCTGCCCATCAACGGTCATCTCCAGTTGTCCCCCCAGCACAATAATATGCTCGATCACCCCGTTTTCATGCGCCGATGAGGTGCTGCTGGCACCCGCCGCCAGCTCAATAACCAACATATCAAAACGCAGTTTTTCGTCGAAGGGGAAGAGGGGAACCACGTGCATTCCCGCCTCATTTTCCCTGAATGCCGAACCTGCCCCTGAGCGATAGGTCACGTCTTCATCTGCGAGCGTCGGTTCAATAAAGGTGGAAAACGCCACATTCATGCCGGTCGCAATTTTCCACAGCGTGGCGACCGTCGGGCTGGATTCCCCGCGCTCGATCTGGCCGAGCATTGCTTTGCTCACACCCGTCTCTTCTGCTGCACGTGTGAGGCTCCAGCCTTTCTCTTGTCTCAATGTTTTCAACGTATTGCCAATACGGCGGGTTAGCTCATCAGACATCAGTATTGGCTCCTGCTTGTACGTTATAGCGCACGCTGTTATGTTAACGCTTTCTGTGCGTTATAGCGCACGACAAGAGTGAAGGTATACCATGCCTGCGTCATTTGCGCTAAAAGATGTCACCTTTTCGACTCTTATCGCTGGTTTTGTTGCGGTGCTGGTGGGCTACACCAGTTCAGCCGCCATCATTTTTCAGGCAGCGGAAGCGGCGGGTGCCAGCGCGGTGCAGATCGGCGGCTGGTTAAGCATGCTGGGGATTGCTCAAGGGCTGGCGTCGATTAGCCTGTCGCTATACTACCGTGCGCCGATACTGGCGGCCTGGTCAACGCCGGGGGCGGCGCTGCTGGTTACCAGCCTGCCGGGTACGTCGCTCAATGAAGCAATCGGCGTGTTCCTGTTTGCTTCCGCGCTTATCTTTATCTGTGGAATCACGGGCCTCTTTGCCCGCCTGATGAATGTGATTCCACAGGCCATTTCTGCCGCGATGCTGGCGGGGATTTTGCTGCGTTTTGGCGCGGATGCCTTTCTTTCCCTGCAACAGGATTTCTGGCTGGCTTTTGCGATGTGCGTAACCTATTTGCTCAGCCGTCGGCTGCTGCCGCGCTTTGCCATTGTGCTGACGCTGCTTGCTGGCCTGCTGCTGGCCCTATTTCGTGGGCAAATTGCGGTTTCTGATTCGCCGCTGGTGTTCGCTGTACCGGAATTCATTACACCGCATTTTTCGTGGGCGTCTCTGCTCGGCGTTGGCATTCCGTTTTTCATTGTCACCATGGCATCGCAGAACGCACCGGGTGTTGCCACGCTGAAAGCGGCGGGGTATCAGGTTCCTATCTCACCGCTGATTACCGTTACGGCATTAATTGCGCTGGTTTTGACGCCGTTCGGTGGTTTTTCCGTGTGTATCGCCGCGATTACCGCCGCGATCTGCATGGGATCGGATGTGCATCCCGATCCGAAGAAACGCTACCTTGCCGCCGTCGCTGCCGGTGGCTTTTATCTGCTGGCGGGCGTTTTTGGCGGATCAATCGGTCAGCTTTTCACGGCGTTGCCGCAGCCGCTGATTCACGCTATCGCCGGTTTGGCACTGCTCAGCACGATTTCAGGCAGCCTGTATCGCGCGTTGCTGGATGAAAAGCAGCGCGATGCTGCGGTCGTTACTTTCCTGATCACCGCCTCTGGGCTGACGCTGTGGGGCATTGGTGCGGCATTCTGGGGGCTAATTGGGGGGATGATGACCTGGTTTATTCTGTCAGTAAGGGAAAATAGTTAGAGCATGTTCAAGAATGGATGAGGCTGGGTTTGTCAGAGTCAGCTCGTTCAACCCTTACTGGGATAAAGATGGTGTGACTTTTCGGGATCATGATGGGTACAGGGTTGTCATCCAGAACCGGCGGTGCGGATAACCTTGACAGCGCTTTACAGGCTTATGGTAAATAAGTGCATAGGCTAGCTCATTCGGACTAGCATAAGAACGACAAAGGCTCACCATATGGCGAGCCTTTGTCGTATATCTGCTTCTGTTGTCCTCGGGGGGAAGCATTACTGCTAACAAGTCCCGTGGCTAGTGAGATCAGTGTAAGGACCATTGACGATGTCGTCAAACAGCATAAACGGTATACGGGGATAGGTGGCCTTGGTCCATTGGTTTTGAGAGAAGCCTACCGATCCCTATTCATGGCTATAAACCAAAAGATGACCTGATTAGTGGGCGGCGAAATCAGCCAACGACGGGAAAAGTTATCCCTGAACTAAAGTTTGTTTTCTGGCAAAAAATGCTGACCGGAAGATTTGATACCCGCTTATGGAACAATCACATACTAACCGCTTTCCCTCATGCAGTCGCACAGGGTCTGAGTGCCGCACAACTGCGTCAGAATCTCTATAACGATTTAGAAACAGTGAGGAAACTGCGAAACCGTATTGCTCATCACGAACCCATTATTAATCGAAACCTGCTGGATGATTTTGCCACGATAAAAAGAATTATTGCGTACCGATGCGAACATTCAGTTGAGTGGATGCAAAACAATCAAATACTGCTTCCGCTCCTTACACTTAAACCATAGTAATACTGTACCTTGCTGCCGTTATCTCTTTCGAAAAAGTCTGAACAGGAGATTGCTTGCCGCTTTCCATCAATCTACCTAGCCGTACCTGAATCAGGATAATCTGCCAGAATAGCGAAGTAACATAAGGTTATATTATAGCTATTTATGTTATTTCCCGCGTTTTCGCCCTGCTGATAGCCTGCTGTTAATACAGCAATAATTAAGGGGCAGGGAATGAAAAAGCAGATTTTGACAGTGACGTTATTGGCCGGGTTGGCTTCCATTTCTGGTGCTGCACAGGCCGATAAATTAGATGATATTCAGAAGGCAGGCGTGGTGAAAATTGCCGTCTTCGACAGCAATCCGCCGTTTGGCTATGTCGATCCGCAGAGCAAAAAGCTGGTGGGTTATGACGTAGATATCGCCGAGGCGATTGGTAAAGCGCTGGGCGTAAAGGTGGAGCTGCGCGCGACGAACCCAGCGAACCGTATTCCCCTGTTAAGTTCGCAGAAAGTCGATCTGATCGCCGCGAACTTCACCATTACCGATGAGCGTGCCAAGCAGGTTAACTTTAGTATTCCTTACTTCGCAACCGGGCAAAAATTCATCGCTCGTAAAGGCGTGCTGAAAACGCCGGAAGACATCAAAACGCTGCGTATTGGCGCGGATAAAGGCACCGTGCAGGAAATTACCCTGCGTGAGCATTATCCGACGGCCAAAGTGATTTCCTACGACGATACGCCGCTGGCCTTCGCCGCGCTGCGTAACGGCAACGTTCAGGCCATCACGCAGGACGATGCCAAACTGGTCGGCCTGCTGGCTAACGTGCCTGATGCACAGAAGGCTGAGTTTGAAATTTCTCCGTTCAGCATTACCAAAGAGTATCAGGGTGTTGGGATTCCGAAGGGCGAAGAACGTCTGACGGCGAAAATTAACGACACGCTGATTAATCTGGAAAAACAGGGTGAAGCGAAGACGATTTACGATCGCTGGTTTGGGCCGAGCACGAAGTCATCCCAGCCGCGCGGCGATTTCACCTTTGCCCCGTTGGGTCAACAACCTAAATCCTGATAGCCGACGTCTGGTGCTACGATCCCAGCCCTCTGCAATACAATGCAGAGGGCATTTCTATTTGTACTTCGTAATAATGACAAAGAGAGATAAAACGCATGGATACGGCGCTGCAATCGCTTGAATCGTGGCTGTTGGCTCCTCAATACCTCATCTGGCTGTGGCACGGTTTCCTGATCACGCTGGGTATTTCCCTGAGTACGATCGTTCTGTCTACGGTGCTGGGCTTTCTGTTGGCGGCGGCCAGAGACAGTCAGATTCGGCTGCTGAGCGGCGTTGTGGTGGCCTATAGTTCGCTATTTCGTAATACGCCGTTGTTGGTGCAGCTGTTTTTCTGGTATTTCGGGGCAGGGCAGCTTTTTCCCTCAGCGATGATGCAATGGCTGAATACCCCGCATGCTCTTTCCCTATTGGGCACGACGTTAGCGTGGCCTTCTTTTGAGTTTCTGGCGGGTTTAGCAGGGCTGACGCTCTACTCCAGTGCGTTTATTGCGGAGGAAATCCGCTCCGGTGTTCGCGGCGTAGCGCGCGGGCAGAAGTACGCGGCGCATGCTCTGGGATTAACCGGCTGGCAATCCATGCGTTATGTGGTGTTGCCACAGGCGCTAAAAATCGCCCTGCCGCCGCTGCTTGGTCAATACATGAATATCGTTAAGAACTCGTCGTTGACGATGGCGATTGGCGTCGCTGAATTGTCCTACGCGTCGCGTCAGGTGGAGACGGAAACCTTGCGCACGTTTCAGGCATTTGGCGTGGCGACGGTGTTGTACATCGTGATTATTGCGGTGATGGAAGGCTGGGGCATGTGGCGTCAGCAGCGTAGTCTGGCGGAGAGACACTAAGATGGATTTTACCGTTATCACCGATAACATCGACTATTTGATGTGGGGTACGTTCCCAGATGGCCCGCTGGGTGGCGCGGCGCTGACGCTGGTGATGAGCCTGCTGGCTGGCGTAGCCTCTGCCATCTTGGGTACGATTTTGGGCGTGGCGCTGGCGATGTCCCGGGGAGGGTGGAGTGCGCTGTTGGCGATGGTGCTGGGGTTCTTCCGTGCGATTCCCGTCATCATGCTGATTTTCTGGACCTACTTCCTGCTGCCGATCGTTTTTGGCGTCGATATCCCTGAAATTACGACCGTGGTGTGTGCGCTGGCGCTGATCGCCTCGGCGTATCTCGCGCATGGCGTGAAGGCGGGCATTGTCGCTATTGGGCGCGGTCAGTGGCAGGCCGGACTCTCGCTGGGATTAAGCCGCTGGCAGGTGTTGTGGCAGATTGTCCTGCCGCAGGCGCTGCGGATGATGGTGCCTTCCTTCATTAATCAGTGGATTTCCCTGATTAAAGACACCTCACTGGCCTACATTGTCGGCGTCGGCGAACTGACGTTTCTCGCTACGCAGGTCAATAACCGTAGCATGGTCTACCCGATGGAAGTTTTCCTGTTTGTCGCGCTGGTCTACTTTGTGTTTTGTCTGTCGCTGGAGCTGCTGGCGAACGGGGTTAATTCCCGTTTTAGCCAGCAGGAAAAGCAGCCGAAGCGTCGTCTGCTATGGTGGCGGAATAAGCCAGCTTGAGTGGCGGCTACTACGCCGTGATATTCCAGCCTTTTTCGCGCCAGATTTGCGGTAGTTCGCGCATATCGTCAAACATCGTGACCAGAGGGTGATGAATCGGCTGATTATGGGGATCGGCGCAGTAATAGAACACTGGAATGCCCGCAGCGATGCCAGCCTGTACGCCAGCGGCGGAATCTTCAACCAGAATGCAGTGCTCGATGGGAAGCTGTAACTGCTCGGCGGCGTGATACAGCACTGCTGGATCGGGCTTCCATTTTTTCAGATCGTAGCCGCTGTAGAGATGGTCGCCAAACAGATCGAGCATATGCGTCAGGCCGAGCGAATGCTGCATCTTGCTGACCGGACCATTGGACACCACGGCCATCGGGACAGTAATCGACTGCACTAACTCACGTGCACCCTCGATAGGTTGCAGGAATTCATCGAACAGACGTTTCACCTCTTGCCGGAAATGGCGCTCCGCATCGTCTACCGACACGGTTAAGCCATGCTGCTGGCTGATGCGGGCAATAATCTCGTACAGCTTCACGCCCTTGTAGGTTTTTATCACCTCCTCCAGCGATAAGTTCACCCCATACGGGATGAAGATATTCACATAAGCCTGGCAACACAGCACTTCGCTATCAACCAGCGTGCCATCACAGTCGAAGAAGACGCATTCAATACGGGGCATGACCAATCCTTATCGATGAAGTATTTAAGTATAGCTTTAGGGGAAACACGGTGATGAGGTTCCCGTAGGGACACCTCGCACCGTGGTCGCCCCGGTATCTCGGTTCTTAAACGATCAGAATGAGAAGACGTTCCTTACTTTAACCAATTGACCCGATATTGCGACCTATAAAGCCATTTTCACTGCTATCTTGCGTAAAATTGGGGGGATTTAACCGAGAGAAAACGATGACGTTAATAGGTTCTTCTTATTCGATGAAAAAAAACGTGGGATCAACGTAAAAACGCCGCATTTTGTTATAGGATACCCGACGACAGTTATTCCCTTCTTTGGATTGTTACTCATGAATAAATCACAACCCGGTCTTGCTACCGAGCAAGGCCTGCTGGAGCGCGTGTTTAAACTTAAACAACACGGCACGACAGCACGTACGGAAACGATTGCCGGTTTCACGACGTTTTTGACGATGGTTTACATCGTTTTTGTTAACCCGCAGATTCTGGGTGTGGCGGGGATGGATACCAAAGCGGTCTTTGTGACCACCTGTCTGATTGCGGCATTCGGCAGCATTTTGATGGGGCTGCTGGCTAACCTGCCTGTGGCGCTGGCTCCAGCAATGGGGCTGAATGCGTTTTTCGCTTTTGTCGTCGTCGGTGCGATGGATCTGCCATGGCAGGTTGCGATGGGTGCTATTTTCTGGGGCGCAATCGGTTTCCTGCTGCTGACTATCTTCCAGATTCGCTATTGGATGATCGCCAATATCCCGCTTAGCCTGCGTTTGGGTATTGCCAGCGGTATCGGGTTGTTCATTGCCATGATGGGCCTGAAAAACGCCGGTATTATCGTTCCTAACCCTGAAACACTGGTGACGATTGGTAATCTGACGTCACACAGCGTGCTGTTGGGCGCTCTGGGCTTTTTCATTATTGTGGCGCTGGCTTCACGTAATATTCACGCCGCGGTACTGATCTCCATCGTTGTGACCACCTCGATTGGCCTGCTGCTGGGCGATGTGACGTATTCTGGCGTGTTCTCCATGCCGCCGAGCGTCATGTCGGTAGTGGGTCAGGTTGATCTGGCCGGGGCGCTGAACCTCGGGATGTCTGGCATTATTTTCTCCTTCATGTTGGTTAACCTGTTTGACTCCTCCGGTACGCTGATTGGTGTGACGGATAAAGCCGGTCTGGTTGATGCGCGCGGTAAATTCCCACGCATGAAGCAGGCGCTGTATGTCGATAGCGTTAGCTCTGTGGCTGGTTCATTTATCGGGACATCCTCCGTTACCGCATATATTGAAAGCTCTTCTGGCGTGTCCGTGGGCGGACGTACCGGCCTGACGGCCGTAGTTGTGGGTCTGCTGTTCCTGCTGGTGATCTTCCTGTCGCCGTTGGCGGGGATGGTGCCTGCCTATGCGGCTGCTGGCGCACTGATTTATGTGGGCGTATTGATGACGTCCAGCCTGGCGCGCGTGAAGTGGGATGACTTGACGGAAGCCGTTCCGGCCTTTATTACCGCGGTGATGATGCCGTTCAGCTTCTCTATTACTGAAGGGATCGCGCTGGGCTTCATTTCTTACTGTGTGATGAAGCTGGCGACGGGCCGCTGGCGTGAAATCAGCCCTTGCGTGGTCGTGGTTGCGCTGCTGTTCCTGCTGAAAATCGTGTTTATCGACGGGCATTAATGTGTTCGTGGCTCCGGGGCTTTCCCGGAGCCTCAGCCTGCGACAAGGCGGCTGGCTACTGTGAGGCGGTAGAGGTGGCTTTTTCTATCGTATGGCTGGTTAATTTCATATAGCGTACAGACTGGCGCTGCTGCTGTAGAATTTCCCCCGACTTTCTCATGCCCGTTGCCGACGTGTATTTCCACATGATCAATCGGTTAAGTGTGGGGATATGGGCACAGGCCCAGGCAAGGTAATCATCAACATCGCTCATCACTTCTACGGCGGGGGTGCAGGTTGAACGCAGCCTGCCAGAGGCGGGGTGGAGTTTCAGATTATTGGGAGGGTGGCTGTTCACGCCAGGGATCTTCATCAATGACTGGCGGATGGTGCACAGCTGCGTTGCTGCTTCCAGCGGATCGCGCTGCGCGTCGATCCACGCCTGTTCGGCCTGTGTCTGCGCCTGCATCTGTGGGACGACCTGATTTGTTGGCCTGACATGAACGATTTCGATATCCATACCAACGCTGCCTTCTTCGCTCAGGAGAATGGCGATAGTATTGCCTGCATAACCGATGCTGAAATTGGGCATATTGGGATCGGCAAAGTAAGGGCGTCCTTCAGGGGACACGAGTAGCGTGGGCAACAGCGGATAGCCGAAAAAATAGAACATCATCTCAGCCAGCAGCACTCGACTCTTCAGATAACGCTCGCGGCGTTTGGCTGAAAAACCTTGTGTTGATGAGATGAGCCTATCGGGCAGTCTTTGTAAGTCAGGAAGCGCTTCCGTGCTTGTCCACCTGACAAAATGGCAGGTCATTGTTCACTCCGTGATCGTGATAAAAGATGGGAACCTATCAGGCATTACCAATGCATATTATCAGACTAATATGTGATCTAAAGAAAAATCGATGGATAAATCGGCGATAATTATTAATTAGGCACACCGAATTTTCTGCATCGTATGTTTTGTGGCGATTCTTCCCTGTTCGCCACCTGCCAGTCTGTTTTAATGGCTCGGCCATCCTAGTGCGGAACGCCGCTGTTTTTCCAGCGTCTGCTTGCGCAACTCATCCGCTGTCACTAATCGCAGCGCCGATGTCGGACACACGCTGACGCAGGAAGGGCTCTGGGCGACATCCACGCATAAATCACATTTGTGAACCTCGCTTTGCGTGAGGTGCGCTTCCCCCTCGCCATTCGACGCTTTTGTCACCACATTGATGGCCCCGAAAGGACAGGCGACGACGCAGCTTTTGCAGCCGATGCAGCGGGACTGAATAACCTGGATGCTATCCCGATCGCGCACCAGCGCGTCATTCGGGCATACGCTGGCACAGGGGGCATTCTCACACTGACGGCAAAGAACGGGAACGCTGACGCTGGCGCTTTTAACGACCTTCAGGCGGGGAAAGAAGTGAGAAGGCCGCAGCTGTGCGCTTTGACCCCCGCTATGGGCTACCGCGCAGGCGATCTCACAGGTCCGGCAGCCGATACATTTTTCTGCTTCGGCGATAACAAATTGATTCATGAGCGGATCTCCTCGCAGGTTGCGTTCATTTCAGGGCGCTGCGGGTGTGCGGGAATGGCTCCCGTGATGGCGGTCAGCCCCATCGTCGCAATCATGCCCAATGCGGCTTTGCGCCCGTCGGCAATCGCGGTAACGACCAGATCGGCACCGCGTACGGCATCGCCACCGGCAAAAATACGTGGGTGGTTGGTCTGGCAAGGTATCTGACTATCAAGCGGGGCGGTGATGTATCCCCAGTTATCCAGACCGATGTCGGCGTCTTCCAGCCACGGCATGCTGTGTGACTGAAAGCCAAATGCCGTTATCACGGCTTCCGCGGGCTGCACGAATTCTGAACCGGGAATCGGGCGCGGGCGACGACGGCCGCTGGCGTCAGGTTCGCCCAGTTCGGTGCGAATCAGACTAATGCCGCACACGTCGCCCTGTTCATTGAGGCAGATTTTTTGCGGCTGGACGTTAAACAGGAACTCTACGCCTTCTTCGCGGGAGTTTTTCACCTCTTTTTTCGAGCCGGGCATGTTGGCTTCATCGCGGCGATACGCGCAGGTTACGGATACCGCACCTTGCCGAACGGATGTACGCAGGCAGTCCATCGCGGTATCCCCACCGCCGAGTACCACGACGCGTTTGCCCGCCATCGAGATATAAGGTTCATCCTCTAATTCCGGTAGCCCCATGACGTGTTTGGTATTGGCGATCAGAAACGGTAGCGCATCGAAGACGCCGGGAGCCTCTTCATTATCAATGTTGGCCTTCATGGAGCGGTAGGTGCCTACACCGAGGAACACGGTGTCATAGTCGTCCAGCAGCTGAGCCAGAGAAATGTCTTTCCCCACTTCGGTATTCAGCCGGAACTCGATTCCCATAGCGCTGAACATTTCACGACGATGGATAAGGACGTCTTTATCCAGCTTGAATGACGGAATCCCGAACGTGAGTAGCCCCCCAATTTCCGGGTGACGATCGAACACCACGGCCTGCACACCGTTGCGGGCTAGCACATCGGCACAGGCTAGCCCTGCTGGGCCAGCACCGACGATCGCCGCGCGTTTGCCGCTGGGAACAACATGCGTCATATCGGGTGACCAGCCCATTTCTATCGCAGTGTCGGTAATGTAGCGTTCAACGTTACCGATGGTAATCGCCCCGTACTCCTTGCCCAGCGTACAGGCTCCTTCGCATAGCCGATCCTGCGGGCACACTCGGCCACAGATTTCCGGCAGGCTGCTGGTTTGGTGCGACAGCTCTACGGCTTCAAGAATGCGCCCCTGTTTGGCCAGACTCAGCAGTTCGGGAATATTGTTATGCAGCGGGCAGGTCCATTCACAGATCGCGCGTTTACCGCAAGAAAGGCAGCGATCGGCCTGATCTTCCGTCTGCTGCACGGAGAAGCCATGATAGATTTCATCAAACGTGGAGGTTCTCTGGGTCAGCGGCTTTTTCTCGGCATCCCGGCGCGGCCAGTTTTTTCTTTTGCTGAGCGGATGGGTTGTCAGCGTTTTCAGCACGGGCGTTTCACGCTGCCAGTGAGCGGAGGAACGCAGCGCCATCGCCTGCTGTTTCTCCTGACGACGAGCTGCTAACGTTTGCTCGCTGACGAGCTGTAAGGCCTGAGTTGGACAGGCTTCTACGCACGCTTGCCCTTCTGGACGATCGGCGCAGAGATCGCATTTGTGGGCGATGGCGCTGTTGTCTACAGGGCTTGTTACCATGGACATCGCGCCGAACGGGCAAGCCAGTACACAGCTTTTGCAGCCGATGCACTTTTCCTGAACGAGCTGAATGCTATTGTCTTTTCTGATCAAGGCCTGTGTTGGGCACACGCTGGCGCAGGGGGCATCTTCACAATGGCGGCAGGTCACGGCAGCCCGCAGCGTTGGCGTATTGAATGCTTTTATTCTGGGCTGAAACACCGCTGCGCTATCTGGATAGCGCTCGTCATTGTGTGAAATGACACAGGCGATTTCGCATGCATGGCACCCCATACAGTCTTGAGTACTGGCAATAACAAATCGGTTCATTACCTTTTCCCACTCTGGATCCCTCGATCGTGGCCTTTATCCTAATAGTTGGATAACCCCCTGACTTTGATATAGAGCAGGTAAAAAGTCGGTTAATGTTAAATCTCACACGTGTTACTAATAAAATTATTGAATCGTTTCAGTAAGTTGTAATGTTATGCGAAAGTAATAGTCTGGTTGCATATAACCTTGTTTTTTGTCTGGTTTACAGTGGTTTATCTCGGGTAAAAATTCTGGTTTTCATTATTTTTGTTAATTTCCTCATGAAATAACTCGTTACTTTTCCTTACGCCCCTCATAATGTTGGGCGCTATTTGCATGCAGCAAAACAGTGTTGCATCAAACAATGTTGCAGCTAAATAACGCGTTTACGGCATTTTCATTATGAATCAATAACAGAGCGTTGCTCCGGTTAATGGATTGTCACTAAGGGATAGTGTTATGAATAAAAAAGTCGTTCTTTGTTCTGTATTCATGTCAGCTGCGCTATTGAGCGGATGTGCCACAGAGTCTTCCCGTACCGTAGAAGCACAAAAAGTGACTTCTTACAGTACGCCTTATCAGGGCGTTCGCAGCCCGATTTCCGTCGGAAAATTTGAAAACCGCTCTAACTATATGAACGGTATTTTTTCTGATGGTGTTGACCGCTTAGGTAATCAATCCAAGACCATTCTTGTTAGCCATCTTCAGCAGAGTGGCCGCTTTAACGTGTTGGATCGCACCAATATGGAAGAGCTGAAAGCAGAAGCGGGTATTAAAGGGCAAACGCAGACGCTGAAAGGCGCTACCTATGTTGTTACTGGCGATGTGACCGAGTTTGGTCGCAAAGAAGTGGGTGACCATCAGCTGTGGGGCATCCTGGGTCGCGGTAAAACACAGGTTGCTTACGCAAAAACCACGTTGAACATCGTGAACGTGCAAACGTCTGAAGTGGTGTATTCCGTACAGGGTGCGGGTGAGTACACCTTGTCCAACCGTGAAATTATCGGTTTTGGCGGCACGGCCAGCTATGACTCGACGCTGAACGGTAAAGTGCTGGATTTGGCGATTCGTGAAGCCGTCAATAATCTGGTTGCAGGAATTGAAAGCGGTGCCTGGCGCCCAGCGAACTAAGGGAATAGGAATATAACCATGTTATCTCATAAGAAAATTGTCCTGCTACTGGCAGCGACAGTATTAGCAGGCTGTGCGTCCCAGCCAAAAACGATTTACAGCTGGGATAAATACCAGCCTGCACTTTATGATTATTATCAACAGGATAAAGTCGGTCCAGAGCAGCAGATTCTTGCTTTGAATGAATCGATCGAAAAAGCGAAAGCCGCCAATAAACCCGTCCCGCCGGGACTCTATGCTCAACTTGGGTTGCTGTACGCCAACACTGGCCGTGATAGCGAAGCTCGCCAACAGTTTGAAACTGAAAAAGCGAAATTCCCTGAATCAGCACCTTTTATGGACTTCCTGTTGAGTAAAAATAAAGGGAGCATTAAATGAATCGTTTCTTAGGATTATGTGGTCTGGTTTTTGCGCTGGTACTGACCGGCTGTGCTAAACCCGTGCCTTATGACTACACGGCATTTAAGCAGAGCAAGCCTAAGTCCATTCTGGTATTGCCGCCGGTTAACCATTCCCCAGATGTGAAAGCGAGCTATAGCCTGCTTTCTCAGGTCACCTATCCGCTGGCGGAGTCGGGTTATTACGTCTTGCCTGTCGCTGTAGTGGACGAAACGTTCAAACAGAATGGTCTGTCGACCGCGGCGGATATTCATGCGCTGAGCACGGCGAAGCTGCATCAAATCTTTGGTGCTGATGCTGCGCTGTATTTGGACGTAAAAGAGTACGGCACGTCATACATCGTGATTAATAGCGAAACCCGCGTTTCTGCGGATGCGCGTCTGGTGGATCTGCGTACCGGAAAACTGTTGTGGAGCGGAAGCGCAACGGCGTCCAGCAACGAACAGCAGTCAAATTCTAACGGCGGCATCATCGGTATTCTGGTGCAGGCTGCGGTGAATCAAATCGCGGACACGATCTCCGACAAAGGCCACGATGTTGCTGGCGTGACCAGCACGCGCCTGCTGGCAGCGGGTCATTCACGCGGTATGCTGTACGGACCTCGTTCACTGCAATACGGTAAAGAAACTTACTAAGTTTCTTGGTAGTACATCGTTACCTTGCTGTACGTTCTTATAGTGTAAGACGTCGCTACATCATCAACGCCGTTCGTGATTGAACGGCGTTTTTTATTGTCTGAACCGATGAGTTGGCGGTGCTATACATCAGCGGCCTGATGACGATGCTGTTTACTATTGCGGGTTGTCCAGACGAAGGCCGCGGTCAGCAGCAGGATCAGCGTGGCTGCGGCCAGCACAATGGAAAAACCTGAATCAAAGGCAGAATGGGCCTGTGTGGTAAGCATCTGCCGCATATTTTCCGGTAAGGGTTCGGCAAAAATTAACGCTTCATCCAGACTGTCATACGCGGTGTCCGGTGCAGCAAACCCAGCGGGCAGCATAAACGTTGCGGAATAAGCGAAAGATAGCAAACTGCCCATCAGCGTCACGCCCGTAGCGCCCCCTAATTCATAGGACACCTCTTCGATTGACGCCGCCATACCTGCTTTTGACGCTGGCGCAACCTGCATGATGGTGCTCGATGCGGCCGTCATGGTGGAGCCCACGCCTGCGCCAATAACGGTTAGGCTGATGATTTGTATAATTGTGGGCGCATTGTGCAGCAGCAGATAGCTTCCCATTCCCAGCCCCGAAATCAACAGGCCAGCGGCTAGCATTGTCCCGCTATTCACGCGCGGCAGTATCTTTCCGGTTAACGGGCCAGAGATAAAGGACGCCAATGACAGCGGTAAAATGAACAACCCCGCCTGTAACGGAGACAGTCCGACGACGAGCTGCAAGCGCTGGGTGAAAGCCAGCTCCATGCCGATCAAGGCGGCTGCGGCTACGATAGCGGCGGCCACGGCCGCGCTGAAAGGTGGCAGGCGGAAGAGAGAGAAATCGACCAGAGGATGCTTGCTGTTACGCTGACGCCGAACGAACAGGGTAATGAAAGCCACGCCGATGAGCAGAGCGATTAGCGCATCCTCATAAGATGGAACCCGCTTGCCCAGTTCTTTTATGGCATAGGTTACACCAATCAAACCCACCATAATCAATAGGGAACCAATAAAATCCCAGCGGTGGGAGGCGTTGCCCGGCCGGTGTGGAATCACGGTAATTCCCATGATGAGCGCAAGCAAAACGACCGGTACGTTAATGAGGAAAACCGATCCCCACCAGAAGTACTCAAGCAGTATCCCGCCCATCACGGGGCCAAACGCCGCGCCACCGGATGCCACCGCAGCCCAGATACCGATCGCCAGTGCACGTTCCCGTTCATCAGTAAATGTCAGACGAATAATCGACAGTGTGGCGGGCATCATCATTGCGGCACCGACCGCGAGTAGCGCGCGGGCAGCGATAAGCATACTGGGTGTGGGCGAATAGGCGGCAAACAGTGACGCCGCACCAAAGACCATCAGTCCGGAAATAAATAGAGGTTTATGACCCAGCTTATCGCCCAACGTGCCCATCCCCAGCAGTAAACCGGAGGCAACCAGCGCATAGATATTAACGATCCACAGCTTTTCCGATGCAGTTGCGTGCAGGTCGTGAGTCAGTGTCGGGAGTGCGGTGTACAGTACCGTCATGTCGATAACAATCAGGAACAGGGCGCTGGAAACAATGGCCAGGGTCAGCCACTTCTTTGGTGATTGCATAGCAGGATCTCTACCTTGAACTTCTCTTTTTCATCTGTTGGATAGCGTTCTGATGATATAGAATTGCTTTTTAAATACAAACGTATTTTAAATTGAGGAAGACATGGGGCGTCATAAGAGCATTAATCGTGCGTGCGTGTTGGATGCGGCGGAGCAGATCGTCCGCACGCAGGGAACGGCTGCGCTGACTATCGATGCGGTCGCTAAAGCTGCGGGCGTGACAAAAGGCGGTATTCAGTCGAGTTTCGGGACGAAAGACGAGCTGATTCACGCGATGTATCAGCGCTGGGAAGATGAGTTTGATGAGATGGCTGCCGTGTGCATCGGTACGGATGATAGTCGGGAAGCCAGAGTGCGTGCGCACGTTGATATCACTTATCGGACGGATGCCGCAGAAGGCGATCGAGCGGCGGGCATGATGGCCTCGTTGTTGAATACGCCTGAGCACCTTGCTAGATCGCAGGCGTGGTATGACAGCCAGTTGGCTGGGCTTGACCTGAATTCGCAGGAAGGGCGAGATGCTCGGCTGGCGTTTCTGGCATCCGAAGGGGCATTCCTGCTGCGCTATTTTGGCTTTATGGCGGTCGATGACGAGACCTGGAAAGCCATTTTCTCTGATATTTCCCGCCTGCTACCCGAGCGCACTGCTTCCTGAGTCAGAACCTCTTTTCAGAAGGCGCATTGATTATGGTTTGGTGGATGATTGGTCATCTGACTGCTGCGTCGCCATAATCTTGCCCAGATTCCCTTCGACCCATATTGCCAGCTCTTTTACCCGCACACCTACCTCTTTGCCTAATGGGGTGAGGCTATACTCAACATGTGGCGGGACAACCGGATAGGCCGTTCGCAGGACAAAACCATCACTTTCCAACCATTGCAGAGTCTGCGCCAGCATGCGCTCGCTCACGCCGCCAATCCGTCGACGCAGTTGACTGAAGCGATGCGTATCATCAAGTAATGCGATCAGAATCAGTACGCCCCAGCGGCTGGTTACGTGGTTAAGTATCTGGCGAGATGGGCATTTCTCCGCGAAGACATTGCCGGTTGGCAGAATGGGGGGCAATAAATCGATGGGTGTTTTGGGTTGACTCACTATACTTACCTTTATGTATGTACTTACTTAAAGTTAGCTTTGCCGATATTATGCCAGCCAGTGTCTGTTAATAAAAGACGGTTAATAAAGACAGTCAATAAAAGGAGATCAAGATGATTGCTATTACTGGTGCATCCGGCCAACTGGGCCGTTTGGTTATCGCACAACTGTTAGAGAAGGTTCCGGCGAGCGACATCGTGGCGCTGGTGCGTGATGTCAATAAAGTTGCCGATCTGTCTGCAAAAGGCGTGCAGGTGAAAGCCGCAGATTACAATCAGCCAGAAGCGCTGGCTTCCGCGCTGCAAGGTGTGGATAAGGTGCTGCTGATCTCTTCAAGCGAAGTGGGTCAGCGTGCGGCACAACACCGCAATGTCATTGATGCGGCGGTGAAAGCCGGTGTGAAGCTGGTGGCGTACACCAGCCTGTTGCACGCGGATAAGTCCCCTCTGGCACTGGCGGAAGAGCACCGTCAAACGGAGACGTTGCTGAAGGATTCTGGTTTACCGCATGTCCTGCTGCGCAACGGCTGGTATACCGAAAACTATGCGGCCAGCATCCCTGCGGCGCTGGAACACGGTGTGTTTATCGGTAGCGCGGGTGAAGGCAAAATTACGTCTGCAACCCGTGAAGACTTTGCTGCCGCTGCGGTCGCGGTGCTGACGCAGGAAGGGCAGGCTGGTAAGGTTTACGAACTGGCTGGCGACGAGCCTTACACGCTGGCAGAGCTGGCGGCGGAAGTCAGCAAACAGTCTGGCAAAAGTATCGGTTATCAAAATCTGTCCGAAGCGGAGTTTGCCGCCGCGCTGGTTTCAGCCGGCCTACCTGAAGGTTTCGCGCAGATTATTGCGGATTCGGACACTGGTGCATCCAAAGGTGGTCTGTTTGATGACGGTAAGCAACTGAGCCGCCTGATCGGTCGCCCAACGACGCCGTTGTCAGCCGTCGTGAAAGCGACGTTGAAATAACACTTAAAAAGTAACGCTTAAAAATCGGCTCAGAGATCATTCTGGGCCGCCATCGCTGTGAGTGGGCCTTTTGGTGCAGTGAAAGAGCAATCAAGCGGTTTATATGCGCAAACGCTTTTATCACGCTGGCGTACTTGCAATACCTCAGCGAACAGCGTTGGAAAGATGCGAAAAGTGGTACCTATGCGAGCGAAATTACTATCCCGACATTGGTCGTTACCGGTGAACAGGCTCATTCGCGCTATTTTGCTGAAGATGCCTACAAATTAGTCTGCAGCAAGCGTAAAGAACTGGTAGTGATACCGGGCGCCAATCATGTGGACCTGTACGACAATCAGGTAGGAAAAATACCGTTTGATAAGTTTGAGCAATTTTTCAAAACAAGCCTGCGGTAAATACCATCGAGGGTGAGAAAGCGTTAGCGCCAACAATCTCACCCCGCTATACACCGTGTTTCCCCTACGGTTCTGTTTGTTGTTTACACGCTTTAGCAGGTAAATACACAATTAACGGCTGTAGCGTGTAATTATTGTTTTACCGGCTAAAGCGTGTAATATTTATTCTACCGCCTATAACCGGTAGGATAAGATGATGAAGATCACCAACAGCAAGCAGCTTAGCAGCTATCTGAAAGATGTTCGTATCACGCAGAAGCTTTCACAAGGGAAAGTGGCCAGTAAAGTGGGTATTCGCCAGGATACGGTATCCAGTTTCGAGCAACATCCTGATTCTACTAAGCTGGAAACCTTCTTTAAAATCCTGTCGGCATTGAATTTAGAACTTACTGTTACGCCCAGGAATGTGGACACCACCAATAACGAAGCCTCTGTTGCATCATCCTGGAAGGAAGAATGGTAATGGCTGCGCTCGATGTTTATATGAACGGCTATCGGGTGGGTTTCACTTCTTGATACACAGTGAAATGTTCATATAAAACATTTCACTGTGTGTTTATGGGGGAGGCTTCCTTATCGTAAAGCGCCATAATCATTTCGGGCTATGTGTATTGTGGTCCCAGTGATCTGATTATTTGCCGAGGGCGATAATTTCAGCTTCTACTGCCATTGCCGTTCTACATTCAGTAGTAATTCTTAATTGCTGGTCTTTCTTACATTGCTCAATCAGAGCACGACGCTCCTTATCATGCTGTTTATACCAATCGATATCTTTTGTCTCTTCTGCCAAGACTGGGAGGCTGAGAGTTAGTAACAAAATGGGAATTAACTTCATATTAAATGCTCCTACAGTTGATGATTTTATCAATCTGACAGAGTTTAAAGGGCGTAACTTGATCCAAGCCAAGTTTTCAGAGACCACTAGTATGGAGTGCCGTGATTCTGAGCAAAACATATTTTCAGATAATAACTCGCTCATAGTGGTCCAAAAGGGCAGTTACAGCCCCGAGGTATCGTTTACATTGGGTCGTGGCGCAAATGAACAGAAAAGCGCGTTTTAACGCGTCATAGAGATCGCCATCGCATTCACTTTTCTAGAATGGGATAGATGCGCTTGGTGGCCTCAGGTTTGACACTTTTCACCGTCCGAACAGGACTATCACGAATGAGCCCTTACAGACATGTGTGGTTCCGTGTTGCATGGATTTTGTTGAAGTTGCTTCTGGGAGATTACCACATCAGTCGTAGGGAACGATTTCTCTCCCAATTTGGCTGGTGCTTCTCTATGGAAGTTTTCATGGTGTTTTTCCCCCGTGTGCCCCACGATTATTGGTGCAGGGAACAGAGGGAAAAACAAACAACCAAAAGAAGAAAAAAGATGCGAATAGAAAATGAAATGGTGTGGCATAATTTATGTAAAATTGATTATAAATCAGTTGGTTGACTAATAATCTTTTAGCATGAACTTAGCCGGATTAACCCACATTATTTCCCAATACAAAAGCTCGAGAAAATACGGCCTAGCAGGTCGTCGGAGGTGAACTCGCCGGTGATTTCACTCAGGGACTGCTGCGCCAGCCGCAGTTCTTCTGCCAGCAGTTCGCCCGCGTAGGCGCTCACCAGCTGCTCTTTCCCCTGAATCAGATGCTGTGCCGCCAGTTCCAGCGCTTGCAGATGGCGACGTCGAGCCAGAAAACCGCCTTCCGTGTTGCTGGTGAACCCCATGCTTTGCTTGAGGTGGTCGCGCAGCATATCGATGCCTTCACCTGTACGGGCGGACAGTCGGATAAGTGAGTGAGTATTCACCTCTTCGATGCCAAGCATTTCGCCCGTCACGTCGGCTTTGTTGCGTACCACGGTAATCGGCAACGTTTTTGGCAGGCGCGCCATAAATTCCGGCCAGATTTGCTCAGGCTCGGTCGCCTGCGTGGTGGTACCGTCTACCATGAACAGCACGCGATCGGCCTGTTCGATTTCCTGCCAGGCGCGCTCAATACCAATGCGTTCGACTTCATCGCTGGCATCGCGTAACCCGGCGGTGTCGATGATATGCAGCGGCATGCCGTCGATATGGATATGTTCACGTAATACGTCGCGTGTCGTTCCGGCGATATCCGTCACAATGGCGGCTTCGCGACCGGCTAACGCATTGAGTAAGCTGGACTTACCGGCATTAGGACGACCCGCGATCACGACCTTCATCCCTTCACGCAGCAGACTCCCCTGATGTGCTTCGGCTCGGACGGCATCCAGATCGGCCATCACACCATTTAACTGTGCTTCAATTTTGCCATCGGAGAGAAAGTCGATCTCTTCATCCGGGAAGTCGATGGCCGCTTCGACGTAGATTCGCAGGTGAGTGAGTGCTTCCACTAACTGATTTATACGGGTGGAAAATACGCCTTGCAGAGAGTTTAGCGCTGAGCGAGCAGCCTGTTCCGAACTGGCGTCAATCAAGTCGGCGATGGCTTCCGCCTGCGCGAGATCGAGTTTGTCGTTCAGGAAGGCACGTTCAGAGAATTCGCCAGGACGCGCAATCCGCACGTTAGACAGTGTCAGGATACGTTGCAGGAGCAAATCAAGAATAACCGGACCGCCGTGACCCTGAAGCTCTAATACGTCTTCGCCGGTAAAGGAGTTCGGGCCGGGAAACCAGAGGGCAATGCCCTGATCGAGCGTGGTGCCGTTGGCATCACGGAACGGCAGATAATCGGCGTGGCGCGGCTTGGGAAGCTTACCCAGAACGGCATGCGCCACGTCTGCGGCCGCCTGTCCTGAAATGCGTAAAATACCCACGCCTCCGCGTCCCGGTGGCGTGGCTTGGGCGACGATGGTGTCGGTATTACTCATGATGTTCTCTCTGCATTGATGCCTGTCTGGCAGGCTATTTTACGTATCGTTGGCTGATAAAACAGCCATTAAAAAAATAAGGCGGTCAATGACCGCCTTACGCTTTCTATCGGTTAGCTATCAACCGGATTATTTTTTCTCGCGGCTATGCAAGCCACGTTTTTCCAGACCGCGGTAGATCAACTGCTGCTGGAGAATGGTAACCAGGTTGCTGACGATGTAGTACATAACCAGACCTGACGGGAACCACAGGAAGAAGACCGTAAAGATGACCGGCATGTAGGTCATGATCTTCTGCTGCATTGGGTCGGTCACGGTGGTTGGTGACATCTTCTGGATGAAGAACATCGTCACGCCCATCAGGATCGGCAGAATGTAGTACGGGTCTTGTGCAGACAGGTCATGAATCCACAGCGCGAACGGCGCGTGGCGCAGTTCAACGGAGCCCATCAGCATGTAATACAGCGCCAGGAAGATTGGCATCTGAATCAGCAGCGGGAAGCAGCCGCCCAGCGGGTTCACTTTCTCTGACTTGTACAGCGCCATCATTTCCTGACTCATGCGCTGTTTGTCATCACCAATACGTTCACGCATCGCCTGCAGTTTAGGCTGCAGCAAGCGCATTTTCGCCATAGAGGTGTATTGCGCTTTCGTCAGCGGGTACATGATACCGCGCACGATAAAGGTAATGGCAATGATGGAGAAGCCCCAGTTGCCGATAAAGCTGTGCAGGAATTTCAGCAGCTTAAACAGCGGCTGAGAAATAAACCACAGCCAGCCGTAATCGACAGTCAGATCCAGATGCGGTGCGACAGCAGCCATCTTGTCCTGAATTTCCGGGCCGACCCACAGCGTGGTTTTCAGATCCTGTTGGCTACCTGCGGCAACTACAACCGGAGCGGATTTGAAGCCAATAGCGGCCTGACCGTTCCCCAGCTTACTGGTATAGAAGGTGTTAGCGCCTGCCGTCGTTGGGATCCACGCGGTTGCGAAGTACTGTTGCAGCATCGCTACCCAGCCACCGTTGGTGGTGATGTTCAGGTTTTCGTCCATGTCGCTGAAGCTGTACTTTTTGTACTTGTCTTCACTGGAAGAGAACGCCGCGCCACGATAAGTGTGCAGTGCAAAGTTGCTGCTGCCGGTATCGCGGTGCTTAGGTAATTCGATAGATTGCTTTAACTGACCGAACAACGTGAGTTCCAGAGGCTGAGCGCTGGTGTTGTTGACGCTATAGTCAACGTTCAGTGCATAGTCGCCACGTTTCAGAACGAACGTTTTGGTGTAGGTTACGCCGTCAGCCGCAGTGTATGTCATCGGGATGCGCAGTTCGCTCTGACCATCCGCCAGCTCGAAGCTATCTTGCGTGGAGGTAAACAGTGGACGCGGGCCGTTAGCCGGGTTGTCCGGGCCGTTTTTGCCAGTCAAACCGCTCTGAGCCTGATAGACAAACTCTGATGTGGTTTCCAGCAGGTGGAAAGGTTTATCTGAACCCAATGTGTCCGGGTAAGCCAGCAGATGCGCTTGCTCGATGTCACCGCCACGCGTGTTGATTGTCAGCGATAGCACATCGGTTTTCACCGTGATCAGTTTGCCTTGACCGCTGGCGGGTACGCCCTGGTTGGTAGCATCACCGGTCACTGCGTTCGTCGCCTGCTGTATGGCCTGCGTGGTTGCTGGCGGATTTTTATCCGTCTCCCAAGCCTGCCAAAGCATAAAGGTTACGAATAGCAGAGCGATGAGAAGAAGATTGCGTTGCGAATCCATCGTTAATGTTCTCTGTTATTGTCGGTTTTTGGCGGTACGGGATCATCACCACCAGGGTTCAAAGGATGGCATTTTAATACGCGTTTAAGCGTCAACCAACAGCCTTTTATCATGCCGAACCTGCGTATTGCTTCAATACCGTATTGCGAGCACGTTGGCCGGAACCGACAATGCGGTCCGAGCAACGGGCTGATAACGAGTTGATAACCGCGTATCAACCCGATCAGGAGTCGGGAGCCAAACGACAATGCCGACGCCATAGTTTTTCCAATGCTTCCGTCAAAGTACGGTTATCCAGTTCAGACACCCCTTTTTTCACGAGTACCACAAAGTCCATTGAAGGCAATGAATGTTGGTGCAGGCGAAAGCTTTCACGCGTCAGGCGTTTAATCCGATTGCGTTCATGAGCACGTTTTACATGCTTTTTGGCGACGGTAAGACCGATGCGGGGATGCCCCAGCGAGTTCAGGCGGCCGAGAATGGTGATGTGCGGCGTGCCAGCCCGTTGCGGTTGCTGGAAGACGAAAGTGAAATGACTGGGAGTTAACAAACGTAACTCCCTGGGAAATGCTAGCTTAACCACTCGGTGGGTTAGCTTTTATTACTTAGAAACAGACAGACGAGTACGGCCTTTCGCACGACGGCGGGCCAGAACTTGACGACCATTTTTGGTGGCCATACGAGCACGGAAACCATGGCTACGGTTACGCTTCAATACGGACGGTTGGAAAGTGCGTTTCATGGCGATTTCTACCTAAACTTGGAAAATTATAACTTCACAGTAAACGCGTTTGGCTGTTCGGCGTGAAAAAATGACCGACGCCTCAATCGCATATCACAGCTATATAACGGAAAGAGGCAGGATTGTAATAATTGTACAGTCCTGAGTCAATTAACATCACACTTAACACGCCAGCCATTCCGATTATTTTTGGAATTTCTGCCTGCCAGAGCACAGAAAAGGCGTAGACGCGCGGGCAGGGAATTATACGGACTCTGCTGCAAAGCGCAAGGATCCTCCAACGATCTGTCCGACAAGATCATGATCGATGTCACCGTAACGATCGTGCCTCCGCGGGTATGCTTGGGGGCGCTTCATCGCAGGCGGATAAAATGTGTGCTAGCCGTCCCTCTGCCGTGTTGCGGGGTGTTGCGATAAGAATAGCCTGTGGATAAAAAGGATCGAAACTGTGCAGAAGGGGAAGATCTCTTCGGAAGATTAGGTTATGATCCGCGGTTCCGTTAGCGATCCTTTTGACGGGATCGTCGGAGTAAACCGCCGCGCTACGTGGTGTGTCTGCTGTCTGTATTGTGAATGAAACAATCGTGGATGACGCAGGCGCCAAAAAATCATGAGTCACATAAATAACGTCTTATTCTTTTCTTTTTGATCGTTCTTGTTCGAGTGGAGTCCGCCGTGTCACTTTCGCTTTGGCAGCAGTGTCTTGCCCGTTTGCAGGATGAGTTACCTGCCACAGAATTCAGTATGTGGATACGCCCGTTGCAGGCGGAGCTGAGTGATAACACTCTGGCGCTCTACGCCCCCAATCGCTTTGTGCTGGATTGGGTTCGTGATAAATACTTAAATAATATCAATGTCCTGCTGAATGATTTCTGCGGGATGGATGCCCCTTTACTGCGTTTCGAAGTGGGGAGCAAACCGTTGGTGCAGGCAGTAAGCCAGCCTGCGCAGTCGCACCACAATCCTGTCAGCGTTGCGCGGCAACAGCCGGTACGTTCGGCTCCGGTACGACCAAGTTGGGATAACTCGCCGGTACAGGCAGAGCATACCTACCGTTCGAATGTGAACCCCAAGCATACGTTTGATAACTTCGTTGAGGGTAAATCGAACCAGTTAGCCCGTGCAGCGGCACGTCAGGTGGCTGATAACCCCGGCGGCGCGTATAACCCGCTGTTTCTGTATGGCGGCACCGGCTTAGGTAAAACGCACTTATTGCACGCGGTGGGGAATGGCATCATTGCCCGCAAACCCAATGCGAAAGTGGTTTATATGCACTCCGAGCGTTTCGTGCAGGATATGGTTAAAGCGTTGCAGAACAATGCGATTGAAGAGTTCAAACGCTACTACCGTTCTGTTGATGCGTTGCTGATCGATGATATCCAATTCTTTGCTAATAAAGAGCGCTCGCAGGAAGAGTTCTTTCATACCTTTAATGCGTTGCTGGAAGGCAACCAGCAAATCATCCTGACGTCTGACCGCTACCCGAAAGAGATTAACGGTGTGGAAGATCGCCTGAAATCCCGCTTTGGTTGGGGGTTAACGGTTGCGATTGAACCGCCAGAGCTGGAAACCCGCGTGGCGATTCTGATGAAGAAAGCGGATGAAAACGACATCCGTCTGCCTGGTGAAGTGGCGTTCTTTATTGCCAAACGCCTGCGTTCTAACGTGCGTGAGCTGGAAGGCGCACTGAACCGCGTTATCGCGAATGCCAATTTTACCGGCCGCTCGATCACCATTGATTTTGTGCGTGAGGCGCTGCGCGATCTGCTGGCGTTGCAGGAAAAACTGGTTACTATCGACAATATTCAAAAGACCGTGGCGGAATACTATAAAATCAAGGTAGCCGACCTGCTGTCTAAACGTCGTTCCCGCTCGGTGGCGCGTCCGCGCCAGATGGCGATGGCGTTGGCGAAAGAACTGACGAATCACAGCCTGCCGGAAATCGGCGATGCCTTTGGCGGGCGTGACCATACGACGGTGTTGCATGCCTGCCGCAAGATTGAGCAGTTGCGTGAAGAAAGCCACGACATCAAAGAAGATTTTTCCAATTTAATCAGAACTCTATCGTCATAACACTATGAAATTTATTGTTGAACGCGAACGTCTGTTAAAGCCATTACAACAGGTCAGCAGCCCGCTGGGTGGCCGACCGACTTTACCGATTCTGGGCAACCTGCTGATTCAGGTGACGGAAGGCGCTTTGTCGCTGACCGGTACCGATCTGGAAATGGAAATGGTGGCGAAGGTTGCGCTGACGCAGCCGCATGAGCCGGGTGCTACGACCGTCCCTGCTCGCAAACTGTTTGATATTTGCCGGGGTCTGCCAGAAGGCGCGGAAATCACGATTATGCTGGATGGCGATCGTATGCTGGTGCGTTCTGGCCGCAGCCGTTTCTCGCTGTCCACGCTGCCCGCAGCGGATTTCCCTAATCTGGACGACTGGCAGAGCGAGGTTGAATTCTCGCTGCCGCAGGCGACGATGAAGCGTTTGATCGAAGCGACGCAGTTTTCGATGGCGCATCAGGATGTCCGTTACTACCTCAACGGTATGTTGTTTGAAACCGAAGGCGAAGAGCTGCGCACGGTCGCGACCGATGGTCACCGTTTAGCGGTTTGCTCTATGCCGGTTGGGCAATCTTTACCGTCACATTCGGTGATTGTGCCGCGTAAAGGCGTGATGGAGTTGGTGCGTCTGCTGGATGGCGGTGATACGCTGCTGCAACTGCAAATCGGCAGCAACAATATTCGCGCGCATGTCGGCGACTTCATTTTCACGTCAAAGCTGGTCGATGGTCGTTTCCCGGATTATCGCCGCGTATTGCCGAAGAACCCGGATAAAACGCTGGAAGCCAGTTGCGATCTGCTCAAGCAGGCCTTCTCCCGTGCGGCGATTCTATCGAATGAAAAATTCCGCGGTGTGCGTCTGCATCTGATTCAGAATCAGCTCAAAATTACTGCTAACAACCCAGAGCAGGAAGAAGCGGAAGAGATTCTGGATGTGCAGTACGACGGCACCGAGATGGAAATTGGCTTTAACGTTAGCTACGTGCTGGATGTGCTGAACGCGCTGAAGTGCGAAGGGGTGCGTTTACTGCTGACCGACTCCGTTTCCAGCGTGCAGATCGAAGATAGCGCCAGCCGGGCGGCGGCCTATGTCGTCATGCCAATGCGGTTGTAGAATTATCGGGCAAGTTTACTTGCCCTTTCATCATTAAGATAACTGCAACATGGCTCTTACTCGTCTTCTCATCAAAGATTTCCGTAACATCGAGGCGGCCGATCTGGCGCTGGTTCCCGGCTTTAATTTTTTAGTGGGTGCCAACGGCAGCGGTAAAACCAGCGTGCTGGAAGCGATTTATACGCTAGGGCACGGGCGGGCGTTTCGTAGCATTCAGGCGGGGCGCGTGATTCGTCACGATCAGCCAGAATTTGTACTGCATGGTCGTATTGATGGTACGGAAACGGAGCGATCCGTTGGGTTAAGCAAAAACCGTCAGGGCGACAGCAAGGTACGGATTGACGGCAGCGACGGCCATAAAGTCGCGGAACTGGCGCAACTGCTACCGATACAGCTGATTACCCCGGAAGGATTTACCCTGCTCAACGGCGGCCCGAAATTTCGTCGCGCCTTTCTCGATTGGGGCTGTTTCCATAATGAACCCGGCTTTTTCGCAGCGTGGAGCAACATGAAGCGTTTGTTGCGCCAGCGTAATGCGGCGCTGCGTCAGGTGAGCCACTATGGGCAGCTTAGAGCCTGGGATCAGGAACTGGTGCCGCTGGCGGAACGTATCAGCGAATGGCGTGCGCAATACGCTGAGGCGATTGCCAATGATATCGCCACGACCTGTACGCAATTTTTGCCTGAATTTTCTCTCAGTTTCTCTTTCCAGCGCGGCTGGGATAAAGAAAGTGAGTATGCAGAACTGCTGGAACGGCAGTTCGAACGCGACCGTATGTTAGGTTATACGGCGCTGGGGCCGCATAAAGCCGACTTCCGCATCCGCGCCAGCGGTGTGGCGGTTGAGGACATGCTGTCCCGTGGTCAGCTCAAGCTGCTGATGTGTGCGCTGAGGCTGGCTCAGGGTGAATTTCTCACCCGTCAGAACGGACTGCGCTGTCTGTATCTGATCGATGATTTTGCTTCCGAACTGGATAGTACCCGCCGCCGTTTGCTAGCTGAACGGTTAAAAGCCACCCATGCACAGGTTTTTGTTAGTGCCGTCAGCGCTGAACAGATAGAGGACATGGTTGGTGAAAAGGGCAAGATGTTCCGCGTAGAACAGGGTAAAATAACGGTTCAATCACAGGACTAAAATGAGCGAGAAACGTTGATGTCGAATTCTTATGACTCCTCAAGTATCAAGGTATTGAAAGGGCTGGATGCGGTACGTAAACGCCCAGGTATGTATATCGGCGATACGGACGACGGTACCGGCCTGCATCACATGGTATTCGAGGTTGTGGACAACGCTATCGACGAGGCACTCGCTGGCTATTGTAAAGACATTATCATCACCATCCATGCTGATAACTCGGTATCGGTGCAGGATGATGGCCGTGGTATTCCGACCGGCATTCACGAAGAAGAAGGTATCTCCGCAGCTGAAGTCATCATGACCGTGCTGCACGCGGGCGGTAAGTTCGATGATAACTCGTATAAAGTTTCTGGCGGCCTGCACGGCGTAGGGGTTTCCGTGGTTAACGCCCTGTCGGAAAAACTGACGCTGGTTATCCACCGCGACGGGAAACTTCACGAGCAAACCTATAAACACGGTGTGGCACAGGCACCGCTGGCTGTTACGGGTGAAACCAACAGAACCGGTACGACGGTGCGCTTCTGGCCGAGCCATGAGACGTTCACCAACGTGGTGGAATTCGAGTATGAGATTCTGGCCAAGCGTCTGCGCGAGCTGTCGTTCCTGAACTCTGGTGTCTCCATCCGCTTGATTGACGAGCGTGAGAAAGATAAAGCCGATCATTACCATTATGACGGCGGCATCAAGGCGTTTGTTGATTACCTGAACCGTAACAAGACGCCAATTCACCCGAACGTGTTTTATTTCTCGACGGTGAAAGATGACATCGGCGTGGAAGTGGCATTGCAGTGGAACGATGGTTTCCAGGAAAACATTTACTGCTTTACCAACAACATTCCACAGCGCGACGGTGGTACGCACCTGGCCGGTTTCCGTGCTGCGATGACCCGTACGCTGAATACCTACATGGATAAAGAAGGCTACAGCAAGAAAGCTAAAGTCAGCGCCACCGGTGACGATGCGCGTGAAGGGCTGATTGCCGTCGTTTCCGTGAAAGTGCCGGATCCGAAATTCTCCTCGCAGACCAAAGACAAACTGGTTTCTTCCGAAGTGAAAACGGCGGTTGAATCGCTGATGAATGAGAAGCTGGTGGATTACCTGATGGAAAACCCATCAGACGCCAAAATAGTGGTCGGTAAAATTATTGATGCCGCCCGTGCCCGTGAAGCGGCGCGTAAAGCGCGTGATATGACGCGTCGTAAAGGTGCGCTCGATCTGGCTGGCCTGCCGGGCAAACTGGCGGACTGTCAGGAACGTGACCCCGCGCTGTCTGAACTGTACCTGGTGGAAGGGGACTCAGCGGGCGGCTCTGCCAAGCAGGGGCGTAACCGTAAGAACCAGGCGATTCTGCCGCTGAAGGGTAAAATCCTGAACGTTGAGAAAGCCCGTTTTGACAAGATGCTTTCCTCACAGGAAGTCGCGACGCTGATCACCGCGCTGGGCTGCGGCATTGGCCGTGACGAATATAACCCAGATAAACTGCGCTATCACAGCATTATCATCATGACCGATGCTGACGTCGATGGTTCGCACATCCGTACTCTGTTGTTGACCTTCTTCTATCGTCAACTGCCTGAAATCGTTGAGCGTGGCCACGTATATATTGCTCAGCCGCCGCTGTACAAGGTGAAAAAAGGCAAGCAGGAACAGTACATCAAAGATGATGAAGCGATGGACCAGTACCAGATCGCACTGGCGCTAGACGGCGCAACGCTGCACACCAATGCACAGGCTCCTGCGCTGGCGGGTGAACCGCTGGAGAAACTGGTTTCTGAACATTACGCCGTACAGAAGATGATTGGCCGCATGGAGCGTCGCTTCCCGCGTGCGTTCTTGAACCGCCTGATCTATCAACCAACGTTGGCTGAAGCCGATTTAGGCGAGCGTGAAAAAGTACAGGCGTGGGCGGAATCGCTGGTTAGCAGCCTGAACGAAAACGAGATTCACGGCAGTACATACAGCTTTGTCATTCACCATGATGAAGAACGCGGCGTATTTGAACCCGCGCTGCGCGTGCGTACGCACGGTGTGGATACCGATTATCCGCTGGGCGCAGGCTTCGTGGCGGGTAGCGAATACCGCAAATTGAATCAGCTGGGTGAAAAACTGCGTGGCCTGATTGAAGAAGATGCGTACATCGAACGTGGTGAGCGTCGTCAGCCAGTTGCCAGCTTTGAACAGGCGCTGGAGTGGTTGGTGAAAGAATCCCGTCGTGGTCTGACCATACAGCGTTATAAAGGTCTGGGCGAAATGAACCCGGATCAGCTGTGGGAAACCACGATGGATCCGACCAGCCGCCGTATGCTACGTGTGACGGTTAAAGATGCGATTGCTGCCGATGAGCTGTTCACAACGCTGATGGGCGATGCGGTTGAACCGCGCCGTGCGTTTATCGAAGAGAACGCCTTGAAAGCAATGAATATCGATATCTGATTTAGATAGATTCTGACCGCTCGATCGGTTTATCAGCAACCTGAGCCAGCTCCCTGCGGAGCTGGCTTTTTTATGTCCTTTTATCAGGCTAGCGCACGTCGTTTAGCGCTGCGCATTTCCTGTAGCAGGGTGATGAAAGACGTGATCAGCATAAAGATGACGGCAGACCAGAAAATGGCGTGAGGATGGCCGTGATCCAGCAGCCAGCCGAACAGAACCGGTCCTGCGGCACCGCCAATGTTGAAGCCGGTGGAGACAATCCCAAATACTCGTCCTTCCGCTCCCGGCGGAGAGGCGGCGCGCACCAGCATATCCCGAGAAGGGGCGATCATGCCGGAGAGGAAACCAGCGGCGGCCAACAACGGCACGAGCACAACGGTGGGTAAAGAATACATGGCAACGATACTGACCAGCACGGCGGTGACGGCCAACGCCGCCGTCGCCACCAGCCCGTGGCGTTTAGTTTTATCTGCCAATGAGCCGCCAGCCAATACGCCAAAGGCGCTGGCGAACAGGAATGCGGTCAGCGCCACGTTAGCCTGTGACAGCGACAAATCGTAGCCCGTGACTAACGCCGTCACCGAGAAGTTCTGGATTGAACCCGTACTTAAATTCAGCAGCAGGAACAGAATGAGCAGCGCCAGAATCGGCAGCGTGAAAACGGGTGCGCGCGATTTGCTCGGCTGGGTGCCTGTTGCTGCCGCAGGTTTCACCCGGATGGGCTCATCGCGATCGGTCAGAAGCAGCGGTATCGTCAGCAAGCCGAGGACGCCGGAAACGATGAATGCGCTATTGATGCCGGAAAAGGCGGCAACGGACAGCAAAATACCGGGCGCAATGGCCGTGCCCAGAAAGCCGGAAAACGTATGCACCGAGAACGCGCGACCCATGCGTTTCTCATCAATCCCACGCGACAGCAAGGCGTAATCCGCCGGATGGTAAACTGCGTTCGCTACCCCTGCGAGCCCCATCGCGGCGACCAGCCAAACGTAGCTGCCTGAAAAACCGAGCGAGAGAAAACAGAGGCTCCCGAGCGTGATTCCGGCGGTTAACGTACGGCGCGCGCCGATGCGATCCACCATAAAACCAATTGGTGTCTGCACGCAGGCGGAGACAATATTGAATACGCTGAGCGCAAACCCGAGCTCGACAAAGCTGATATCACGCTGGGCTGACAGCAGCGGAATGAGCGCGGGCAGCACCATCATATGGAAATGACTCACCAGATGCGCTGATGAGATTTGCGCCAGTAGTGGTAGTTTTATGAATTTCATGTTGTTTTTGCAGCTTACAGGTCTGTAGATTTTATTATCGTGAGAGCTGGCGCAGGAACAGGGCGTCACTCCCTGGCAAATGGATCATAAGGTTAGCCTATTACTTATATCATCTATGGCGAATATTGATACCCGCCTTTTCGGCAGAATAGGGAGAGAATGGCATGACGAGTAAATCGTATTTGGGGGGGATTTGGTCAGATTCGTTCGAGGATTGCTGTCCACGCTGGGAATAACGCACAGGCCGTTTCCGGCCCGTGCGGGGGAGTTGGTGAAGAAGGGTAATTACGAGAGCTTAAAGACCAGCACCGTTTGCGCAAGCTGTCTGGCTTGCTCTTCCAGTGACGCGGCTGCTGTTGTGGCTTCCTGAACCAGCGCGGCGTTCTGCTGGGTGACGCCGTCCATCTCGTGAACCGCCTGCGTCACCTGGCTGATTCCGCGCGATTGCTCATCCGATGCTGAGACAATCTCGTCCATGATATCTTTTACTGACGTGACGGCACGCTGTGAACGGACAGAACAGTGAGGCATGGTGCCTCACTGCGTGAGCGAGGATTAGGCGGCAGGACCTTTGCTGACGGAATCGCGGATAATCAATTCGCCCTTGAAGGCTGGCGTAGGCGCGATGGTTTCACCCTCCAGTCGGCACAGCAGTTTCTCAAGGGTATAGCTGATCATCTCGGCGACGGGCACATGCACGGTAGTGAGGGGCGGGTAGAACCATGATGCCATCGGTAAATCATCGAACCCCAGCAGCGAGACATCCTGCGGAATAGCGAGGCCGTGTTCGCGTAGCGCTTTGGCCGCGCCAATCGCCATGTCGTCATTGCTGGCGACGAGTGCGCTGAAGGTGGCAGATCGCTGAAGCAGGATTTGTGCCGCCGTATAGCCGCTGTCATGGGTCCAGTCACCTGGCGCAACCAGCCCGTCATTATAGGGAACCCCGTTTTCCTCCAGCGCCTGCCGGTAGCCCGCCAGTCGGCTTGTACCCGTGGGGGAGTTCGCCGATCCACAGACAAAGGCGATATCACGGTGGCCCTGTGCAATCAGGTAATTGACGGCATCATGGCAGTGCTGCTGGTGATTGGCGCAGATGCCATTATCGCCGTGCTGATGCAGTGTGCGGTTCACGACCATGATCGGCTGATCGTGCTGTTCGATAATCTCTTCTAGTTCATTCGTAGAGAGAAAACGCGGATAGATAATGACGGCATCGCAGCGTAAATCGAGCAGGAACTGGATCGCTTCGCGTTCTTCTTCCGCGCTGTGCTTGCCATCCGCCATGATGAGCTGCCGCCCGTATTTCTCCGTCATGGTTGCCGTTTGGAACAGCAATTCGCTGAAATAGGGGCCGCTGTACAGCGTGTTGGTCACAACCAAACCAATAATTTGCGATTTGCTCGTGGCGAGCTGGCGCGCCAGCAGGTTGGGCCGGTAGCCAATCTCTTCAATCGCCTGGAATACCCGATCCCGCGTGGTTTTACTGACGTAATTATTCCCTGTCAGCACGCGTGATACGGTGGCTTTGGATACACCGGCTTTTTTCGCTACATCGAGCATGGTTACCATCGTACTTTCCCGTTCTCCTGTACTGCCTGATGCCGTCATTATAGGGAAAAATCCTCCTTTTTTATCACCAATAACAAGTGTAGGGATAAAAATATTCCCCGATTGCGCTATTTATGATCGCCTTCAAAAAATAGTAAAAACAATATGAAACCGGTTGCATATTATTTTGTGTCTTGCTTGAATAATAAAAAAACGGACGGTGAGGTGCAGTATGAATAAGATTTTACTCTGTTGCGCAGCAGGAATGTCTACCAGCATGCTGGTACAGCGGATGGAAAAGGTCGCCGAGAAAAATGCGATCGCTGTTGAGATAAAAGCCGTGGGTTTTGAAGAGTTTAATGAGCTAATTGATGAATATGATTGCTGCCTTCTGGGGCCGCAGATTAAGTATAAACTGCCTGAATTCAAGGTGATAGCTGACGAGAAAGCGAAGCCGATTGCGGTCATTAATATGGTCGATTACGGCATGATGAATGGGGAAAAAGTCCTCAATGATGCCCTGGCGATGATCAATTAGTATAACGGGAGGAATAATGAGTAAATTAAGCGAGTCATTATTCAGCGTTATCGAAAACCGTATTAGTCCAATTGCGGCAAAACTCTCTAGTCAGCGCCATGTTGTAGCAATTAAAGATGGCTTCATTGCCTCTATGCCGTTTTTAATTGTCGGTTCTTTTATGATGTTATTCGCTCATCCACCTTTTAGCCCGAATAGTGAATGGGCTTTTGCACAGTGGTGGCTGGGGATGGTGGAACGCCACGGCGAACAAATCATGATGCCCTATAACATGACGATGGGCATTATGGCGGTGTATATCACCAGCGCCATCGCTTATAACCTGGCACAGAGCTATAAAATGAACGGTTTTATGGCGGCCAGTCTGGCGCTGATGTCGTTTATGGTGGTGGCAGCTCCGCAAATCGACAAAAGCCTGCCGGTCGGGTCGCTGGGCGGCGAGGGGATTTTCACCGCGATTATCGTGGCGATCTATTCGACGGAGCTGATGCATTTTTTGCAGAAGCGCAATATTGGTATCCGCCTGCCGGAGCAGGTGCCGCCGAAAATCCGCCAGTCTTTCGATCTGCTGATCCCGATTCTTGCCATCTTCCTGACGCTCTTCCCGCTTAGCCTGTTTATGCAGAGCCAGTTCGGCATGCTGTTACCGCAGGCGATTATGGCCGTCTTCGCGCCGATTATCTCGGCATCTGACTCGCTCCCCGCCATCCTGATTGCGGTGCTGCTCTGCCACCTGCTGTGGTTTGCCGGGATTCACGGTGCGGTGATTGTGACTGGCATTTTGCAGGCGTTCTGGCTGACCAACTTAGGAATAAATCAGGAAGCGTTTAACACGGGCGCACCGATCACCAAAATCTTTATTGAGCCCTTCTGGCAGTTCTTCATTACGGTGGGCGGCTCAGGAGCGACCATGGGGCTGGTCTTTCTCTACTTGCGTAGCCGTTCTGCTCACCTGCGCTCCATAGGCAAACTGGCCGTGGTGCCAAGCATGTTCAACATCAACGAACCGGTGATTTTTGGTTCACCCGTCGTGATGAACCCGCTGCTGTTCATCCCATTTATTACCGCACCGCTGGTGAACGCCACCCTTGCTTATATCGCATTAAAAACCGATTTGGTGCACCGCGTCATTTCTCTTGCGCCTTGGACAACGCCGGGCCCGATTGGCGCAGCCTGGTCTACGGGGTGGGACTGGCGTGCGGTGGTGCTGGTGGGGGTACTGATTGTTGTTTCGTCCTTAATCTATTACCCCTTCTTCAAAATGTATGAACGTCAGCTGGTCGCACAAGAAGTGGGGACAGCAGAGGAGGCCGTGAGTGATGCGCGATGAAACCATTCTTGATGAAACGACAGTAATGGAACTGATTATCTATGCGGGAGAGGCGCGTTCCAGCTCGATGGAAGCGCTGAGCGCCGCCAGAAAATACGACTGGGACAGGGCTGAGGAACTGCTGAACACGGCTTCTGTAGCGGCGCGCAAAGCCCATCAAATCCAGACGGCCCTGATTGGTGCCGATGAAGGCAGCGGAAAAATCCCGGTCAACCTGATTCTGGTTCACGCGCAAGATCACCTGATGAACGCGATGCTATGCCGTGAGCTGGTGGAGGAACTGATTCAACTGCATCGGGAAATCTCCACCCTGAAACAGCTTATAAATTAATAATATGCAAACCTGAAATAAGAAGGAAACAAGATGTCTGTTCAACAATTACCGAAAGACTTTCTGTGGGGCGGCGCGGTAGCGGCGCATCAAGTTGAAGGTGGTTGGGATCAAGGCGGCAAAGGCGTCAGCATTTGTGATGTCCTGTCCGGCGGTGCTCACGGCGTTGACCGTGTGATTACCGATGGCGTACAGCCTGGTGTCAGTTATCCAAACCATCAGGCGGTGGAGTTCTACTCCCACTATAAGCAGGATATTGCCCTGTTCGCTGAAATGGGCTTCAAATGCTTCCGCACCTCGATTGCCTGGACGCGTATTTTCCCCAATGGCGATGAGCTGGAGCCGAATGAAGCAGGCCTGCAATTCTATGACGACCTGTTTGATGAGCTGTTGAAATACAACATCGAGCCAGTGATTACGCTGTCTCACTTTGAAATGCCGCATCATCTGGTTAAGCAATACGGTGGCTGGCTGAACCGTAAAGTGGTGGATTTCTTTGTTCGCTACAGCGAAGTAGTCATGAAGCGTTACCAGTCCAAAGTGAAATCCTGGATGACCTTCAATGAGATTAACAACCAGCGTAACTGGCAGTATCCGCTGTTTGGCTACTGCTGTTCCGGCGTGATTTTTACCGATCACGACAAGCCAGAGCAGGCGATGTACCAAACGCTGCACCACCAGTTTGTCGCCAGTGCGAAAGTGGTGAAGCTGGGTCATGAGATTAACCCGAGCTTCAAAATTGGCTGCATGCTGGCGCTGGTGCCGATCTATCCGTGGTCATGCCACCCGGATGACGTGATGTTTGCACAGGAAGCGATGCGTGAGCGTCACCTGTTCGGCGACGTGCAACTGCGTGGTTACTACCCGTCTTACATCCTGAAAGAGTGGGCGCGCAAAGGCTATCAGATTGATATGCAGCCGGAAGACGAACAGACGCTGCGCGAAGGTTGCACGGACTATCTGGGCTTCAGCTACTACATGAGCAGCGCGGTGCAACTGGCGGCAAAAGGCCAGAAAAAAGAAGATTCAATTACGGACTTCGACGGCGGCGTGAAGAACCCGCATGTAAAGGCATCGGAGTGGGGGTGGCAGATTGACCCGGTTGGTCTGCGCTATACGCTGAACAGCTTCTACGAGCGTTATCAGAAACCGATGTTCATCGTCGAAAACGGCTTTGGCGCGGTAGACAAGGTGGAAGCCGACGGCAGCATTAGCGACGAGTACCGCATCGAATATCTCAAAGCGCATATCGATCAGATGAAGAAAGCGGTTGTGGAAGACGGCGTGGAGCTGATGGGTTATACCCCGTGGGGCTGCATCGACTGTGTGTCGTTCACCACCGGCCAGTACAGCAAACGCTACGGTTTCATCTACGTGGATAAACACGATGATGGCACCGGTACTTTCAAGCGCTCGAAGAAAAAGAGCTTTGACTGGTATAAGAAGGTGATTTCCAGCAACGGTGCCGAACTATAACGGCGATTGTAGGAAACGTTGGTCACAGAGCCGTGCTTAACCGCACGGCTTTTTACGTTATACCCGTCATACTTCAAGTTGCATGTGCGTTGGCTCCATTCGGTCACCCGAATCACTTACTTGAGTAAGCTCATCGGGATTCTCTCATTCGCCGCCTTCCTGAAACTCGAATTATTTAGGGTATATATGTAATACGCCTGTCACCCTGCTGTATTTCACTAACGACTTCATCGCTGAATCGCGTTAGCATGAAAACAGATAACTTGATGCTGGAAAAACTATGTCTGTAAAACTGATCGCTATTGATATGGACGGGACGTTGCTGACGCCCCAAAATCAAATTTCACCTGTGGTAAAAGCCGCGATAGCCGCTGCCAGAGAGAAAGGCGTGCAGGTGGTGCTGGCTACCGGTCGCCCTTACATCGGTGTCGAACGCTACCTGATGGAGCTGGATTTGCAGCAGGAAGGCTGTTACTGCATCACCAATAACGGTGCGCTGGTGCAGCGTACGGTCAATGGTGACTGTGTGGCGCAAACGGCGCTGAGCTTCGATGATTATCTCTATTTCGAAGCGCTGGCCTGCAAACTGGGCGTCCATTTCCACGCGCTGGACTTCAATTTCGTCTATACCGCCAATAAAGACATCAGCCCTTACACCATTCATGAATCTCACCTGACCGGGATGCCGTTGAAGTATCGTGCGGTAGAGGAAATGGATCGCAGCCTGACGTTCCCGAAAGTGATGATGATTGATGAGCCGGAGATATTGGATCGCGCCATCAGCCAACTGCCACCGGAAGCCTTTGAGCGCTACACCATCATGAAGAGCGCCGAATACTATCTGGAAATTCTGGATAAGCGCGTTAACAAAGGTGAAGGCGTGAAGATGCTGGCGGAGCACCTCGGCATTCCACGCGAAAGCGTCATGACGCTGGGCGACCAGCAGAACGATCTGGCGATGATTCGCTATGCGGGCATCGGCGTCGCGATGGGCAATGCCATCGACGAAGTGAAAGAAGCCAGCCAGTTCGTCACCAAAACCAACATGGAAGACGGCGTCGCTTATGCGATTGAGAAATTTGTGCTGAATGCCTGATTAGAAATATATAACGCCGAATAGCCATCAATGATGGCTATTTCTATTTTAAATAGAAACTCCGTTTTTTATTTTTTATAAATCCATTCCCCAGCGGTCATTATTCAATAAATACATTAATAAAAATAACGGCTTTGGCTGGGAATTACTTTAATTCCAGACTGCTCGCTATTTTTTCTTTCATAACCTGAGTGATGTGATTTACCACCTGGCTGCGGGGAATTTGCGGGGGATAAACCGCGCAATACGCCATTTTTATATCAGGATTGAAAGGCTTAACGATAACCGGCGAAGGGCTGTTCAGGGCGGTAATAAAATCCACCACGCCGATGCCGACGTTTCTTGAAGCCAGCACGCAGCAGTTAGCCATTGAGGTTTCGATGGGGTTATGCAGATAGATCTGCTCTTTTCTGGAGGAGATATCGAGCTGCGCCCGCAGCGGTGTGGTTCTTCCCGGCAGAATAGCGCGCGTACCGGCCAGATCGGCAAGCGTAATTTCATCCGCCGTGGCAAGAGGGTGATCCATCGCTAACACCGCGACAGCACTGGCGTCCGCCAGTGGTTCGGCTTCCAGCCCTTTGATGCCCGGTTGGCCAAAAATAAAGCCGACGTCATACTGATTTTCAGAAATGGCGCTCGTAATATGGCTGCTGCTTTCGATGTCTAAAAACAGGGAAAGATCGGGGTATTTCTTGAGTAAGGTAGGGAGAACCTGATCTGAACAAAGAAACGAGAGCGCCTGAACGGCGGCGATGCGCAGCACGCTGCCCTTGGCGTGGCGAATTTCATCCGCAATCATCCCGATGTGATCCAACCCCAGATAAAGACGCTCGACTTCGCGATACAGCTTCATCGCCTCCGCGCGTGGAATCAGGCCGCGCCCGTCCCTATCGAACAGCTTAAGATTCAGTGCGTCTTCAAAGTCCTTAATCAGTCGGCTGACCGCAGGCTGGGTGATGTACATCATGTTGGCGGCCGCGGTGATGCCTCCGGTGAGGATGACTTTATGAAAGGCTTCAACCTGGCGGGGATTGATACGCATGCTCGTCACCTTAAAACATAACATTTGGTTATCAATTTAACACAAAATGCAATTTTTCATTATCCAATCTAGCGCATAGACTCACAATCATAAGATTTAATACACTTCACTAGTAATCAATCATGGAATAGAGGGTTAGTGAATGAAGAAATCAACGCTGGCGTTATTGTTTACCGTTTTATTTTCATCTTCACCTTTGGTTTATAGCGCGGACCTGAATATCGGTTTGGCTTCCTCCACCACATCAATGGATCCGCAGTTTTATGTGAGTGGGGCGAATAGCGCAATGGCGCGCAATATTTTTGACGGTTTGGTTGTACAGGATGAAAAACAGCAGATTGCACCTGCCCTGGCAACCAGTTGGAAAGTGATTGACGACAAGACGTGGGAGTTTGTATTGCGTCCTGGCGTTAAGTTTCACGACGGCAGTGATTTTACGGCTAAAGATGTGATTGCCAGCATTAAGCGTGTTGCGCTGGCATCGAAAAACAGCCCCAGCTCTTACGCACCTTACGTCAGCGACATTGCTGAAGTAATAGAAGTGAATCCATTAACGGTGCGGATTAAGACAAAAGAGGCGTCGCCGCTGCTGCTGAATAATTTAAGTCGGGTTTCCATTTTGCCTGCCCGACTTGAGAACGTCCCAACGGAAACGTTGAATTCAGGAAAAGATGTGATTGGTACAGGGCCATTCAAATTTGTTTCCTGGGTGCCGGATGACCGGGTAGTCCTTAGTCGTAATGACGATTACTGGGGAGGAAAAGCAGAGTGGGACAACGTTACTGTCCGTGTATTTAAAAACAGTAGTGCACGTGTAGCAGCAGTATTATCCGGTGATGTGGACATGATTGAAAACGTTCCAACAGCCGACAGCAGTAATATTGAAAAAAATTCGCAGTTAAAAACGATTTCAACACCAGGGAATCGTGTTATTTACCTTCACATGGACCAGCAGCGAGATGAATCACCGTTCGCCAAAGGTCCTGATGGTAAAAACCCATTACTAAAAAAAGAAGTACGCCAGGCGATGTCTTTAGCTATTAATCGTCAGGCAATCGTCGACCGTGTGATGGAGGGGCAGGCTGTTGTTGCCTCTCAGCTTGTACCGAAGGGGTACCCAGGCTATTCCGCTTCCATTCCTGCGCCGGTTTATAATCCGGAGAAAGCCAAACAGGAACTGGCGGCGGCGGGTTACCCCGACGGCTTCACGCTGACCTTCCACGCGTCGAACGATCGTTATCCTAATGATTCTAAAATTGCTCAGGCCATTGGCCAAATGTTCACCCGTGCCGGTATCAAAACCGAGGTTGTTACGATGCCCGGCAGTGTGTACTTCTCACGTGCGTCTCGTCTCGAATTCAGTTTGATTATGGGCGGGGCCGCGATTGAAACCGGGGAAGCTTCTGGAGTATTGGGGCCATTGTTAGAAACCTTTGGCCCCAATGCAGGACAGGGTAATCGTGGTCGCTATTCCAATCCTGTCTTTGATAAAACGCTGAACGAAGCACGTGTCACGCTGGATGAAACCAAACGTGATGCGCTGCTGGCTGAGGCGATGAACATTGGCATGAACGATCTGGGCGTGATTCCAGTGATGTTCCTGTCCAACACCTGGGCGATGAAAAAGCAGTATACCTACGTGGGCCGTTCCGATGCCTACACGCTGCCGTACTTCGTCCGTTCTGCGAAATAGTCACCTGTCATTTATGATTCAAATAAGGGGTGAGTATTCACCCCTTATCTATCTGTAACAAGGAGAGCGGAGTGAATACATTTAGCGGTGTTTTTCCCTATCTGGTGTCACCCGTCAGGCCCGATGGTCAGGTTGATAAGCCTGTTCTGGCGCAGCTCACTGAACATCTGATTCAATGCGGTGTACATGGCGTCGTGCCGTTAGGCAGCACCGGTGAATTTGCCTATCTCTCTGCTGCTCAGCGTCTGGATGTCGTTAAAACGGTGATCGAAACGACGGCGGGCCGTGTGCCGGTTATCGCTGGTGTTGCGTCAACAACCATTCAGGATGCCGTTGAGCAAACGAAACGCTACGTCGAACTGGGTGCGGATGGCATTCTGGCGGTGCTGGAAGCCTATTTCCCCCTGAAAGACGAAGGCGTCGAACAGTATTTTCGCGCCATTGCCGAAGCTGCACAGGGCAAACCGGTGGTGCTTTATACCAATCCTCAGTTCCAGCGTTCCGACTTGAGTCTGCCCGTCATTGAACGCCTGAGTCATGTGAATAACATCCGCTATATCAAAGACGCCTCGACCAATACCGGGCGCTTGCTTTCCATCATCGAACGTACCCGTGGCCGAATGGATGTCTTCTCCGCGTCCGCCCATATTCCCGCCTGCGTCATGCTGATTGGCGGCGTGGGGTGGATGGCTGGCCCGGCGTGTATCGTTCCCAAACAGAGTATTGCTTTGTATGAAGCCACCCGCGCGGGTGACTGGAACAAAGCAATGGAGCTTCAGCGTCCGCTGTGGCGCATCAATGAAATCTTTGCCCGTTATTCCATTGCCGGTTGTATTAAAGCGGCGCTGCAATTGCAGGGATTTGCGGTAGGCGATCCGTTGCCGCCTCAGCAACCGCTGGATGAAAAGGCGCGTAAGGAGATCGCGGATGTTTTAGCATCCGTCGATTCCCTCTAACGCAAAATACATTTTGTTATTTTTCACGCTGTAGAGGTGTGGGGTTTTCTGCACCTTGATGTTCGGCAGTACCTATTAAAAAGAGAAAAGGAATCATCGAAGGATGAGCGCTTTACCTATTATTATTGATTGTGATCCGGGGATAGATGACGCGATTGCGTTATTAAGTGCATTTGTGGCACCAGAGTTGGATATTCGCGGTATCTGCACGGTGTGCGGTAACCAGTCGCTGGACAAGACGGTGCGTAATGCGCTGCAAATTGTTGAACTGGGTCAGCGTACGGATATCCCCGTTTTCGCTGGCTGTCATCGGCCGCTGCTGCGCGACCCTATTCATGGCCAGTTTCACGGTGAAAGTGGACTGGGTCAGACGGTGCTGCCTGCGCCACAAAAACAGGCCGACGCGAAACATGCGGTGAATTTTATCATTGAGCAATGTCGTCAGGCGATCGCCGACGGCACGCCGATTACGCTCTGTACGTTAGGGCCGTTAACCAACGTGGCGATGGCGCTGCGTATGGCACCCGAGATTGCCGACGGAATTGCTCGCATCGTGATGATGGGCGGCGCGTACCGCGAAGCGGGCAACCGCAGCCTGACGTCTGAATTCAATATGATTGCCGATCCGCAGGCCGCCAAGGTGGTGTTTGATTCGTCGATTGCCATCGTCGCGCTACCGCTGGATGTCACGCATCAGGTGATTTTAACGCCGGAATTAGTGGCGCGTTTCATTGCGCTATCCGGACGCATCTCCGCGCCGCTGGGTGAAATGATGGCGTTTTGGGATCGCAATGATATCCGTCGCT
Organism: Pectobacterium sp. HCp5_1; assembly: GCF_032905925.1. NCBI lineage: Bacteria > Pseudomonadati > Pseudomonadota > Gammaproteobacteria > Enterobacterales > Pectobacteriaceae > Pectobacterium > Pectobacterium sp. HCp5_1. The sequence goes on from NZ_JAUMIO010000017.1 coordinate 69,753, forward strand.
ACGGCTCACGCGGCGGCCCGCTACACGATCCGCTGGTCATCGCCTGGGTGCTGGCACCGCACTGCTTCACGACGGAAAAAGCCAGCGTTTACATTGAGCAGGAAAGCGAGCTGTGCATGGGGCAGACCGTTGCCGACTGGTACGGAAAAACCGATCGTCAGCCGAATGTCGATGTGGTGACGGGGGTGGATGCTAAACAGGTTGTCGAGCTGTTTGCCGACCTATTGAGCCGCTACAGAGAGAGTGTCTGACATGGTTCGAGAACGCATTATTATTGATACCGATCCCGGCGTCGACGATGCGATAGCCATCTGGCTGGCATTGGCGTCGCCCGAGCTGGATGTACTTGGGATTACCGTGGTGGCAGGTAATGTACCGCTTGCTGCGACATTGCCGAACGCCTGCAATGTGGTAGGTGTGACGGGCAGAACCGATGTGCCGATTTTTGCGGGTGCTTCGCGCCCGCTCATCCGCGATCAGGTTTTCGGTAAATACGCGCACATCGGCAAGTTTTCCTCTGACTGGGTGCCAGAAAGCGCGCTGTCGCCGGAAGAGGAACACGCCGTTGATTTTCTGGTGCGGATGACGCGTCAGGCGGCGGCCGATAATAACCCGATCACCATTTGTTCACTTGGCCCGCTGACGAATCTGGCGTTGGCGCTGTGCTTCCATCCTGATGTCGCTCGGGGCATCAAACAGATTGTGTCCATGAGCTGTGCCTTTACCGCGATGGGGAATCGCGTGCCGTGGGCAGATTTCAACGTTTATGCCGATCCGCATGCGGCGGAAATCGTTTTTTCTTCCGGTGTTCCCATTGTCATCATGCCGCTGGATGTGACCTTTCAGGCGCTGATTCAGACGGAACAGGTTGATGCTATCGCACATAGCGGTGGTGCGCCGGGTAAGGCGATGGCCGCGTTGCTGCGCATGTTTGACCGTAGCGAAGTGGAGCGCTTTGGTCGTGAAGGTGGACCGATTCATGATGCGACCGTCATTGCGTGGCTGTTGAAGCCCGAGCTGTTCAAGTCAAAACACGTTCGCGTCGGGGTGGAAATTTCCGGTAAGACCATGGGTTACGTGTTTGCCGATTTTTATAACAAGCTGGGTGAGCCAGCGAATGCGCTGGTCATGCGGGAAATCGACGAACAAGGATTTCTCGGGCTGATTGCCGATCGCCTGCGTTGCTATGGCTCTGAAGCTGACGCAATCAATGGATCTGAGGAGCGCTGATGGTCGCCTACCTGCTGAGCCGAATCGGACAAACGCTGCTGACGCTGGCTGTGATGTCGGTGCTGGTGTTTGTGGGTGTTTATCTGGTCGGTAATCCGGTCGATATGCTATTGAGTGCGACGGCCACGCCAGCGGAACGGCTGGCGGTGATTCAGTCCTTTGGCCTGGATAAGCCCGTCTGGGAACAGTACGGGCTGTTTGTCTGGAACGCCTTGCAGGGCGACATGGGCAACTCGTTTATCTTTAACCAACCCGCGCTGACGCTCATTTTTCAGCGCATGCCCGCCACGCTCGAACTGGCGATGGTGGCGTTCGTGATGGCGCTGGTTGTCGGTATTCCGCTGGGGATCTACGCTGGCCTGAAGCCGGACAGCGCGGTGTCCAAATCCATCATGACTTTTTCCATCCTCGGCTTTAGCCTGCCCACGTTCTGGATTGGGCTGGTGATGATCATGCTGTTCAGCGTGAAGCTGGGCTGGCTGCCGTCCTCTGGTCGGGGCGATACGCATGAGTTATTCGGTATTCCATTCAGCTTTCTGACCCGCGATGGTCTCGAACATCTTCTCTTACCTGCGTTTAACCTTGCGCTGTTTAAAATCTCGCTGGTTATCCGCCTGATGCGCGCGGGCGTGATGGAGTGTCTGCAACAGGACTATGTGCAGTTTGCTCGTGCGAAAGGGCTGTCGGAAACCCGCATCGTACTGGTTCATGTGCTGCGCAACACGCTGATTCCACTGATTACCGTGCTGGGGCTGGAGCTGGGATCGCTGATCGCGTTTGCCGTCGTCACGGAAACCATTTATGCCTGGCCGGGCATGGGCAAGTTGATTATCGACTCGATCGCCGTGCTCGACCGTCCGGTTATCCTGGCTTATCTGATGATTACCGTCGTGATGTTCAGCGTGATTAACCTGCTGGTCGATTTGCTGTATGTGCTGGTCGATCCGCGTGTGCGGCTGGGAGGAGACAAAGGATGACGGGAAATACGATACACCAGCCCGCTGCCGTGCAAAAAACCGCTCATCCGGTGATGCGCGTGGTGATGGCGCTGATTAACGATAGGCTGGCGCTGTGTGGGCTGATCATGCTGGCAATTTTCGTGCTGCTGGCGCTGTTTGCCCCGCTGCTGTCACCGCAGAATCCCTACGATTTGATGCAGCTCGACATCATGGATGGCCGACTCGCGCCGGGTGCGCAGAGCATGGCGGGCATGACGTATTGGCTGGGGACGGACGATCAAGGGCGCGACCTGTTCAGCGCCATTCTGTATGGCACCCGCATCAGCCTGATAGTGGGTTTCTCCAGTGCGGTGCTTGCGTTGCTGATTGGTGCCTCGTTGGGGCTGATTAGCGCCTACGTCGGTGGAAAAACGGATGCCACGATCATGCGTATCGTCGATATCCAGCTCAGCTTCCCGCCGATCCTGATTGCACTGATCCTACTGGCGGTGCTGGGGCAAGGGGTCGACAAGATCATCATGGCGCTGGTGGTAACGCAGTGGGCTTACTACGCACGCACGATTCGCGGTTCGGCACTGGTGGAACGTCGCCGCAGCTACGTGGACGCGGCGCGCAGCATGGCGTTGTCCAACCGCCGTATCCTGTTTCGCCATATTTTACCGAACTGTCTGGCACCGCTGATCGTAGTGGCGACGATGCGTATCGCCTACGCCATCATGCTGGAAGCCACGCTCTCGTTTTTGGGGATCGGGCTGCCCGTGACGGAACCGTCGCTGGGGCTGCTGATCTCAAATGGTTTTGAATACCTGATGTCGGGCGACTACTGGATCAGCTTCTTTCCGGGGCTGACGCTGCTGCTGCTGATTGTGGCGATCAATCTGGTCGGGGATGCGCTGCGCGACATCCTCAATCCGCGGAATTAATCTGTGGGAACGCCCATAGGAATAAGGGGTAACGCACACATGACAGCGCCGATTATGTCCGTTTCGCATTTGACCACTGCCTTTCAGGTGAACGGGGAGTGGATGAACGTGGTGCGGGATTTGTCCTTCACGATTGGCGAGAAAGAAACGGTCGCCGTGGTGGGGGAATCCGGTTCAGGGAAAAGCGTGATGGCGAAATCCATCATGCGCTTACTGCCACCCGGCCAAAGCCGGGTTGAGGGTCAGATTCATTTCGGCGACACCGAGCTGCTGTCGCTCCCTAATAAAGCGATGCAGGACGTGCGCGGGAACCGCATCGGCATGATTTTCCAGGAGCCGATGACCAGCCTGAATCCGGTCTTGCCGATTGGCTACCAGATTACGGAAGTGCTGCGACGCCATCGCGGCATGGGGAAAGCGGAAGCGCGTGCCGAAGCGGTGCGTCTGCTGGAAAAAGTCCGTATTCCGGCGGCTAAATCACGGCTGAACGAATATCCGCAGAGCTTCTCCGGCGGGATGCGCCAGCGCGTGGTGATTGCGATTGCGCTGGCCTGCCATCCGAAGCTGCTGATTGCCGACGAACCGACGACGGCGCTGGACGTTACGATTCAGGCACAAATTCTGACGCTGATAAAAACCCTTCAGGAAGAAGAAGGGATGTCGGTGCTGTTTATTACCCATGACATGGGCGTGGTGGCGGAAGTGTCCGACCGCACGCTGGTGATGTATCAGGGTGAAATGGTGGAAAACGCCGTCACGCGGGAGATCTTTCATCATCCGCAACAGCCCTATACTCGTATGCTGCTGTCTGCGGTGCCGAAATTAGGCTCGATGTCCGGCAGCGAGTGGCCGCAGCGCTTTCCGCTGGTCGATCTCAAAACGGGCGAGCGCCAGCCAGTGCCGGAGGCGGTAAACACCGTGTCGGGAGAGGAACCAGTGCTGACGGTAAAAAACCTGGTTACTCGATTTGATATCCGATCAGGGTTTTTCCGTCGGCTGTCCGGGCGCGTTCACGCGGTGGAGAATGTCTCGTTCGATCTCTGGCCGGGCGAAACGCTCGCGCTGGTCGGGGAATCGGGCTGCGGTAAATCGACCACGGGTCGGTCGATTATTCGTCTCAACGACGCCGTCAGCGGTGACATTCAGCTGCTGGGAAAAAATATCCTGACGGCGGATAAGCGTGAGCTGACGGATTCGCGGCGGCAGATTCAGATGGTATTTCAGGATCCGTATGAAAGCCTGAATCCGCGCATGCGGATAGGGGAAGCCATCGCCGAGCCGATGCTGCTGCACGGTCTGGCGACCCGACAGAATGTAAATGCGCGAGTGAGCGAACTGCTGGAACAGGTGGGATTATCCGGCGATATGGCTTCGCGTTTCCCGCATCAGTTCTCCGGCGGGCAGCGGCAGCGCGTCTGTATTGCCCGTGCGCTGGCGCTGGAGCCGAAAGTGATTATTGCCGATGAATCAGTGTCGGCGCTGGATGTGTCCGTCAAGGCGCAGGTCATCAACCTGATGCTGGATCTCCAGCAGAAGCTGGGGCTGTCATTCCTGTTTATCTCGCACGATATGGCCGTTGTCGAGCGTATTAGCCACCGCGTGGCGGTGATGTATCTCGGTGAAATCGTGGAGATCGGGCCACGTTCGGCGATCTTCGACAATCCGCAGCATGACTATACCCGACGTCTGATTTCCGCGGTGCCCGTGCCGGATCCGGACACCCGCCCGGTGCGCAATATCACCAATGATGAACTGCGCAGTCCGGTACGCGCCCCTGATTTCCATCCTCCCGCACGTCGCTATAAGCAAGTCGGAGAGGGGCATTTCGTTTTGGAGTGAACGAATCGCGCTTACTGAAAATCCAGAACGACTTAATTACAAAGTAAGCGCGATACGCTTACCATCAGGCAAGGTCACATCTAGCGTAAGCTTGCCGCCTAGGGCAGTGACATAGCGTTTCAGCGTTGACAGTTTTGGGTCATTTTCGACCTTCTCCATCTTAACAATAGATGGCTGCTTGACGCCCAGTGCTAACGCAAGCTGAGTCTGCGACATGTTCAGCTCTTCGCGTAATTTCGCTAAAGTGATTTCCTGACGGATCTCAGCCGTGCGCGCTTCAATGCGGGCGCGGCTCTCCGGTGAACGTTTAGCCATCATTTCTTTAAGCGTCGCCATCTTCTTTTACCTCCGGTGATATCAGATGCGATGCAAACTCAGCGTCTGCGATCTTAATCATACGTTCGTAGAACAACTTTTCATCTTCGCCTTTCTTATCTCCCGCACATAAAACAATCGCTTTACGTGTCTGGTCAAACGCGAAGAATGTTCGGAATGGGTGGCCGCCAACCTGAACTCGAAGCTCCTTCATATTTTTGTATTTTGAGCCTTTAATCTGATCAACCTGTGGTCGCCCTAGCTGTGGGCCATCCTCTTCGAGTATAGCGAGGTGTGCCAAAACCTCTTCCTGCACCGTTTCAGTTTGCTCATTAAACCACGTATCGAATAGCGCCCGTGTGACTATTTCCCATGCCAATCTGTAAACCTCCATGTCCTACACGCCGTAAATACATTATAACCCACAGGCTATATTAGCAAGCAATCCTTGTTAGGAATAATGGAGCCGCCTTCCACTTTCGCTCGATCCATTCCCTCTGGATGTTGAAATCTGGTAACGCGTGATGTTGCTAAATTGTATTGATTGTCCGTTTTGTGATCCAGATTGTAGTACAGCATATATAAATGGTACTACAATCAAGCCAAGAAAAGAGGGAAGAATGCGGTTATTGTGCAACAGTTCGACGACGTCAGGCGGCATGGCGGGTAAAGTAAGTGCAGTGATATCAATCCGTTTTGTCTCGTTGAGGTGATGATGAATAAGCAAGAATTAAGCAAAACCGACCGCATCATTCTGGATATTGGCCAACAGATCGTTGGCGGGAAATACGCTCCGGGTACGCCGTTACCCGCAGAAGCTGAGCTGTGTGAAGAATTTCAGACCTCGCGCAACATCATTCGTGAAGTGTTCAGAGCGTTGATGGCGAAAAGGCTGGTGGAAGTGAAACGGTATCGCGGCGCGTTTGTGGCCGCGCGTAACCAGTGGAATTACCTGGATACCGACGTTCTGCAATGGGTTCTGGCAAGCGATTACGACCCACGGCTGATCAGCGCGATGAGCGAAGTACGTAATCTGGTGGAGCCGACGATTGCCCGCTGGGCCGCCGAACGGGCGACCTCAAGCGAGCTGGCAGTGATTGAAGCGGCGCTGAACGACATGATTTCCAATCATCAGAATCGTGACGCATTTAATGAAGCGGATATTCGCTTCCATGAGGCGGTATTGGCGGCGGTGCATAACCCGGTACTACAGCAGTTGAGCGTCGCGATCAGTTCCTTGCAGCGTGCGGTGTTTGAGCGCACCTATATGCCGGACGAAGACAACATGCCACGGACATTGCGTGAGCATCAGGATCTCTACGATGCCATTCGGCATCAGGATATTGAAGCAGCAGAGCGGGCGGCGTTGACCATGATCGCCAGCTCGACCAAACGGTTAAAGGACATTACATGAGTGAAAGCTATATCGCCATTGACTGGGGTTCGACCAACCTGCGGGCGTGGCTGTATCTGGACGGCGTCTGTATCGACAGCGTGAAGTCTGAAGCGGGCGTCACGCGTTTGAACGGTCAGACACCGCAGCAGGTTTTTCAGCAGATCGTTGCGCCGTGGCAGCAGCACAACGTGCCTGTCGTGATGGCGGGCATGATTGGCAGCAATGCAGGCTGGCTTTCCGTGCCGTATCTGTCATGCCCGACTCGCCTGACGGATGTCGCCCATCGCCTGACGCGTGTGGAAGAAGCCCAGCCGCTGGCCGCCTGGATCGTGCCGGGGTTGAGTATTGCGCAGGACGATAACTGCAATGTGATTCGCGGTGAAGAAACCCAGTTGATTGGCGCATATAGCGAATGTCCTTCCTCTCTTTATTTAATGCCGGGAACCCACTCGAAATGGGTGCGAACCGATGACAGCAACGTGCTGGATTTCCGCACGGTGATGACCGGTGAACTGCATCACCTGCTGATGACACAGTCGCTCATTGGCGTGGGGCTGACTGAGCAGCAGCCGTCCTCTGCCGCTTTCCAGCAAGGGCTGGAACTGGGCTTTGCCGACGACAATATCATCCGCTGCCTGTTTGAAACCCGCGCGGCGCATGTGCTGGGGCGTCTGGAGAAAAGTGCCGTGAGCGACTGGTTATCCGGGCTACTGATTGGCAACGAAGTCTCACAAATGCAGCGCCACTATCAGATGGCAGCCGGAGACAGCATCACACTCATCGGCTCCCCTGCGCTGACCGCGCGCTACGAAAAAGCATTACAACAAGCTGGATTGCGCTGGCAGCAGCTGGATGGCGATCGGGCTTTTCAGGCAGGAATAAGGAGCATTGTTAATGAGCTGGAATACTAATCTTCCCTTGATTGCGATTCTGCGCGGTATCACGCCGGACGAGGTGCTGGAACACGTCGCGGCGCTGCTGGATGCCGGATTCGATGCGGTAGAGATCCCGCTGAATTCGCCGAATCCGTATGAAAGTATTCAACTGGCGGTAGAGCATTTTGGCGATCGCGCCCTGATTGGCGCAGGCACAGTACTGAAAGCCGACTATGTCGATAAATTACAGGAAATTGGCAGCAAGTTAGTCGTTACGCCTAACATTTCCCCCGAGGTGATTCGCCGGGCGGTGGGCTACGGCATGATGGTGTGCCCTGGCTGTGCTACTGCGACGGAGGCCTTCACTGCGCTGGATGCGGGTGCGCAATCGCTGAAAATTTTCCCATCATCCGCGTTTGGACCTGACTACATCAAGGCGCTGAAAGCGGTATTGCCAAAAGACGTTCCCGTCTTTGCCGTCGGTGGCGTCACGCCCGAAAACCTGAAGGATTACCTTAGTGCGGGCTGCATCGGTGCCGGGTTAGGCAGCGATCTGTATCGAGCCGGTCAGTCGGTTGACGTCACCGCGCAAAAAGCACATGCATTTGTTAACGCCTATAAGGACGCTGTTCAATGAAAATTACCAAAATCACCACGTACCGGCTGCCGCCACGCTGGATGTTCCTGAAGATTGAAACCGATGAAGGCATTGTCGGCTGGGGCGAGCCGGTTATCGAAGGCCGTGCACGCACCGTTGAAGCCGCCGTTCACGAGCTGTCTGACTATCTGATCGGGCAAGACCCGGCGCGCATCAACGACATCTGGCAGGTGCTTTACCGCGCGGGCTTCTACCGCGGCGGCCCGATTCTGATGAGCGCCATCGCGGGTATCGATCAGGCATTGTGGGACATTAAAGGCAAGGCGCTGGGTGTACCGGTTTATCAGTTACTGGGTGGGCTGGTGCGCGATAAGATAAAAGCGTACAGCTGGGTGGGCGGCGATCGTCCTTCCGAAGTGATCGCAGGCATCAAGAAGCTGACCGACATTGGCTTCGATACCTTCAAGCTGAACGGCTGTGAAGAGATGGGCATCATTGATAATTCGCGCAAAGTGGATGCGGCGGTGGCCGTGGTCGCGGAAATCCGCGAAGCCTTTGGCAACAGCATCGAGTTCGGTCTGGATTTCCACGGTCGTGTGGATGCACCGATGGCGAAAATCCTGATCAAAGAGCTGGAGCCGTACCGTCCGCTGTTTATTGAAGAACCCGTGCTGGCTGAACAGGCGGAATACTATCCTCGTCTGGCGGCGCAAACCCACCTGCCGATTGCGGCGGGCGAGCGGATGTTCTCACGCTTTGATTTCAAACGCGTGCTGGCAGACGGCGGACTGGCCATTATTCAGCCTGACCTGTCTCACGCAGGTGGTATTACCGAGTGCTTTAAAATTGCCGCCATGGCGGAAGCCTATGATGTCGCGCTGGCACCGCACTGTCCATTAGGCCCAATTGCACTGGCTTCCTGTTTGCACCTCGACTTTGTGGCACGTAATGCCGTATTGCAGGAGCAAAGTATGGGCATCCATTATAATAAAGGTGCCGAGCTGTTGGATTATGTTATCAATAAAGAAGACTTTGCTATGACCGACGGCCATTTCTATCCGCTGAATAAGCCTGGCCTCGGTGTAGAAATTAATGAAGAGCTGGTTATTGAACGTAGTAAAAATGCGCCAGACTGGCGTAACCCGGTGTGGCGTTATCCTGATGGTGCTGTCGCCGAGTGGTAATACCCGTCATTCGTGTTGGCTTGCCTGAACTCGAATTATTTTAGGGTATAACGAAAACAATAGGTTAGGTGTTGAATAACCAGTAATACATAACGCATTTCCCCGGCACGACGGAATAGAGCAATCATGGATTATCACGAAATACATTATTTCGTGAGGGATTACTGTTTTATTTTATTAGCGTCGGGGAAATTAATCTTCCATTTATCATGAGTACGCCACCACCGGGATTTTAAAAATAAAACGCCATTATCAATAAAGGAATGTATTGACTGTGCGCGATTATTTATTTCATTAGAAAAAATAAAGTATACCAACTGCTGGTGTTGTTGAACGTTCAAAAATAGCGGGCGATAAATATCGCAGCCCGTTTAATAAATAACAGGAACATAAGATGGATATGACATTAACTACCCGTCCTACAAAACGGCGTTATTTCACCTTGCTGATGATTTTTATTACGGTCGTCATCTGCTATGTGGATCGCGCCAACCTGGCTGTGGCGTCGGCACATATTCAGGAAGAGTTCGGCATTACAAAAACACAAATGGGCTATATCTTTTCCGCGTTTGCCTGGACCTATACGTTATGCCAAATACCCGGCGGCTGGTTCCTTGACCGCGTCGGTTCAAAGGTCACCTATTTTATCGCCATCATGGGGTGGTCGATTGCCACGTTGCTGCAAGGTTTCGCCACGGGTCTGGCGTCGTTGATTGGTTTGCGTGCGGTGACTGGGCTGTTTGAAGCGCCTGCGTTTCCGACGAATAACCGCATGGTGACCAGCTGGTTCCCTGAGCAAGAACGTGCTTCTGCCGTTGGATTCTATACGTCAGGGCAGTTTGTTGGTCTGGCATTCCTCACGCCATTGCTTATCTGGTTGCAGGAAATCCTGAGCTGGCACTGGGTGTTCATTGTCACCGGCGGCGTCGGCATTGTCTGGGCAATTATCTGGCACTTTGTTTATCAGCCACCGAAGAAAAGCAAAGGGATCAATCAGGCTGAGCTGGATTACATTGCCGAAGGCGGTGGTATCGTTGATGGTGATGCCCCGACTGAGAAAAAAGCACGTACGCCATTAACGGCAGCCGACTGGAAACTGGTGTTTAACCGCAAGCTGGTCGGCGTATATATCGGGCAGTTTGCTGTGACCTCTACGCTGTGGTTCTTCCTGACGTGGTTCCCAAACTATCTGACGCAAGAAAAACACATTAGCGCACTGACCGCTGGTTTTATGACGACGGTACCTTTCCTAGCGGCGTTCGTTGGTGTGCTGCTGTCTGGATTTGTAGCGGACCGTCTGGTGCGTAGCGGAAAATCGATCGGTCTGGCGCGTAAAACGCCGATTATCTGTGGCCTCTTGATTTCAACCTGCATCATGGGAGCGAACTACACGAACGATCCGGTATGGATTATGACCCTGATGGCTGTGGCGTTCTTTGGTAATGGCTTTGCCTCCATCACCTGGTCGCTGGTGTCGTCGCTGGCTCCTATTCGTCTGATTGGCCTGACTGGCGGGGTATTCAACTTTGTCGGCGGTCTGGGCGGTATCACAGTGCCATTGATTATCGGCTATCTGGCACAGGATTACGGTTTTGCTCCGGCACTGACCTATATTGCAGGCGTGGCGCTGGTCGGCGCACTGTCTTACATCTTACTGGTGGGTGAAGTGAAGCGTGTAGGCTAACGCTCGTTACTCGCGTGCGATAGGTTCTGGAAAAACCATAAAAAAACGGACTTTCCTCTTGGTTGAGGAAAGTCCGTTTAATTTTTTGACTGTTTATCAGCAGCCATTATTTGTAGATAACGGCGACGCCGCGCAGTTGGTTGTCACCTGTTGCAGACGTGATAGTGAAGGCGCTGGCACCCGCTTTTTCTGCTTTCTGAGCCAGCTGTGCTTGCAGTGAATCCAGGCTACGGGCGGTAGCACTAACGACACCCACTTTTTCCAGGCTCTGCGCCTGTTGTGAAGACACCTGATCGGCAGCGAAAGTACCGAAAGAAAGGGCAGACAGTACGGCAGCAGCGGCGAAGAGTTTTACGTTTTTCATGTGATGTATCCTATTCAATCTTGTTTGGAGTGAAAGGTCATTTCCTTTCGATGAAGAGGATATTACGCCGATGCGGGCAGAAGGGAAAACGGAGTGTTTTGAGAATATCTGTCAATATTTTTGATGTTAAATCTGGCGATACGATGCGCAGTCTCGATCGCCAGAATGAAGGCTATATTGCCGCCTGCTGAGGCAACGGCGGTGAGGTGGGTGCCAGCACACGTTCCAGCACGCGGGCTTCCAGTTCCGCCAGTTTTGCCGATCCACGACGTCGTGGTCGTGGCAAATCAACCATGATGTCCAGTCCTACGCGACCTTCTTCGATCAGAATAACCCGGTCGGCCAGCGCAATAGCTTCGGAGACATCGTGCGTCACCAGCAGTACGGTGAACCCGTGTTGGAGCCACAGATTCTCGATCAGGCTTTGCATCTCGATGCGGGTCAAGGCATCCAGCGCCCCCAGCGGTTCATCCAACAGCAGCAAACGTGGATGGTGAATGAGCGCGCGTGCCAGCGCGACGCGCTGTTTCTGACCACCGGACAGCGCCGCTGGCCAGTCATTCGCGCGATCTGCCAGCCCGACGGAGGCCAGCGCCTCCTGCGCTTTTTCACGCCAATTGCCGCGCAGTCCCAGCCCGACATTATCGATCACCTTTTTCCACGGTAGCAGCCGTGCTTCCTGAAACATCAGTCGTGTGTCGTCTTTCGCGCTGCTGAGCGGCGCGGTGCCGGTTAGCAGTTCGCCGCTGCTGGCCGCTTCCAAACCCGCGAGCAGGCGCAGCAGGGTGCTTTTACCGCAGCCGCTGCGACCGACGATGGCAACAAATTGCCCGGACGGAATGCGCAGTTGCACATCATTCAGTACGGTGCGGTGGCCGTAGTGCTTGGTGATAGCATCCAGCGCCAGCGGCGTCCCCTTGGTGAGCGGCGACGGTGAATGCGCGTGCGTTGCAGAATCGGTAAAAGCGGTCATGATGCGTCCCCCGATGAAGTTTGATAAGCCGGATTCCAGCGCAGCCAAATGCGCTCCAGCCCCTGAGCGCTGATATCGGCCAGCTTGCCGAGCAGCGCGTAAAGAATGATGGCGACCACCACCACGTCCGTTTGCAGGAACTCACGGGCGTTCATGGCGAGGTAGCCGATGCCGGAGTTGGCAGAGATAGTTTCCGCGACGATCAGCGTCAGCCACATAAAGCCCAGCGCAAAACGAATGCCGACCATGATGGACGGCAGCGCGCCGGGCAGCACCACCTGAGAAAACAGGCTCAGGCCGGACAGCCCGTAGCTGCGCGCCATTTCCAGCAGGCCGCGATCGATGTTTTTAATGCCGTGATAAGTGTTGAGATAAACCGGGAACAGCGTGCCCAGCGCCACCAGAAAGATCTTGGCCGCTTCATCAATGCCGAACCATAGAATGACTAGCGGGATCAGCGCCAGATGGGGAACGTTGCGGATCATCTGCACGGAACTGTCCAGCAGACGCTCGCCCCAGCGTGACAGCCCGGTGATAAAGCCAAGCACCAATCCGATGCTGCCGCCGATAGCAAACCCGATCAGAGCGCGCCAGCCGCTGATCGCCAGATGCTGCCACAGTTCGCCGCTAGAGATGAGCGACCAGCCTGCGGTAATCACCGAACTGGGCGCAGGCAGAATCCGGTTGGATAGCCAACCGAACTCGACGGATACCTGCCACGCAACCAGCAGTGTTACGGGGAGCAGGAAAGGTGCAAAGCGCTGTGCCAGTGAAGAGAGCGTTCTTGCCATGATCGATTCCTCAGCTTTGCGAGACTTTACGCGGCACATAGCGGTTAGCAATCAGCTCTCCCGCAGTGTTCACCGTATGCAGCGGCGTAGGTTGCTGCGCCAGATCGAGGTGCGGGAACAGCAATTCACCCACTCGATATGCCTCTTCCAGATGCGGATAGCCGGACAGAATAAAGGTATCAATGCCAAGATCGGCGTATTCCTGAATGCGCTCGGCCACCGTCGGGCCATCGCCAACCAGCGCCGTGCCCGCGCCGCCGCGTACCAGACCAATGCCCGCCCACAGATTCGGGCTGATCTCCAGCTTGTCTTTTTTGCCACCGTGCAGGGCGGCCATGCGCTGCTGACCGACGGAATCGAAACGCGCCAGCGCCGCCTGCGCATCGGCGATGGTTTTTTCATCCAGATGGGAAATCAGCCGATCGGCGGCCTGCCAGGCTTCCTCGGTGGTTTCCCGCACGATGACGTGCAGGCGAATACCGAAGCGAACCTCACGCCCCTGCGCCGCCGCTTTGGCGCGGACTTCCGCCAGCTTTTCTTTAACCTGCTCAGGCGGTTCGCCCCACGTCAGGTAGAGATCGACCTGTTCTGCCGCCAGATTCTGTGCCGCCTCGGAAGAGCCACCAAAGTAGAGTGGCGGACGCGGCTGCTGCACGGGCGGGTAAAGCAGTTTGGCGTCTTTAACCTGAATGTGTTTCCCTGCGAAATCGACGGTTTCACCTTCCAGCAGCCTGCGCCAGATGTGGGTGAATTCCGCCGAGGCTTCGTAGCGCTCTTCGTGGCTGAGGAACAGCCCTTCGGCGGCTAATTCTTCCGGGTCACCGCCGGTCACCAGATTGAACAGCGCGCGTCCGTTAGACAGCCTGTCCAGCGTGGCGGCCTGACGTGCGGCGATGGTGGGGGAAATCACGCCGGGACGCAGGGCAACGAGAAACTTCAGCCGCTGCGTCACCGGAATGAGTGATGCCGCAACCAGCCAGGAATCCTCGCAGGAGCGGCCTGTCGGCAGCAGCACACCGCCAAATCCTTGCCGCTCGGCGGCTTGCGCCACCTGTTGCAGATAGCTGTGGTCAACATGACGTGCGCCCTCGGTGCTACCAAGATAGCGACCGTCTCCGTGGGTGGGCAGAAACCAGAATACGTTAAGACTCATGGTGTGAACTCCTTGAACAGTCTTGTTTGGGGTAAACAAAAGGGGGTGTGACAGGCAAATTAGTTCGCCTGAGGACGCCAGACGCGCTCTGCGATATTGACCTTCACCGGCACCAGACGATTTTCATAAAACAGGTCGGCCGTGGATTGCTGGGCCTTGATCGTGGCGGCATCCAGCGGTTCGACGGTAGTCGGTGGACGGTGGTCGAGCGCCGTTTCAATCACTTTTTCCGGCAGCCCTACCGCGTTTGCCAGCAGCGTGACGCTTTGCGCCCGGTCGCTGATTGTTAAGGCATCCGCTTTGGTTAGCACGTCCAGTACCTGACGAATAAAGGTGCCGTGCGCCTCGGCGTAAGGGCGGCCAGCCAGATAGAAGGAACCGGTTTTCTCCAGCCCGCTGCTGTCGATCAGCACGCGAACGCCGCCTTCCAGCAGCGCGGCGGAATAGTAGGGATCCCAGATTGCCCAGGCATCGACGTTGCCTTGCTGGAAGGCCGCGCGGGCGTCAGCCGGGGTCAGGTAGGTCAGTTTGATATCGGTGAATTTCAGCCCGTCGCGTTGCAGTGCTCGCAACAGCGTATTGTGCGCGCTGGAGCCTTTCTGGAAGGCGACTTTGCGGCCTTTTAAGTCAGCAACGGTCTTCACCGGGCTGTCTTCCCGCACCAGAATCACTTCGGCCTGGGGCTTCGGCGGTTCCACGCCGACATACAGCAGGTCAGCACCAGCGGCCTGCGCAAAAATAGGGGGGATATCACCGGTGCCACCCAGATCGATGCTGCCCACATTGAGCGCTTCCAGCATCTGCGGGCCGGCGGGGAATTCAACCCAACTGATTTTGGTGTTGGGGAACTGTTTTTCCAGCAACTGGTGTGATTTTGCCAGCACCAGACTGACCGAACCTTTCTGATAGCCGACGCGCAGCTGCGTTGGCACGTTGTCCTGTGCATCGGCGGCGGATACGAGCAGCAGGGCGCTGGCGGCCAGAATAGCGGGGAGCCGGCGTAGCCGCGCTGTCAGGTTGCTCCACAATAGCGCGTTTTCTCCACGTCCTTCCGTGACCGATTTTTTCATCATCAATGACATGCTTATGACCCCTCCCTTATAACTAAAAATTAAAATACAGCGAGAAAATGCAACATCAGGTGATAAACATAGCAGGGGGAGGACGGGCTTTTTAAATCTCAATTTGTCGTTTTTATAGTCAAAAGTAGAAAATGCCTGAAATCAGCACACTTAGCGTAATAAGCGCGGCAATAGTGAGTTTTACCCGTCCTTCACGTCTGAAACACGTTTTCCATGACCTGCCTCACATTGTTTCCCGCAATGTCTATCATTTCGTGAACCTATTCTCATATATTGTTTTTTTTCATGGAAAACGGTTTCCGTTGTGTTTCCATGATGGTGTTTCCAATGGACGTGTTTATTCACGATGCTTTTATTGATGACGTTTTTTTATTCGTAACGTACGTACGACGGGGTATTGAAAATGAAAAGGATCATGCTTTGTTGTTCCGCTGGGATGTCTACCAGCCTTTTGATGAGAAAGATGAAGGAGGCGGCCAGCGCACGTAGTCTGGACGTCGAGATTGCCGCCTACGCCGCTCATGAATTTGATGAGCAGGTCGGGAAATATGACGTTGTGCTGCTGGGGCCACAGGTGAAATATATGCTGGCGTCCTTTCAGGAGAAAGCCGAGGGAAAAGGCGTGCCCGTGGCAGCGATAGACATGATGGATTACGGTATGCAGCGCGGTGACAACGTGCTGGATTTTGCTTTTTCACTGATCGAAAAATCAGGACAACCGCTATGAGTGGCCTCTATCAGTCGATGGTTAATATCATCGAGCAAAAAATTACCCCGCTGGCGGGTGTGGTGGGACAACAGCGCCACATCATCGCGATTCGTGATGGGTTTATCGCCGCGCTACCTTTTATGATCATCGGTTCATTTATGCTGGTGTTCATCTTTCCGCCGTTTGCGCCGGATACTACGCTGGGATTTGCCCGCGCGTGGCTCGATTTCTCCGTTGCCTACCGTGAACAACTGATGCTGCCGTACTACCTCAGTATGGGGGTCATGACCTTCTTTATCTCGGTGGGGATTGGGGCCAGCCTTGGCAAGCACTACAAGCTGGATCCGATCATGACTGGTCTGCTGGCGCTGATGGCATTCTTGCTGGTGGCTGCGCCTTATCAGGATAAGCAAATTTCCACCCAGTACTTCTCTGGGGAAGGGATCTTTACCGCGATTCTGACCGCGATTTATGCGGGTGAAGTGTATGCCTGGCTGAAGAAACGCAACATTACGATTCGCCTGCCGAAAGAGGTGCCGACCGGCGTGGCGCGTTCGTTTGAAATTCTTATTCCCGTGCTGGTCATCGTCGCGACGCTGCATCCGTTTAACCTATTCATCCAGTCTGCGACCGGCATGATTATCCCGGAAGCCATCATGCACCTGCTGGCACCGCTGATTTCGGCGTCGGATTCGCTGCCTGCGATTCTGATTTCGGTATTTATTTGCCAGATTCTGTGGTTTGCCGGGATTCACGGCGCGCTGATCGTCACCGGGATTATGAACCCGTTCTGGATGACCAACCTGGCGCTGAATCAGGCTGCGCTTTCGGCCGGTGCGCCGCTGCCGCATATTTATTTGCAGGGATTCTGGGATCACTATCTGCTGATCGGTGGGGTCGGTTCCACGTTGCCGCTGGCCTTTTTGTTACTGCGTAGCCGAGCCGTTCATCTGCGTACGATTGGGCGCATGGGTGTGGTGCCGAGCTTCTTCAACATCAACGAACCGATTCTATTTGGTGCGCCGATCATCATGAATCCGCTGCTGTTCCTGCCGTTTATTTTCGTGCCGATGGTTAATGCCGTCATTGCCTATACGGCGACGAAGCTCGGCTGGATAGCGCAGGTCGTTTCCCTGACGCCGTGGACGACGCCTGCGCCGATTGGGGCATCATGGGCGGCGAACTGGGCGTTCAGCCCGGTGATCATGTGTCTGCTCTGCATGGTGATGTCGGCCGCGATGTATTACCCGTTCCTGAAAGTCTATGAGCGCACGCTGCTTAAACAGGAGCAGGAGAAACAACAGCAGGCCACGGGCGAAGCCAGCGCCAGCGCATAAACACGAGTGAAGCAGAGAGGAACGTATGCACGATCATCTTCAGAACGATTTTCGCTTTCCCGCGAATTTTTGGTGGGGTAGCGCCAGTTCGGCACCGCAAACGGAAGGCGAAAGCCTCAACTATGGTAAAAGCGCCACCGTGTGGGACGAATGGTTTGCCACGCAGCCCGGTCGTTTTCACCAGCAGGTTGGGCCGGCAGAGACTTCCACGTTTTATCAGCACTGGCGTGAAGATATCGCGCTGCTGAAGACGCTGAATCACAACACGTTCCGAACGTCGATCTCGTGGGCGCGGCTGATTCCCGATGGCGTCGGTGAACCGAATCCGCAGGCAGTCGCGTTTTATAATCAGGTCATTGACGAAATGCTGGCGCAGGGCATCACGCCGTTTATCAACCTGTTCCATTTTGATATGCCGATGGTGATGCAGCGGCTGGGCGGCTGGGAAAATCGGGCGGTGGTCGTGGCCTATGCGGGCTATGCGGCGACCTGCTTCCGCCTGTTTGGCGACAGGGTAAAACACTGGTTTACGTTTAATGAGCCGGTGGTGCCAGTGGAAGGCGGGTATCTGTATGATTTCCACTACCCGAACGTGGTGGATTTCAAGCGTGCTGCGACGGTGGCATACCACACGATGCTGGCGCATTCGCTGGCGGTGAGGGCATATCGCGAGCAGTCTCAGGGCGGGGAAATTGGCATTATCCTCAATCTGACGCCTTCCTACCCGCGTTCCCAGCATCCGGCCGATGTTAAAGCCGCCAACATCGCCGATCTGATGTTTAACCGCAGCTTCCTCGATCCCGCATTGAGGGGCGAATACCCGCAGGAACTGGTCGATCTGCTGCATCGATACGGCCAACTGCCGCATTGCCAGCCTGACGATCGTGCGCTGCTGGCCGATGGGATTGTCGATCTGCTGGGGATTAACTATTACCAGCCGCGCCGTATTCAGTGCCGCGACAGTCTGGTTAACCCTGATAGTCCGTTTATGCCTGAGTGGTTCTTCTCCAGCTATGAAATGCCAGGGCGAAAAATGAATCCCTATCGCGGCTGGGAAATTTACGAACCGGGCATCTATGACATTCTGACCAACCTGCGAGTGAATTACGGCAATCCGCGCTGCTTCATTTCGGAAAACGGTATGGGCGTTGAGAACGAACAGCGTTTCGACGCCAACGGCCAGATTCAGGATGATTACCGCATCGATTTTGTCCGCGAACACCTGAAGTATGTACACAAAGGCATCGCGGAAGGCAGCAACTGTCTCGGCTACCATATGTGGACGTTTATCGATAACTGGTCGTGGTCGAATGCCTACAAAAATCGCTATGGCTTTGTGCAGCTGGATTTGGCGACGCAAAAACGCACGGTGAAGAAAAGCGGAGAATGGTTTGCGGCGACAGCGGCCGAGAATGGTTTTCAAGGTTCAACGTTGTAAGTCTATCCACGTCGGTGTGGCACTCTGCCACACCACATTCACCGCCCTTCTTGCTTTCCCACGAACCCCTTTCGCATAAATAAAAAAACCGGCTTGCCCTGATGAGGAGGCAAGCCGGAAAGAGGGTAATACGTGATGCTTACAGGATGGCTAACTGGGATAAAAACTCAGGGTAAACAACGATTAGTTGAAGATTACCGCAGAGCCACGCAGCTGATCGTTACCGGTCGCAGACGTGATGGTATAAGCTTTAGCGCCTGCTTTTTCTGCTTTCGCCGCGAGCTGAGCCTGTAGTGAGCTGAGGTCTTGAGCGGTAGCGGTAACGACGCCCGCTTTTTCCAGATTTTGGGCCTGTGCAGGAGATACGTATTCAGCAGCAGAAGCACCGAAAGTCATGGTAGCGAGAACAACAGCAGCGGCGATGGTTTTTACGTTTTTCATGGTGTCTTATCCTTTTCTGATTTGATAGGTGAAAGGGGGCTGCCCTTTCGATATGAAGAATGTTACGCCGATGCTAATAAATTAAAAAACGGATGTTATTGAGGTAGTCTTTCTATTTTTTTGAATGACATTTATAGATGTTGTTTGTTTTTTTTAAATTAAAAACAATAAGTTATACATAAAACTGAAATTTATTTACAAAAAATTGACTGATATTGAATAAGTGGGGTGATGTCTTGTCTGTTGAGGTTCAACTAACGTTTAATGCTGCTAGTCATCAACTTACCAATATTAATTGCTGGTCATGTGATGGGAATTGGCTGGTTTATGACATAAGACCCTATGGATCTTCATTCACAGGGCTGACCATTGAGCGCATACACCTGAAAAGCCGGGAAACCGAGGTGATTTATCGGGCGACGGCGGGGGCGCACGTGGGCGTGGTGACCTGTAGCCCGCAGGAACCGCTGCGCTATGTCTTTATCCACGGGCCAGAAAACCCAGATGGCGAGTGGCAGTATGATTTTCACCATCGGCGTGGAACGATAGTGGCGGATCGCCAGCGCGATGAGGCCATCACGCTCGATGCTTTCTCCATTACGCCGCCTTATCAGGCCGGTGCGCTGCGCGGCGGTACGCATGTCCATGTCTTCAGCCCGGATGCCAGCCGCCTGAGCTTTACCTATAACGACCATGTGCTGCATGAGCGCGATCCGGCATTGAACTTGCGCAATGTGGGCGTAGCCGTGCCGCTACAGGCCGTCACCGTTGAAAAACATCATCCGCGTGAATATGACGGTAGCCACTATTGTGTGTTGGTTAGCAGAACGACGCCGCAGCCGCAGCCCGGCAGCGATGAGATCAATCGCGCCTATGAAGAAGGTTGGGTAGGAGCGGCGGGCTATATCAGACAGGATGGTTCGCGGCAGCGCTGGGCGCTGGCGTTTATCGGTGATACGCGTGCGGCGGACGGGGCAACGGTGCCTGAGATTTTTATCGTCGACTTGCCGGATGCGCTGGAAGAGTACGCCAAAGCGGGCGATGCGCCACTGACTGGGACGGCAATCTCAATGCCTGCGCCGCCAGCGGGGGTGCAGCAGCGGCGTTTAACGTTTACGCACTCGCGTCGTTATCCTGGTCTGGTGAACCAGCCGCGCCACTGGCTGCGAGCCTCGCCCGACGGCAGTGAGATTGCTTTCCTGATGCGGGATGAGGCAGGCGTGGTGCAGCTGTGGACGCTTTCCCCGAACGGCGGTGAGCCAAGACAGGTAACGTGCACGGAACACGGCGTACAGTCGGCCTTTAACTGGCACCCGGATGGACGTTCTCTGGCGTTTGTGTCTGACAACAGCATCATGCTGTGTGAGGCGAAAAGCGGTGAGCTTGTTCGGTTAACGGCGCGGACAGACAGCGCACCGAGTGCAGATGCCGTGGTCTTTTCCCCTGATGGGAAACACGTTGCGTATATGCGAGAAATTGACGGCTTTAATCAGCTTTTTGTTGTGGCGACGGCATAACCTGCACGCGCTGATTCAAGGTGAATGCAGGGCTATCAAAGCTGATTATGAGGCATGGTGGCGAGCTGTGAGCTGGCGGTCTGGTTTTGCTCTTCGCTGTGTGAAATGCGTTCGCGCGTCGACAGTTTGTTCTTATCGCTGCCTGCACGATAGTAGTCGTAGGGCAGCAGTAGGGTGTCGGCTACTGCCGAGAACGGCAGGTCGATAGCGACCAGCGGCATCATCGCCCAACTGGTGTCGTCGTCGCGCAGCATATCCACACCGGCGCGCGTGCCGGAATAGTATCCCTGATCGCCTCCGGTATGCGTCATCACGCTGGAGCAACCGCTGGTTGCCACAGCGCCGCTGCCGGTGATGATGAAAGAGAACAACGCACTTTTCAGTAAGGTCATATTATCTGTCCATTAAGAACCTGCTGCCAGAGTGGGTTCCAGAGCCTGCCTATCTTGAGTGTATGTGATAACGCTCGCAGTGTGAGTGAATATTGCATGAAACCCAGCGATTTTTCCTTTTTGCCTCTTGAAAGTCTGAGGGGGGTCACCATATTGATAATAAGCCGGAAGAAAACGATACGCCGTCAGGGTATCTGTCCCGGCTGTGAGCCTGTCCCTAGGGAAGGTAAAAAATAAATCCTCGCTGCATGTTTAGGAGGCTGTTTTATGCGTAACCCCGATTTTTCCCCACTGTACCGTTCCGCTATTGGTTTTGATCGCCTGTTTAATCTCTTAGAAACCGGGCAGACCCAGAGTAACGGCGGCTACCCTCCCTACAACGTCGAACTGGTTGACGAGAACCAATACCGCATTGCGATTGCCGTAGCTGGCTTCGCGGAGCAGGAACTGGACATCACCGCGCACGACAACGTATTGATTGTAAAAGGTGCCCACGCCGGTGAACAGGTGGCTCGTAACTACCTGTATCAGGGGATTGCCGAGCGCAACTTCGAGCGTAAATTCCAGCTGGCCGAACATATTCAGGTAAAAGGTGCCAATCTGGAAAACGGGCTGCTGTACGTCGATCTTGAACGTATCGTGCCGGAAGCGATGAAGCCGCGTCGGATTGAAATCAAGTAAACCAACATCACGTTATTTGCACGAATCGCGCATTGCCTGAAACGGCAGTGCGGTGAATGAATGCTTCGTCTGCCGAATGGGGACGACGCCAGCTGTAGAACTGTGGCTGGCATAGGGTATGCCCGTATGGGCACCATTAATCTCGCTTCTTAGAAGGAGTCATATTATGCGTAACTACGATTTATCACCTTTACTGCGTCAGTGGATCGGTTTTGACAAATTAGCCAGCTCAATGCAGGGCGGTCAGGAACCGATTGATTTTCCTCCGTATAATATCGAGAAGAAAGACGACAACCACTATCGCATCACGCTCGCGCTGGCAGGGTTCCGGCAGAGCGATCTGGACATTGAAGTAGAAGGCCCGCGCCTGACCGTGAAAGGCAGCCCGGCACCGTCCCAGAAAGCCGTGGAATATCTGCATCAGGGGCTGGTGTTTAAGCCTTTCACGCTGAGCTTTACGCTGGCCGAGCATCTGCATGTGTCCGAGGCTCACTTTGAAAATGGCCTGCTGCATATCGATCTGGTACGTGACGTGCCGGAAGCCTTGCAGCCTCAGCGTATCGCCATCAATAGTGACCGTCCGGCATTGAACCAGCAGCCTGCTGAAGATGCCTCATAACGCGATATCCGCATTATTTGTTTGATGATTTCCCGCGCTCGTATCATTACGGGCGCGGTTTTGTGTTGCCCGCCACGTTTCCCTCCCCGGCATTCTGCCAGAATCACAATTTGCAGCAGTGGTATTTCCCAATAAAAACGTCCGCAAAGGATACGGGTATGAGTGATATCGCACTTACCGTGAGTATGCTGGCGCTGGTCGCGGTTCTGGGGTTATGGATCGGCAACTGGCGGATTTATGGCGTCGGTTTAGGGATTGGCGGGGTCCTGTTCGGTGGGATCATCGTCGGGCATGTTGCCCATCAGTACCAGATTCAACTGAATGATGACATGTTGCACGTCATTCAGGAGTTCGGACTGATCTTGTTTGTCTATACCATTGGCATTCAGGTCGGGCCGGGTTTCTTTTCCTCTCTGCGGGTATCTGGCCTGCGCCTCAATGCGTTTGCTTTGCTGACGGTGTTCCTCGGCTGCGTGGTGACCGTCCTGCTGCACAAACTGCTTAATATTCCTTTGCCGATTATCCTCGGTATTTTCTCCGGTGCGGTGACCAACACGCCGTCGCTGGGTGCGGGTCAGCAGATTCTGACCGATCTCGGGTCGAGTTCCGCATTGGTGAACCAGATGGGGACGGGCTACGCAATGGCCTATCCGCTGGGGATCTGCGGCATTTTGCTGGTGATGTGGCTGATGCGCGTTCTGTTCCGTGTCGCGGTGGAGAACGAGGCTAAGCAGTTTGAAGTCAGCAACGGTCTGCATCACGAGCAA
This sequence comes from Pectobacterium sp. HCp5_1, assembly GCF_032905925.1. Taxonomy (NCBI): domain Bacteria; kingdom Pseudomonadati; phylum Pseudomonadota; class Gammaproteobacteria; order Enterobacterales; family Pectobacteriaceae; genus Pectobacterium; species Pectobacterium sp. HCp5_1. The sequence continues at coordinate 93,020 of NZ_JAUMIO010000017.1, forward strand.
CTGCACACGATGAATGTGTCGGTGACGAATAGCAATCTGCAAGGGCTGGCAATTCAGGCTGTGCCGATTCTGAACCGCGACACCATCGTCTGCTCCCGCCTGAAACGCGGTGATGAACTGATGGTGCCGTCGCCGCAGACGCTTATCCAACTGGGCGATTATCTGCATCTGGTTGGGGCGAAAAACGATCTGGAGCAGGCGCGTCTGGTCATCGGTAATGAAGTGGAGGCATCGCTCTCAACGCGTGGCACGGATCTGCACGTTGAGCGCGTGGTGGTGACGAATGAGAAGGTGCTGGGACGCAAGATTCGCGAACTCAATCTGAAGCAAAACTACGATGTTGTGATTTCGCGCCTGAACCGTGCGGGCGTCGAGCTGGTTGCCAGCAATCAGGCCAGCCTGCAATTTGGCGATATTCTGAATCTGGTCGGGCGAAAAGCGGCGATCGATGCCGTCGCGGATATCGTGGGAAACGCGCAGCAAAAACTCCAGCAGGTGCAGATGCTGCCCGTCTTTATCGGTATTGGGCTGGGTGTACTGCTGGGCTCGGTACCGCTAATGATTCCCGGCTTTCCCGTCGCGCTACGGCTCGGGCTGGCAGGCGGTCCGCTGGTGGTGGCGCTGGTGCTAGGGCGCATCGGCGGGATCGGTAAACTTCACTGGTTTATGCCGCCCAGTGCAAACCTGGCGCTGCGCGAACTCGGCATTGTGCTGTTCTTATCGGTCGTAGGGCTGAAATCTGGCGGCGACTTCGTCGATACGTTATTGAACGGCGATGGGGTGTGGTGGATTGGCTATGGCGCGTTGATTACGATTGTGCCGCTGCTGCTTGTCGGCGTACTGGCGCGGACGTTGGGTAAGATGAACTACCTGACGCTGTGCGGCATGTTGGCGGGCTCCATGACCGATCCGCCTGCGCTGGCGTTTGCCAATGGGCTACACCCGACCAGCGGTGCGGCGGCGCTGTCTTATGCGACGGTTTATCCGCTGGCGATGTTTCTGCGCATTATGTCGCCGCAGCTGTTAGCCGTACTTTTTCTTACCCTCTAAATGTTATCAGCTGGATAAAAAATAATATTTTCTCGCCGAATAATGGCGATTTATTTCTTTATTTTTTAATAGAGGAATACCTGAGTGAATAAATAAGGAATGGATAACTTACTGTCTGGAAAAGAATTATATTACCACTGTTAGATATAAGGTTTTTTTATCATTGCGTTGTCGTTAACTTCGTTAATTTTATGTTCTTTAAATGTCAATTATTATTGAATTTTAAGGGTTTTTTATCAGGAAATTAAAACCACGATGGTTTCTTAAATAAATTAATGAACCACTTTAGTAACTAAAGTTACGCTATTTTATAGGCGCATTATAATACTATCTCTTCATTAATCACTTGATTTGATAAGACGAGAGAAGCACCCTGAACCCTTGTTTTCTCGTCTTTTTTTTTCCGCAGATGATTCCTGTTGCGTTGTTTTCAGCAGGGTGACGAAGGAAGAATAACGAAATACCCACTCCTCCGCACGGGACATCCGTCGTGAATATCTCCTGAATAATTTGAGTGCACTACGCTCGCAGCTCAAAAATGACGGGGATATGCCCTAAATAATTCGAGTCGCAGGAAGGCGGCAACCGCACGAATCCCCAGGAGCTTACATCAGTAAGTGACTGGGGTGAGTAAGGGAAGCCAACGTATATGCGGCTCGAAGTATGACGGGAAATACAGAATCCGTTTTAATGAAGAGTGGTGTTCTTATGTCTGCGAATAACAGCAGGTTGATAAAGCTTCTAGTTATCCTTTGTATTGCCGGTGGCTTATGGTTATTGCCGGTTCCTGACGGGGTTAAACCCGATGCCTGGCATCTGATGGCGATTTTCATTGCCACCGTTGTCGGTCTGATTCTTTCTCCTTACCCGCTTGGCGCGATGGCGATGTTCAGCCTGACCTCGGTCGCCATATTAGGGCTATTACCCATTAAAGATGTGCTGACGGGCTTCAGCGATCCCACCATTTGGATGATCGCCTGCGCCTTCTTTATCTCTCGCGGCTTTATCAAAACTGGCTTTGGCCGACGCATTGGTCTGCTGTTCATCAGCAAGCTGGGGAATAGCTCACTCGGTCTGGCGTATGGTCTGGTGTTTACCGACCTGATGTTCGCTCCGGCCATGCCTTCCACGTCTGCACGCTGCGGCGGGATCATCACTCCGCTGTTCCGGTCAATTGCCGAAGCCTATGACTCCACGCCGGAAAAAGGCACGCAGCGTCGTATTGGTGCGTTTCTGGTGCAGTCCATTTTCCAGTGTAACGCCGTGACTTCCGCGATGTTCATGACCTCCATGGCGGGTAACCCGATGGTGGCGAAGCTGGCTTCTCAGTTTGGTATTCACATCAGTTGGACGGATTGGGCGTTGGCGACACTGCTGCCGGGATTCCTGTCTTTGGCGCTGATTCCTTACCTGATCTACCGTTTCTATCCGCCTGAACTGAAGAAAACCTCAGAAATGCGTGCAATCGCCGTCGAAAGACTGCGTGAAATGGGCAAAATGACCCGCGACGAATGGGTGGTGCTGGGTGTGTTCCTGGGTCTGGTGACCTTCTGGGTACTGGGTTCTACGCTGAATATCGATGCAACCCTGACCGCGCTGGCGGGCCTGAGCGTGCTGTTGCTCAGCCGTGCGCTGACCTGGGACGATGTCGTCAGCGAGAAAGAAGCCTGGCACACCGTGGTGTGGTTTGCCGTACTGATGACGCTGGCTGGCCAGCTCAACAAGATGGGTCTGATTGCCTGGCTGGGTGGATTGGCCGGTAATGCGGTGAGTGGGATGCACTGGTTGCCGATGCTGGGTCTGCTGCTGCTGGTGTACTACTACAGCCACTACCTGATGGCGAGCGCGATTGCCCACATCAGCGCCATGTATGCGATTTTTGTCTCTATCGCGCTGGCAGCCGGTGCGCCGCCGATGCTGACCGTACTGGTATTCGGTATCTTCAGTAACCTGTTTATGTCCACGACCCACTACTCCAGTGGTCCGGCACCGATTTTGTTCGGCACTGGCTACGTGCCGCTGGGAACCTGGTGGAAGATCGGTTTCCTGGTCAGTCTGGTCATCATCCCTATCTGGCTGGGTGTTGGCGGAATGTGGTGGAAAATGCTCGGTTTCTGGTAAACGCGGGTACTGCTGGCTTTCCAGATGCGAAACATTCCTGACACAAAAAATGTACCGCAACGTTAAGCCTGATTTCCTTTCTTCAAGCCTACGCCCTGTCCTTGTGACGGGGCGTATGCATCACGGCACGCGAAACGCGACGAAACAGTATAAGATAACGGTGTGATGATGGTGGTTTCGGAGAGTGACATGGGCAAGAAAAAGGCACCGCTAAAGCTGGGAACATCGGTGTTTCTGATGGTGTCGGTTGTGCTTGGTGCGGTGTTGCTGGTGGTCTATTCCTTGCTGTTTTTTCGCATTAATCAGCTTTCAGAAGATCATCTGCGAGAAAAAGCCTTTGCCATTGCTCGCACATTTGCCGCCTCTCCCGTGGTGATTGATGAACTTAAAGGGATTGGTCGGCCTGAGGAAGTGCAGGCGGCTGCGGAGACGATCCGACTGCGCAATCAACTGCTCTTTGTCACGGTCACAGATATGGACACGGTGCGCCATAGCCACCCTGAACCGGAAAGAATCGGTGAGCATTTTGCTGGTCGGGATATCTACCCGGCGCTGTTGGGTATGGAAAATACCGCCATCAACCGGGGAACGCTCGATCCCGCGCTGCGGGTCTTTACACCGGTTTTCGACAGCAACCATAAGCAGGTTGGCGTTGTCGCGTTGGGGATTGCCTTAACCAGCGTGCAGAAGGTGATCAGCGATAACCGCTGGATGATTCCCTGGACGCTATTGGCGGGGGCGCTGGTCGGCTGGCTGGGCACGCTGATTTTGGTGAAGGTGCTCAAGCGCATTATGCTGGGATTCGAGCCGTTTGAGATCTCAAACCTGTTTGAACAGCGTAACGCGATGCTCAAACACATCAAAGAAGGCGTTATCGCGGTCGATCAGCATGGCCGGATTACGGTCATCAATGATGAGGCGCGACGGCTTTTCCGGCAGAATAAGCTGCAGGGCAGTGAAACGCCGGCTCCGAAGCCTGCTGAACGCGTCAGCGACCAGTGGCTTGAACATCTGCACCTGAAACAAGTGCTGGAGAGCGGTACGCCGCGGCGTGATGAAGAGATTAACTTTAACGGCCACCTGCTGCTGACTAACACCGTTCCGGTTTTTGTGAAGGGCGACATTATCGGCGCGATTGCGACATTCCGTGATAAAACGGAGATCAGCCAGCTGCTGCAACGGTTGAGTGGGATGTCCTACTATGCGGATGCGCTGCGTGCGCAGTCGCACGAGTTTATGAACAAGCTGCACGTTATCCTGGGGATGCTGCACTTAAAATATTACTCGCAGTTGGAAGATTATATCCTGAAGACCGCCAATAATTATCAGGCGGAAATTGGTTCGATTATTCGTAAAGTGAAATCGCCAGTGATTGCCGGCTTCCTGTTGGGTAAAATCAACCGCGCGCGCGATCTTGGCATTACGCTCTCCATCAGCGAGGAGAGTCTGCTGCCAGATACCGATGATGTCGATGCCACCAATGAATTGATTACCGTATTGGGTAATCTGATCGAGAATGCGATGGACGCGATTGATCGGCAGGAAAACTGCGAAATCAGCGTGAGTTTCCATCATCAGAATGGCCGCCTTCACTGTACCGTGGGGGATGACGGCCCCGGCATTTCGCCGGAGAGTCAGGCGCGCATTTATGAACAGGGATTCTCTACCAAAGGTAGCGGGCGCGGTATCGGCCTGTACCTGACCAAGCAGAGTCTGGAGAAGATTGGCGGCACTATCGAGTTTGAATCAGAACCTGAGGTGTACACCCAGTTTTTCGTTACTATTCCTTATCAAGCAAGGCTGTTTGACCATGATTAATGTACTGATTGTTGATGACGATGCCATGGTTGCAGAGCTTAACAAATCTTATCTGAACCAGGTTTCTGGATTTAGCTGCTATGCGACCGTCCCCACATTGCAGCAGGCGCGCAACCTGCTGATGCAACCTGACTCGGAAATCGATTTGGTATTGCTGGATATTTATATGCAGCAGGATAATGGACTGGACCTGCTGCCGACTATCCGTGAATTCAGCGAAAAGACGGACGTCATCATCATCTCGTCTGCCAGCGATGTGTACACCATCAAGAAAGCGCTGCATTACGGTGTGGTGGACTATCTGATTAAGCCTTTCCAGTTCTCGCGTTTCGAACAGGCGCTGACCGCCTATCGCGAAGAGGCGAACTTGTTCAAACACCGCGATTTTGTTGGGCAGTCGGATATTGATAACCTGATTCGTCGTACCAGCAGTAGCACGGTTAGCGAACGTAAGAAATTGCCGAAAGGACTGACCAGCCTGACGCTGCGTACCGTCTGCGAGTGGATTGAAGGTAATCAGGGCATCGAGTTCTCTACCGAGATGCTAGCGAATGCGATTGGTATCTCCCGCGTCTCCTGCCGTAAGTATCTGATCTATCTGTCTGATACTGGCATCCTGACCACCAATATCCTGTACGGCTCAACCGGCCGACCGGTTTATTTGTATCGCCTGTTGCCGGAAAAACAGGACTCGCTGCGCCAATACTGTGAATAAAAGGCTGTGAATAAAAAGCGGTAAATAAATCGCGCTGAATAAGGTAAACAGAGACAAGGCGGGAGCGATCCCGCCTTGTGCTATCACAATTCAGTGACGATGAAACCAAATGGAGTTGGTTTAGTGGAACACGATAAATTTATGCAGTATGGCCGCGGGTTAGGGCTGTGGCGTAACCCACGGGAAAATATTAAGCCTGACCCAATAAATTACTTCAGAGATGACCCGATTTATCTCACACCCTCAAAAGGAGAATGGGTTAATCAAATCCAAGAGTGCAAGAAAGAAAATAACCCATTAGAGAACGGTGTGTTTATCTGGACAGAAACTAAGGCGACAGGTCACGCCTTTGTCTCTGTTCATGAGGGTAATAGTGCTTCTGTTTTCACTTATGGTCGATTCGGTAGACGGTCTGGTGCTGGCGGGACTGTCGGTGATGGCATCTTAAACTTTTTGCGGTTTGAAGATGCCAGAACATATTACCGAGAAGAGCTGTACAAGATGGAGGCGAAGGCATTCATCATTACAGATGCAGATCCTACGATTGCAAGAATGTACTTTGAAAGGCTGTGGCATTCAGGAAGCAAAGCTAAAGAGACGCCAGACATGGGGGATGATACCAAACGAGATGGCCACACAATTGATCAATATGATGTGACAGGGGTTAACTGTACAACCCATACAACAAAAGGCGTGAAGATAGCGGGATCACAGATATTTGAGGGAGGATATACCACTCACTCTCAGATGCGAATTGATTACGAAGAAGATTTTGCCGTGCCGGTATCGCTACAGCGGTATTTAGAAAGAAAAAACGCTGAGTCATCGATGCTTGTTGTTGATATGACGAGTGAGTTTAGAAAACAGTACCCCAATATTAATGGGTTTAACCCTCTAGATGAATCAACAATAAGAATGAAAGCTTTTCGAGCTGCCGCTGAGATAGCTTCTGGTGTTGGCAAGGTGTCGCCTTATTCTGGTGGTACTGTCGGGGGATTATTAGAAGGGATGCATGATGTTAACAAGTGAATGTAAGACGGTTATGCGCTGGGGAGGAATAGCATTAGTAACCTTTGTATATTATCTGTGGCTCTTTCTTGCTATTTTTCCGTTAGATAATAAAGGGGACATGCCACTGGGTAAGGTGGTTACTATCGATTATCATGAGGCCGTTATAGAAAATATTTATAAGGCCACAGATAATGTCCTTGAGGTTGCTTTAATTGGTTTTCCTGTGTGTATGACTCTGATTCTGATCATTTTCAAGAAGGTTAGATAGTTGTGATCAGCAAATGGAACTGAATGTCATATGTGGAATGAGATAAATGAGGCGGGAGCGATCCCGCCTTGTGCTATCACAGTTCAGTGACGATGAAACCAAATGGAGTTGGTTTAGTGGAACACGATAAATTTATGCAGTACGGCCGCGGGTTAGGGCTGTGGCGTAACCCACGGGAAAATATTAAGCCTGACCCAATAAATTACTTCAGGGATGACCCGATTTATCTCACGCCCTCAAAAGGGGAATGGATTAATCAGAGCCAAGAATGCCAAAAAGAAAATAACCCATTAGAGAACGGTGTATTTATCTGGACAGAAACTAAGGGGACAGGTCACGCCTTTGTCGGTCACGTATTCAATATGTAGATCAGGTCATTGCAGATAATGTTCACGTTCGATGAATGTGCCGATTATCTTGTCATGCATTTCCACTGATTTTGAGTACTCGATAGTTTTACGATTCAGTCGTTTTAACCGGTTGCGAAGATTCAGATTTTCACGTTCAATCCGCTGCGTGTAAAGCTTGCCAGTTATGTGCTTTTTATCCGGCAACATCTCATAAGCACTGA